>JBBSHB010000041.1:0-22573 GCA_038253515.1 Gemmatimonadales bacterium | reverse complement strand
TGGGCGCACCGGGGGCGCACCCCGCGGGCCGCAGGCCCCCCCTCGGGGGGGGGGGCCGGACTACGCCTCCCACCCCAGCCCCCCCGCCACTCGCATTCGGACCCCTCAGTCGACCAGCGCGTCCGCCATCCATCGACCCAGGTACAGCCCGGCACCGGTACCCACGACGCTCAGAAGGAACGCGGCGAAGAGGCCGATCCGGTCTCCCACCCACCACCCGACGGCACTGCCGAGCGTCGCTCCGATCCACCCCAGCAACTTGATCATCTGCCCTCCGGCTCCCAGGTCACCTCGCAGCCGACCACGATCTCGCCGTCGTCCAGGACCTCGGCGAATGCGCCTCCACCCCACGCCGATTCCATGGCGGCACGCAGGCCGAGTAGCGCTTCGTCCATGCGCTCGCAGGGCCGGGTCTCGCCCAGGATGCGCAGGCGGCACCCGCCGATCAGCAGCACGCGGTCGCGGCTCTCCTTCAGCGGAACCCCGCTCACCATCAGGTTGGCGCGCCGGGCGCTGGGCGGGACGTCTCCGCCGAGCTGCCGCATGAGGCGGCCCCAGACCTCGCGCTCGATGATGGTGACCTGCCGGCGACGACTCCGGTCCACGCTTCCGGCGAGACCGCGGCCGCTCACCAGGGCCGCGCGCGGAACCGGATCCATGGGCCCCCGATGCGCCCGCTTGATCCAGATCGACTCCAGACGCCCCGCCATGGGCAGCCTCCCCGTCTCGCGGTCAGCCCTGCCTGGCAGCCAACGGCTTCACGTAGCGGAGGGTCTCCGGCACATAGCCCTGCCGCTCGTAGATCCCGCGGGCCCGGACGTTCTGCTCGAACACGTTGAGCGTGATGAATGGATACCCGCGCTCCCGGGCCCAGCGTTCGGCCTCCTCGAGCAGGACCCGACCGACACCGCGACCCTCCGCTTCCGCGCTGACGGCCAGGACGGACACGTGGGCGTGGGCCGCCTGCTCGAAGTAGTCAGCGAGTGACTGGAGGTAGACGAAGCCCGCAGGTCGGCCTCCCGCATCCTCGGCCAGCAGCAGAGCCGAGCCTTCGGGAGGAGCGACCAGGGCGGCCGCCAGCGTCAGCTGCTCGGCCCGAGTGACTTCGGCCGTAGTGCGCCATGGCGGCAGCGGGAAGCCGGAGGAGAGTCGCGGCGCGAGCGCGAGAATGAACGATCGATCCGTGCCCCGGGCGGGACGGATCCGCCAGCGCTCGGCGACGGTCTCCTGCTCATCCGGTGCACCCATTTCTCGCCTCCGGGCCTGGATGCCCCTAGCGGAGCATGCCGTGCTTGCGATAGGCGGCGCAGGCGGGATCGGCGGGCCGGCGTTCGCGCCGAGTAGCGGGATACCAGACGTCGGCGCGCGCGGTGTCCGCCGCGCTCCGGGCGCCGGCGTACCGCTCCCGGCACTGGGCAAGGACGCTTCGCCACTCGGCGCGCATGGTCTGCATCCGCTCCGTCCGGGCGACGACCGCGGGCGCCAGGGCGACCGCGGCCGAGCCCAGCAGAATCGCCGCGATCACAGCCCGCGAGCGAGCGGCGCCGACGACGGCGCCATCACTGCTCACGGGCCTTGCCGTTGCCGGGCGCCGATCCGAACACTTCCTTCTCCACCCAGCGCAGGAGTGCTCGGTCCGTCTCGGAGGACTCCTGGCCGATCACATGGGCCATGACTGGACACCGCTTGCCCTCGTTCATGAGGAACCACATCGGGGGGAGGGCGGATTCGCCGCGGCGCTCGCTCGCCGCGCGCGCCTCGTACGATACGAAGTGGAATTCTCGGCCGCGACAGAGGAGGCGGCGCTGCTCTGGCTTATAACTCGACACGCAAGGCTCTCAGAGGGCGGGAGGTGTGCGCTACTCGAGGTGGATGCGCGCGTAACGGAGGTCCACCGGGCGCGGACCAAGACCGCGCGTGAGTAATCTAATCGGACGGCCGGTCGAACGCATCGACGACGTAATCCAAATCACACTGCGTCAGCACGTTAACGCCATCTCCCTCGCGTGAAATCTAGCTAGATTTGGCTTTCATTCGGGGAAAGGCGGCCTCTCTTCCTCCACACGCTCGCGAGCGAAGCAGGAGAGGAGGTCGACCCCGAGCTGACCAAGCCGGAAGCATCCAAGCGGATCGACGAGCTACAGCAGAAGACGGGACGAGGCCGGGTTGGTGGTCGCGGATCTTCGTGATCACTCCCCCTCGCCCCAGGGCTCGACCACGACCGCGGTTCCGTAGCAGATCACCTCGGTGACGCCGGACATGATCTCGGTGGCGTCGTAGCGGATCCCGACGACGCCGTTGGCGCCCCGCCGCTGCGCCTGGGCCAGCAGGATCTCGAAGGCGTCCTGCCGGGTTCGCTCACAGAGGGAGCTCAGCATGCTGATGTGCCCACCGAGCAGGGTTTCCAGTCGCGCGCCAATGTTCCCAAAGAGCGATCGCGAGCGCACGGTCACGCCCCGGACGACTCCGAGAGAGTGGAGCACCCGGAACCCTTCCAGGGTGAAGGTCGTCGATGTCATCTCCTCATCCATCGCACGCGCTCCTCGGGTATCAACCCGTGATCACTCCTGAACGGCTTGCACTCCCGCGCTCAGACAGGGGGCCGCCGGACCGCCTGTCGCGCGGAGGACGAGAGCAGCAGCGCGATCGCCAGGCCCAGGCAGGCGAGTGAGGTGAAGAGAAACACCTGAAAGCCACTGGGCCGAAGCCACTCCAGGTCGTGCCGCTCGAGGACGATCACGGTGAGGAGACCGGCGACCAACCAGAATGAGCCGAGGACGAGGCCGAGCACCCAGGCCCAGCGGGCGGCGCGGAACAGCCCCCACGCCACGGCCCCTGCCCCGACCACGCGGAATCCGGCGCGGGCGATCTGCCGAGTCACCAGCCAGCCGGCGGCGGACTGGGTGGCGGCGTTGAGCAGCACCGCGACGGCAAACAGGAGAAAACAGAGCGCCGCGAGCTTGAGACTCAAGGGGGTTCCCTGGTGGGCGGGATCGACGGTCATGGGGGATCACCTCCTGCCGGAATGCGGCGGATCATGCACGCCGCCGCTCACGAGCACTCCCGTTCCAAGCGCGCCAGAATGCCGAGTCGATTCTCCATCGCCCCGGACTGTGCCGCCAGACGCCAGGCGTATTCCCGCCGGGTGTCCGCGGGATCGGCCCCCTGGCCGACCGCCACGTGCCACTGGGCACAATAGGCCGGCAGCTCGGCCTCGATGATCCGCCGGGCCGACCGCAGCGTGGCCACGAACGCCTGACAGCTGGGGTAGCCGGCGGCCTGGATCCGGTGCACCCGCTCGTGGGCCTCGACCTGCGCGATCAGAGCGGAGTCGGTCAGGTCGGAGCGGACTCGGCTCACCGCGGTATCGCCGTCGCACTGGGTCACGCCGAGAAAGTCTGCGGCCACCGCGGGACGCTGGGCGGAGAGGACCTGGGGGAGCGCGGTCCCGAGACCCGCCAGCAACCCGATCACCACAGGGAGCGAGCCGACGGCGGTCATGCCGGGTCACTCACCGAAGGCTCCGAGAAACTCCTCCTCAACGGTGAGCGCCTCGCAGGCCGCGTCGAGCCGCGCGTAGTCGCTCCCGCGCTCGCGGCGGAACTGCTCGTACGCGCGCCGTGAGTCCCAGCGGTCAACGGTGAGAAAACGGGATGGGTCCGTCTGGCTCTGGAACAGCTCCGTGTCACGGTAGCCGGCCCCCTCCCGAAAGAGCCCAACCCAGCCGCCCCCGGGCCCGTAGGCGGCCGCGAACTCCAGTGCCCGCTCGGGCGCCGCCCGAAAGACCCAGACGATGTGGAACATGGGAAGCTCCGCGTCGACCTGCGCGAGCCCGGCGCTACCGCTTCGGCGCCTGCTCCGGATGATCCGCCCAGTAGAGTACGTCGCGGTAGTCGTGTTGCGCGATCGCCAGATAGTGGCCGAGGAGGTCCAGCTTTCCCCGACTGAGCGAGAGCAACGCGCGGCGAACCCGATCCACCTCCCGATCGTGCGCGGCCACGCCGTACCGGGCGAGCAGATCGCGCGCGACCGACTGCTCCTCGGGCGCGAACTCCCGCGCGAGCCCGCCCTCCACTTCGTCCGACAGCCGCCGGGTCATCTCCCGCGCCGCCTTCGGCCGTTCATGATCGGCCCGGCGAGACGGACGACACCTCGGGATCCGGGCGCTCGGCACCGACCAGGTGGAAGGTGATCACGTCACCGGGGGCCAGCGGGTGGATCCCCTCCCGCCGGTGGACACGGCCAGCTCTACCACCGACCGGCGAAGCCCGACACCGAGACGCAGCTGGCCACTTCGAAGCATCGCATCGGCTAGCGCAGATCGAACAGATAGTTGTTCATCTGCTCGATGGTGGTCTGCTGCTCGCTCACCTGGAACGCGAGCACATCACCGATGGTCACCAGGCCGACCAGGCCGCGGGCCTCCCGGACCGGGAGGTGACGGATATGGCGGGCGGTCATCAGCGCCGCACATTCATCGATGCTGTTCTGCAGACCGCAGGTGACCACCGACGAGGTGAGGACCTCACTGACGGTGGTGCGTGCGGGATCCCGGCCCGCCGCGACGACCCGCCGGAGCACGTCGCGTTCGGTGAAGATCCCGGCAAGGTCGTCGCCCTCCATCACCAGCACGCCGCCGATTCCCTCGTCGTTCATCAGGGTGGCGGCGCGCAGCACGGTATCGGCGGGGCGGACAGAGATGAGGGTGGAACCCTTTCTGGCGAGGATATCACGGACGGTGCTCATGGAGACCTCCTTGGAGAACTCTCCATTTTATGCCCGCGGCCGGCCGAGCGCCACGACCCGCTCAGATTGCGCCGCCGACGCTGGCGGTACACTCGAGCTCGATGCGCGCTCCGAACACCAGTCCGCTGGTGGCGAAGGAGCTGCGCGCGGGTTCATCGCGCCCGGGTCGTGGATGTCCGCCAGCATGGCGGTGCACCTCACGACCCGATCGAGCGAGGATCCGTTGCGCTCCAGCACGGCCCGGATGTTCTCCAGCGCCTGGCGCGTCTCCGCGGAGATTCCGCCGGGGACCAGGTGGCCCGTGCTGTCCATTCCGATCTGCCCCGAGAGATAGAGCAGTGGCCCCACCCGCACGGCTGCCGAGAATGGCAGCGGTGCTCCGCCTTCAACGGGGATGTACCGGACTTCGTCCCCTCGAGCCGCCGGACGGCAACTCAGGGCCACGCCGAGCGGCAGGAGGAGGGCTGGGCGTAGCGGCATCATCGATCCTCGGGAGGGGGGAGATCAGCGGCGCTCGAGGAGCGCCAGGCGCACTCCGAGCGCGACGAACACACCGCCGGTGATGCGCTGGAGCGCGCGCCCCGGCCCCGGACGAACGCCGAGGGTCCACGAACTGGGGCACGAAGGCGAGAAAGAAGAGTACGCGGCGCCGGCCCAGCGCACCGCCTCATAGGCCGCCGGGACCCGTGCGAGGAGCGCAGCGAGCCCAAACGCGACGGCGCCGATGTGCACCATGCAGCCCAGAAAGATGCCCGCCGCCGCGGCCAGGCCGGTGCGGCGCCCCCCACCGGTGCCCTGCGCCGCGACGAACAGCATGTCGGGGCCAGGTGTGAGATTGAGCGCCAGGCCGGCGGTCATGAACAGGACGATGGTATGTGCGGTCGGCATCGGTTCACCGCGCCATGGATGCGACCGTCCGCGCCAGATCCCGTGCGGCCTGTCCCAGCAGGGCGAGCTCCTCGTGCCGGAGACTGATCGCCCCGCCGCGTAGGTCGCTCTCCAGGCCGAGACAGATCTCTTTGGCGCGCCGCAGGCGGAATCGCTCCTGAAAGCCGCGGTAATCGTTGGCACTTCCGGCGCTCACCAGGCCCCAGAGGCGGAGGCGGATGTCGTCGACCGAGCTCTTGAAGTCGGTCAGCGCCTCGACCGGGATCTCGCCGCTGCTGACGCGTGCCTCGAGGGCCAGGAGCGTGGCGTTCAGGGTGGCGACTTGCTCGACGAAGCCTGGCTGGGACATGACCCCTCCTGCGCGGGGTGGGTGCCGCGGCTGGTGGCCGCGGGGTTAGCGCTGAATCAATATCACGCCGCCGATGACGAGCACCACTCCGAGCGCTCGCGCCGCGGTCAACGGATGCGGGGCATACCCGATGAGGCCGTACTGATCCAGCACGACCGAGGTGAGCATCTGACCGGCGACGACCGCGGCCACGAGCGTAGCCGCCCCGAGCCGCGGGGCCAGGACGGTGGCGATCGCCACGTACGCCGCCCCGAGAAGCCCACCGATCCAGTGCCATCCGGAGCTCCGCGCCCAGGCCGGGCCCAGGGGCAGCGGCACCCGGAGCACCGCGACCAGCCCCAGCAGTCCCACCGTCCCGACCACGAACGAGACCAGCGCCGCGGCCAGAGGGCTGCCAAGCGTGGCGCGCAGTTGCGCGTTGACGCCGGCCTGCACCGGCAGGACCACGCCGGCCAGCAGCGCGAACAGCAGAAAGAGAAGCATCGACGCTCCGTCCGGGATGGCTATAGACCGAAGAAGGCCAGAGTCTCGATCAGGTTGCCCAGCGTGGTGGAGAGCGCCGGATGTGATGCCTCGAGCTCACGGACCCAATCGTCGAGCCGCGCCCGGACGGATTCCGGGTCGGTTCCGCGCGCGCCGGCGGGGCGGGACAGCAAGGCCCGAAGCTCGTCCGCCAGCCGCCGTAGTGATAGGCGCTGCTCCTCGGGCAGGTCTTTCGCCCGCGCAAGCTCCGCCTGGAGCTGCTCGAGCAACGTCCGAAGCCGCTGGTCAGACATCCGCTCCCCCTCCCCTGTCGCTGTTGACTTTGCTGCGGACCCCGCCGATCGCGACACCACCGGTCATGGCGGCCAGATCGGGGATCGGGACACCAGCTGAGCGATGAACGGCGCCGGCAGATCGACCGGGTCAGGCGTATGAAGGCAAAATTCCGGCGTGGGACCCAGGGTCATCTGCCGTCCCCACAGCGCACCATCGGAGCGGACGAGGAGCGGCTCCAGCGCGGCGTCCAGCTCGGCGTAGCTCATCCCATCGGGCTTGGCGAACCAGGCGGCGGTCCGGTGGGCGCCGGCTCCGCTTCCTCGGCGCAGTCGGTAGAGGCCCGCGGTCCCGCCCTGGGCCGCGGCGGCGGCGGCATCGTGAGCGAGTTGGCGAGACGCGGTCACCGCCGCCTGGTTCAGCGGGTCCAACGCCGCCGTGCCCTCGACCAGGTACCAGTCCTCGTAGGCGTCCGCTCCCGCCGCCGCCCAGGATACCCCTCGAATCGCCGCGGAGTGCGAGCCGAGGAATCCCGGCGGTGGCGCCTCCGCGAGGGCGGCATGGAAGCGACGCTGCAACTCCACATAGGACGGCTCCGACACCCCGGCGCGCCGCCAATGCCAGAAGACGTAGGCGAGCGGGGTGGGCTGATGCGGTAAAGCATACACGGGTCAGGCCCCGCCCAGCGCAGCGCGGGCGGCGGCCAATCGGGCCTGCTCGACCTGATCGTATTGCACCCGGGCTCGCGCCTCGAGGGAGGAGAACTGAAAGCTCGCGAGCAGCGGATTCGACGCGGCGACCACACCCAGCGCCCGCCAGAGTGCTGCCTTGCCTTGAATGCCCAGCGCCAGCCCCTCGAGCCCTTCCAGGACGTCGAGGTCGGGATGGCGGTAGCCGGTGACGGCGAGCTTCGCTTGTCCAAGCTTTTCGCTGAGCCACGCGGCGGCCTGCTTGAGACGACTCTCGTCGCCACCCACCTTGTCCAGCACCGTTCGCAGTACGTCCTGGTCCGCCACCACCTCCACCCGGACCGTGCGGAGCGTCTGCTCCGCCGGCGTCCCATGCACCCGGGCGACGAGCGCATCGAGGAGCTCCAGGGCGGCCACCGAGCCGGCGAGGTGATCGTTGAGGTACACGGCCAGGCTGTCCGCGCTCACGAGACGGCCACCATCATTGGCTTCCCCAGATGCCGAGGCAGCGGCGCACCACGACCAGCTCGCCCAGGTGATAGGCGTTGTGATCGGCCAGGAGGAGCAGCTCTCGCAGGAGGGTTTGCCCGGACCCGTGGGGGATCAAGCCGAAGAGATCCACCGTGGCGTCCAGCGCCAGGCGCTTCATGGCGTCTCGATCGGCCAGGAAGGCCTCGATGCTCTCCTGCCATGCCTTCGCCGTCGGAGGCGCGGCGGTCTCGGGCCAGTAGTCGGCGGGCCACTCCGGCTCGGTGTACCGTGGATTCCGGCAGAACTCGAGAATGTCACGCTGGGTGAGCCGCACATGCTCCAGCAGCTGCCACGGCGTGTAGGGCAATCGATCCGGAGCGACCCCGCGCAGCTCGCCGGGAATTCCCTCGAGAATCTTCTCGAAGCCCGGGTGGGCATCCTGCCAGTCGAGCAGACTGCTCACCTGCCTCCGGAAGGGATCGCCTTGGCTCATGCCCGAGGACCTCTCTACTCCTCGTCCGGGCGGACCCGAGGGACCGGGCGGCTCGCCCGGTCCATCAGATCGGCCACGTCCCCAGGGGTAAGGCCGACCTCCTCCAGGAGCGCCTCGGTGGTCGGCCCGGTGAAATCATCGCGCCGCGCTTCGAAGATGAGCTCGAACGTGGACTCGGCGTCCAGCATCTGCTGCTGCCGGAGCACCCACCCACTCTCTTCGACGAACAGGTGGAGCGCATGCTCCAGCGACTCGAACGCGTTCTCGCTCCATCGTTGGTCTCTGGGGTGCCAGAACCTGGTGATCAGCGTGGCGCCGCTCGGGACCCGGTCATGGGCCTGCGCCCGTCGGGTCACCACCACGACCAGGTGGAGACGCCCCGGGCGAGTGGGCCGATCCGGCGCAGGGCTGGTGGCCGTCTCTGGAGAACCGGATTCGGCGGCGCCATCGTCGGGCAGATCGAAGACGGGCTCGCTCTCCGGGTATGCCGTCCACTCCTCGCTTCTGCGCATTCACGCTTCTCCCGAATTCCGACCAAGATCATCCGGCAGGCGCATCTCGTTGGTCGGCACGAATCCCAGGCGATCGTACAGGGCCCGGCCCTCGATCGATGCATGGAGCACGAGTCGGTCGAGCCGCTCACTCCGGGCCCATTCGAGAATACGCCGCATCAGCAGCTCGGCCACTCCCTGCCGGCGCCAGAGCGGCTCGGTGAAGACATTCAGGACGATCGCGTGACGGCCGCCGGCCACCACGACGCTCCCGTCGGCGCGCTGGCGGGGATGGGGAAGCACCCGGCGCCGCTGCACGCCGGCACCCGCGACGACCGTGTCCGGAGAGTCCCTGGGGCTCGCCAGCCAACCGACGTATTCCCCGCTTCCGATGGCAACGGTCAGACGCTCTCGTGCGCTGGACCGGAGCGGTTCGAAGAGCTCGGGCGGAAGCTGGCCCATGTCGCGGAACATGCGCGCGCGATGCCACGCGATCGCGTCGGCATCGTCAGGCGTGGCGAGCCGCACCTGAACGCGGTCGTTCATGGACCTGAATCGACAGACGCTTCCCGGCTTCTTCTCGCGGCAGCCGAGTCGGAGGCGTCCAGCGCATGACGGACGCCGGCGGCACCGGGGAGGCGCGAGGCACCCAGGACGCTGTCCCGATGGCGCTGGGAACGGTCGTTTCGCGCGTCCGGCCGGTCCGCGGGTCGGCCACAAGCCACCTGGGTTGCCAGGAGCAGACTTCCTACGAGGAGCACAGGACGCATCGGAGGCTTCTCCTTCGGCGATTCACCGTAGGGTATGCTCCGCCGGGAGCCTTCGCCAGTACGGCTTCAGCGACGGGTCACTCGACCAGGTTCAGGATCTCGCGGTACCCGCCCTCGCACAGCGCCGTGACCCGAGGATACCACGCCTGCCATTCCGCGTTGCCCATCGTTGCCTGCGCCGACTGCTCGAACTCGGTCAGCGACGCGTAGGTACCCTCCAGTACCAGGGTGTAGAAATCGGGACCGACCAGGTCGGTCAATAGGCGCCAGGTCCCTCGCCGGATTCCCGCACGCTCGGCGATGGCGAGTCCTTCCTTCCAGGCAGCGGTTGCCTCACGCGCCTTGCCGAACTGGAGACGAAAGACGTTGCGGACGACGATCATGGATACCTCCGGTCAAGGTTCGTAAGATTTTGCGGTCAGTCATCGGGTTGTCACCCCGCCTCGGCCGCGACCCGCAACGCGGCGAACGCCTCCGCCAGCTCCGGCAGCTGGTGGGTCGCATTCAACCCGCTGGGATTGGGCAGTAGCCACAGGCCGGCCCCGGCTAAGCGCTCCGCCTGTCGGCCGATTCGCGGGCGGACAGCGCGAAAAGTCGAGGCATACGCTCCAATCCCCAGCACAGCGACCCACCGTGGAGCGAGCCGGCGCACCTTCCGCTCCAGCCGAGCCCGCGCGGCGCGGAGCTCGCCGGGGGCGAGCTCCGCCGCGCTGGCGCTCGCGCGCGCCACCAGGTTGGTGATCCCACAGCCCAGCGCCAGGAGAAGGCGGCCCTCCCACGGTTCCAGTACACGCTCGGTGAAGCCCGAGGCGTGCAGCGTGGGCCAGAACCGATTGCCGGGCCGGGCGAAGTGGTATCCGACAGCGCTGGAATAGAGGCTTGGATTGATGCCGCAGAACAACACGCGCACCCCGGGCGCCACGAGATCCGGCACGGTGCCCCCGGCGGCGGCGAGCAGCTCGGCCCTGGTCGGTCGTCGGAAAGTGGCGTCAGGCACGAGAACTCGATGCAATCGATCGGTGGTCGGCTCAGGAGAGCGCCTGCTGCGCCGCTCGCCGAAACACGAAGCCGAGCAGCAGCAGCACGGCGATCAGAAACAGCAGGTGCTGCGCCACCGCCAGCATGCGGAGCTCCCGGCCCGGTCTCCCATTCGTCGGCTCCCCGCCGGACGGCGATTGCAGCAGCCCCGGCACGACCCAGGGAAGCCGCCCGAGCAGCACCGTCGCGCAGAGCGTCGATAGCGCAAACGCCGCCCACGCCCAGAGCAGCCCGCGGCCGAACGGAAAGTGGCCGGCGGATTGCTGCTTGAGCGGCTCCCACAGAAGGGCGCACACGGCCGACTCGAGGGCGACCATCCAGCGACTCCACTCGGCCAGCAGCTCCACCTGTTTTGCTCTCGCATCGTCCGGCATCGGCGCCTCCCGCATGTCAGATGTCACGACTCACGCGCGCTCGGTCAACCCGTAGCGATCACAGCTCCGCCGGATAGAGGGCGCTGCTGCCGTCCAGGTCGCCAGTGTCCGCATAGGTCAGCGGCACCGCCGCCGGGTCCAGCAATCGGGCCTCGAGCACCCGGCCGAGTACCACCTCGTGGTCGCCGGCAGGCATGGATCCTTCCAACCGGCAGTCGAAGTACCCGAGCGCCTCCTCCAGGATCGGCGCCCCGCCGCGGCCAGGGCGCCAGCGGACCCCGGCCAGCTTGTCGTGCTGGCGGCCCGATTGCGTCCCGAAGGCGCGCGCGAGGCCGAGCTGCTCGTGCTTGAGCAGGTTGACGACGAAGCCGCCGCCGGCATGGAGCAACGGATAGGAGGCGTGCCCCCGGTTGATGCTGAGGGCGAGAAGCAGGGGATCGAACGATACCTGCATGACCCAGGCTGCGGTGAATCCGTCGGTTCGCCCGTCTCCCGCGACACCGACGACGTAGACACCCAGGGTGAGCCGTCTGAAGACCGCTTCGACCTGTTTCATGTACCCATCCCGGCGATGTACCTCGAGTCCGCCTCGCTGCGCTTCGGGAGGCGCAGGAAGGTGGGCTCGGAAACGGTGTGACCCTAGTCCGGCGGCGCCAGACGCAGGTGGTCGGCCGCCCGACGCATCTGCCGGACGATCTCCGCCTGCTCCCGCTCGGCCTCTCGCGCGCGGGCGGCGGCTTCTCTCGCCTCCTCCGCCGCCTGCCGTGCGGCCTGGTGGAACGCGCGTATTTCCTCGTGCTGCCGACGAATCTGCTCCGCCGAGGCTCGCAGCTCCTCCCCCAGCCGCCGCGCCTCCTCTCGCTGCTGTCGAAGCTCCTCCGCCAGCGCGCGCGCGTCCTCGGCGCTCTCCCGTCCGGCTTCTTGAACCTGCCGCTGGTCCTCGGAGGCAGACTGGCTCCGGGCATCGGCGACGCGCTCCTGCTCCGCATGGGATCGCTGCCGCTCCGCCGTCTGGCGGCCCACCTCCGTACTCCGGTCGCCCTTACGCGGTGATGGCGCGCTGCTGGTTCGCTTCTTCTTCATCCTCGTCCTTCTCCGCCAGGTCGGGGGCGCCCGGCAGCCGATCCGGCTAATGCGTGCGATGTCGGTGCCAGCGCAGAAACTCCGCCAGGGACTCGGCGACCGGCTCGATGTCTTCCCTTCCTTCCCGCAGTCCCAGCAGGAATACCGGGCCATCCCCGAACGCGCTGGGATCCGGAACGAAAAAGTACGGGTCGCCATGCTCGTCGTCCGCGAATGCGATGGCGCCGGCCGGGAGGGGCTTGCCGTAGGGATGCAGTGCCTCTTCGTCTAGCGGAAGGAACAGATCGAGCCACACCCGGCGGGCTCCGCCGGGCTGGTCCAGATAGAAATGACCACGAAGAAGCGTCTCGGGCGTGCCGTAGAGGTCGCGCAGAATGCCGGGTACCGGCCGTCCGAGCGCCCGTTCGATGGTGGCCCATTGTGGGTGAAAGAGGCGGTCGTGAAAGGGCGAGGTTGAGCTCGGAGGTGGCTCGTAGAATCCGCTCATGATCGCCTCCCTATCGGTGGCCGGCGGTCTTGGCCTCGTACACGGCGGCCAGGCGGCGGACCTGATCGACGTGCTGAGCCGTCAATCGCTCCAGCTCTCCCCCGCGGGCGGTGGCCAGGCGGTCCGATGCGTTGATGATCGAGTCGGCCAGGGCTTCGTAAGCCGCATCGCTGTGCATCCCGAGCCGCGCCATATCGGCGTGCATCGCATTCACCAGCCGGCGCATCTCGGCCTGATGCTCGGGCATGGCGGTGTGCAGCCGGGCGGGATCGGCGGCGACCGAATCGAGGTGCGCGCGAACCGCGGGAAGCATGGGCATGGCCTGCAGCTCGATCCCGCTGGCCGATGAATCGCCAGCCGCAGCCGGAGGCACGGAGTCGTTTGCACTCTTGACTCGCCCCCCTGCCCCACTACCGCATGCCACCAGCAGAAGCAGCATCGGTGCGCCTCGCGCTCGCCTGTCGCTCATCCTGGATCTCCGATGGGTCGTGGTGGCAACATGGGGAGGTACGGAGCCACTCATGGGTCAGAATCTAGTGCCCGATCGTGCGCCAGTCGCCTGCCGGCCCGCGGTTCTGGGTGACCAGGTGATCAGGGGCTTGCCACGGACCGAACACAAAAGTGATGTGGAAGCCGGATCGATCCGTAGGCACCGCTCGCGCACAGTTGAGAGATCACCTCTGCTGTGACAGCAAAGTACTGCTATTGCAATATTTTACCGTCGGCACCTCAAGTGATTTCCGTCAATGGCCATGCCCCGCGGCGTGATGTTCTCGCCGCTGGAACGCGAGAAACTCGTGAATGGCGGTCAACGCCGCTGGATCGGTCGTCGTGATCCGAACCTGCCCGCCCCGAGGCAGGGTGTCGGCCGCATAGGAGATGCGCTCTCGATGACCGGCCATGACGGCGGTGCCCGGCACGCCCTGCGGGTGCACGAACCCGGGAACGGCAAAGTCGCCGCGCCGGAACTGCTCCGCGATCACGGACATGTGGGCGCGAATCGCGGCGGTGCCCGCCGAGTCGTCGACCCGCCGCTGCAGCACGATCCGTCCACCGTCGGGAAGTGCGTCGAAAACGTGTGACGACGTGTACTGGTCGACGGCCATGGCCGCCGCTCCGCGCCGCTGCAGCGCCGCGAACCCGTCGTCCCGAGGGCCGCAGCCCAGCGGAAGCGCAGCGATGAACACCGCCCATATCATGGCGACGAACGCTCGGTGCCACTTGCCTATGTCGCGAAGCATTTGGCCTCCCGCTGAATCTCCGGCACTTCAACGACGCGGATCGCCTGGGGCGGATGCTCCACCGCCGACACCAACGCCGCCACCATTGCCCGTCGCGTGACCAAACCGAGCCGGGCCGCCCCCGCGCGAGTCGAAGGGAGCCGCGCCATCACGGCATAGAGCGGGAGCAGCAGGTAGGGCCAGCGGTGTCCCGGACCCAAGACGTACCAGGGCCGGAGCAGCGTCGCTGCCAGGCCGCTCGCCTGAATCAGCGCCTCACCCTCCTGGCGCACAGCGATATAGGCCCGCATGACCGGTGCAGGATGAGCCACGCTGACGTAGATCAGGTGCCGCACTCCGCCGGTCGATGCCGCGGCCACGGACGCACGGATGGATGCCAGGTCGACGGCCCGGAACTCTGCCGCCTTGGCGGGACTCGGCCTCGGCGTGCCCACCAGATGCACCAGGGTGTCTGCCGGTGCGATAGCTGCCGCGAAGCTCTCGGCCTGGAGCGCATTCCCCCGAATGGCGTCGGCCCCCGATGGCAACTCTCGCTCCGACCCGGGGCGAACGAGCGCGCGCACCCCGTGTCCCCGGCCGAGGAGCTCGGGAATGAGCGCCCGCCCAAGGTATCCGGTGCCGCCGGTGACGAAGACGATGCGCCGCTGCTCCGTGCCCCCTCCCATCAGCCGATGAACGATGGCCCCGCTCAGTGGTGTCCGAAGGTCCAGTCGGTATAGAGTCCCACCCAGACCATCACTCCTGAGAGTGCCAGGTACAGGAGCGCGGTCGGCCCATCCCCGATGGAGTCGCGCAGCCCCCTCGCCCGGTAGTTGTCCCAGAACCACCAAGGCCGAGTCAGCGTCATGAGCGCGAGGTAGTTGCCCACTCCGACCCAGAGAACCCGATCCCGGCTCCAGCCGAGCTCGCCCGCGAGCACCCACAGACCACCGACGAGGACCAGCGAGACCGCGAACAGGATGAGATTGCCCTGCCAGCCGCTCCGCGCCGGCAGGCCGGCGTCGGGCACCACCCGATCCGCGGACCACTGGCGCGCGGCGACGGCGAGCAGCGTAAGGCTCAGCAGACCGAACGCGATGGCCGCAACCTTCATCTGTCCAGGTGTCACCTGGTCCTCCGCGCGATAGGTGTCCTGCCGGCACGGGTCGCGAGCTAGAAGAAGTGAGCGCAGGCGCCCAGTCGCTCACGCAGCACCGCCTCCTGATCGAAGCGCTGCTTGTACTCCATCGCGATTTCCTCGATCGCTCGCTGCGACGCCGAATCCGCGGGGTGCAGCAGCGTGACGACCTCGGTGCGCTCGCGCTCCACCACGCCACTGCGACCACGCCACCACCCGCGCGCCTCGACAACGGTCAGGCCATCGGGAAACCGGGCCGTGACGACCTCGTCGAGGAACCGTTCCCAGTCCGCGTCGGCCACCTCACCCCCGGTGGGGCGGTTCCGGCCGAAGTAGAGCACGTCCCGCACGAGCGACGTGTCGCGGGCCTCACAGGCGGGGCTGGGTCCCGGGGCCACGGCCGCTCGCGGGCCGGCGCAGGCCCCGAGCGCGCCCAGGGCAGCGAGGGCCCTGAGACGTCGGGTCGCGTCGGTCACAGCGCGGGACACGCATCGTCCCGGGGCATGGTCCGGGGCTGACGCACCTCGAAGTGGGCCGAGCGCTCATCGAATCGCTGCAGGAGCGCTCGCGCCTCCGGGGGCACGACGGCGATCTCATAGTCCGGACCCGCGAAGACGCGCACGTCGTCCAGCGACTCGAACCACATGAGGGTCACGAACTCGACCGACTCGCGCTCGTCGCGGCGCAGCAGCTCGATGCCGCGGTAACCCGCAATGGCTCGGTTGGCGATGCCGTGAAAGATCTCGGTCCGCAGCAGTCGCTCGTAGGAGTCCGCGTTCTCGCGCGTAGTCCGGCCATGCCAGATCCGGCAGATCATGACGCTCCCACCTCTCCGCCGAGACGGTCCCCGGCCGGGGTACTCAAGACCTGGAAGTGGGTCACCGTCGGCTCCAGCTCGAGCAGGTAGTCGGTGTCTTCGGGGTAGTAGCGCGCCCGTTCGATGTCGGCGCCGGCGAACGCCCGAATGCTTTCCAGCGAATCCCACAGCGTCGTCAGCAGAAAGTGGGCGACCCCGCCCTCCTGCCGGCGAAACACGTAGACTCCGTGATTACCTGGCGTCCGGCGGTAATCCGGCAAGCCGGTCCGGAGCAGATACTCGTAATACGCATCGGCCCGCTCCGCGGGCACGCGTCCGTGCCATTGGCGTGCGATCATGGTGGCCTATCTCGGACGGCGCCGTCGCCATGAAGTGTGGGAGATGACGTCGTACACCCGGTGCCCCGTACTCTAGCGGGAGACCCCTGGGAGCGGGAGCGTCATCACGAGCACCGAGGCCACCAGCGAGCCGATCGCCACCGCCCCGAGGACCACCAGGGCGAGGACGTGGACCACGACGGGAGCGGCGATGGGACGGGTGATCATCAGGCGATCATCGTCCGGGAATGCGCCTCCCCCGGTCACCTCCAGCGTGAGGCGGCCGGGTGCGAGCGACACGAAGCTCCGGACCGGCACCCGCACCCGCGATAACGAGGAGCTGGTGGTGGGTAGCACGACCCTGTGGAGTGCCACCTGCCCGCCGGCCGTATCGACGAGACGGTAGTCGAGACCGCGGAACCCGCTGGAGCCGCGGCGGGTCTCGATGGAGAGTTGAAACCGGCCTCCCTCGAGCAGGGTGATCTCCTGAGTCCGCACGATGGGAAGGTCCAGGATCACGGCGTCACCGGTGGTGCGAACGAGGCCCCTGATGGTCCGAGCGAGCAGCACGGCAGACACGCAGAAGAGCGGCACCGTGAGCGCCAGCCAGACGGTCCCCAGCTTCAGACCTGTTCCAGGCATGATCCTCCTCCGTCGGCTGAGTCCGTTTCGGCCGGATCCTTCATCGCGCGGGTCGAGCGGGCCTTCGATCAAGCTCGACGCTTCAGGCGGCCCGCTCGAGCGCCGCGACATCAGCGCCACAGATGGCGTGCAGGTGCCGGGTGACCTTCTCGATGTGCCAGTCCCACCAGGCGACCGCCAGGAGTCGCTCCACCGTGGCCGGGTCGAAGCGGGATCGAATGACCGTGGCCGGATTCCCACCGACGACGGCGTAGGGCGGGACGTCCCGCGTCACCACGGCCGCCGTGGCGATCACGGCGCCGTCGCCCACCGAGATCCCGGGCATGATGGTGGCCCGGTATCCGATCCAGACGTCGTTCCCGACGCGGGTGTCACCCCGCTGCGGCCAGTCTGGGGGCTCGGTGCTCTCCCATCCGTTCCCGAAAACGGGGAACGGATAGGTGGTGAGCCACGTGGTCATGTGATTGCCACCGTTCATGACGAAGGTGGTCTCCGCCGCGATGGAGCAGAACTTCCCGATCACCAGACGGTCCCCGACGAAATCGAAGTGGTAGAGGACGTGCTCCTCGAAGTGCTCGGGGCCGCGCGGATCGTCGTAGTAGGTGTAGTCGCCCACCAGGATGGTGGGTCGGGTGATGAAGTTCTTGAGGAAACCCAACCGGGTCACGCCGGCGATGGGCCAGCGAGTCTCCGGTGACGGCCCATGGTCCGGCATGCCCCCTCCGCAGGTGTCATTGAACTCGGTCCCGAGTGCCTGGGTGAGGATGACCGGACCCGAGGCCGGCCCCCAGACATTCCACCAGCACCGCTGCTCCCTTGCTGTCCGGATCGAGCATCGGGTTATAGATCGCGACGCTCAGTCCGGCCATCCGTCCGCTGCGCCAGGCGGCGCTCAGCAGCATCACGAGCTCGGCCGGCGTCAGGCCGCCCGGCTGCCGGTAGTCGACGGCCGGCATCACGGCGTCGTCGAGGACATCGGCATCCAGGTGCAGCCAGAAGCCGGACTCGAGCTCAGGGCGCGTGACCACGGCGAGGGCATCGCCGGCCACCGGCGCCATTCCGCGGCGGCGCACGTCATCGAGCTCGAGGAGGTGTATCCTGGTGGCGCGGACGTCCTGACTTCCCGCCCCGTCACGCTCGTCCGCGTCACGCGCGCCCACCGCCACTACGTCTTCGTCCCGGACCAGCGGACCCGTCGGGTCCAACCTCGCCAGCAGGTCGGGCCCCCGGCCGGTGGCGAGGGCGAGGTCCATGTCGGCGACTTCCCCGGTCGGCGACCCGGCGGGCTGGTAGAAGTCTACGTGACCGTCCACGAACAACAGCCCCGCTCGGCTCCCGCGGCCGTCGCGCAGGGCTGCCCGGCGGAGGCCCAGCAGACCGCCCAGCACGACGCTGCAATCCCCGGCGAGTACCAGAGGCAGCTCTCCCGCGCCGATGACCGTGGCCACTGCGTCGGCGATGGCATGGGCCGCATCCCGCAGTCCTGGGCCGTTGAGCAGTTTCGTTTCCGGATCCCTGGCGGCGTCGTAGGGAGCGGTGGGCTCCACCCGTCCAGCGCGCCGCGCCCGGAGCCGCGAAGGGAGTCCCGCACGCTCCAGCGCGTTGGGAAGCTGTTCGACGCCCGACGGGCGGAGGCCCAGATTGGACGGGACGTCGATGATGGCGAGAACCGACATCCCGAGACCTCGTGCGGCGTCTGGTGGAACCATGGCTGCGTAACAATTCGGTGACGGACCTGCCCCGCCATTGCGATCCACGGAAGCGACCCTCACCTTCGCCATCACCGACCACATCCATCGTCGCGCACACAGGAGGCAGTCATGGACAGCCCCGTCCAGCCGATTCAGATCCCGCTCACCGACGAGCAACAGGCGCTGATCCAGCGGCTTTCGGGGCAATTCGCCCAGGTGCTCGAGCTCACGCCCGATGCGGCCTATGGGGCGTCGGGTGCTGGCCGGGGTCTTCAGTTCCGCTGGCGACTTTCCACCGCCAGCGGGATCCCTCGCCAGCAGTGGGGCACCGGCGATCGGCATGCCCCCTCACCCGGGGACGATTCATCTAGCTGAGATTGACCGTCGTCTCGATGGTCAGCTCTTTCACCGTGAGCCGGTGCACCCCGAGCTCATTAGGGTCAAGGCACCGAGCGCCAGGAAATCCAACCCCGACGCCACCGCGTGGGAGTACTCCCACCGCGGCGCAACGATTCCCAATTCTCCGGCACCACCGTCCAGTTCTGGGTCTGTCGATTGGCGGGGTAGGTGAAAAGGAAAAGATCACCAGGGAAAGCGCGATGCAGGAGGCGGCCGCCAGGGTCCATTTGCGCCCGCGCGCCCACGACCACGACGCCGAGAAGGGCCATGACTCGCCAGAGCTTCAAGGCCATCCGTCGGCCAGGCAGACGCGATACTCGTCGGCAGTCAGGCGGCGGCGGGGTCCGCCTGCAGCAGACCGAGGATGTTCCCATCGGGATCTTTGACGTAGGCGAGCCAACCGACGCCGGGCACCCCCATCTTAGGCAGCGCCAGGTGTCCGCCGGCCGGACCGAGAGCCGCCAGGCTGCTGTCCAGCGAGGCGACGGCCACCGTGCAGACGAACGCGTTCACGGCCTGACCCTCGAGCGGCGCGGATCCGCGCTTGGCAACCAGGCCGCCGTTGATGCCCGGCTCGGTATCCGGACCTGTGGCGATGACCCAGTACTCCATCGGGCCCGCCCACTTGGTGAAGCTCCAACCCAGGAGCTCCGAGTAGAATCGGATCAGTCGTTCCGGATCGGTGGCGTGGATCTCGAAATGGACCGGTCGACCCATCATCGCCTCGGGTTGAGGACTCGAGAAACCTCGTGCTCCCCCGCGCTCTGCCCCTGGTCCGGCGACTGCTCCGCCAGCCATGGCGGCTCGCCGGATCGTAGTTCATAGAGCTCCGGACAGGGGCCCCTTCCCGGTGAACTGTATGAGGGTCGCCTCGGGGGCGCGGCTGTCGAAGTGGGTCTCGCTGATGTTGGCCGTTCCCTGTTGCCCGTTGTCGAGCGTCAGCCAGAGCCGCTCGCTCGGCAAGAAGCCATCGGCGGTGCGCGACATGAACTCGCCGCGCCAGGACTGGCGGCCGGAGCTCAGGTCAATCACGGTGACGCGGACGTCGACCTGGTCCAGCGCCTTCCGATTCGACCGCTCGATGTGTGCCTTGAAGGACAACATGGCGCAACCTGCTTTCTTGCTTGGGTGAAGACCGCCGGGAGGGGCGGAGTCGCTCGGGGTTCTCGAGCTACTGGAACGTAGCTGGATCGGGGCCGCCGTGTGGTCGCTCAGGCGGAAGGCGACTCGGCCTAGCCGGCAGGCGCTCGGGCGGTGGCGGTCATGAGCCCCCAGAGCCAACTGATGCGGTACCGCTCCAGGCTGGTCACCTGGAAGCTGGCGCGGGAGAGGAGGGCGCCACATTCTCGCCGGCCGTAGATGGGGGCATGGGACGGATTCACCAGGCGGAGCACCCGGTCGCAAATCCGGCAGGCCAGGTAGTCGTCGCACCAGTCCGTGATGACCAGATGCCCGCCGGGGCGGAGCACGCGCCGGAGCTCGTCCAGCGCACGTGCCGGCGCCGGCCAATAGTGAAACGAGCTGGCCGACACGACGACGTCGAAACTGGCCGGCGAGAACGGCAGCCCTTGGGCATCTCCGACCAGCAACCGCGCGCTCGGGGGCAGCCGGCTCCGTGCCTGAGCCACCATTCCGGGGGAGAGGTCGACCCCAGCCACCTCCCGGAAGGGCGATCGCCCGAGCAGGCGGCCCAGGAGCACCCCCGTGCCACACCCGACGTCGAGCAGGCGCTCCCCCGCGTCCAGCGGAATCCGGCGCAGGGTGGCAGCGGTACTCGCCTCGATGTAGCGGCTCCAGCGCTGTTCGTACACGCCCGCGAGGGCGTCATACTCGGCGCGCACGCGTTCTTGAAGCGAATCGGCCATCAACCCGAACCTTCCTCGTGCCGGCGGAGCTGGTGAGCGGTCAAGCGGCGCCCCCGGAACACCTGGACCACCGAGCCTTCGGCCAGAAACGCGAAGCGTGGCGGCGCGGTAAGCCATTCCGCGAACCCGCCTCCATACAGTGCCCGCACGTCGCAGTCGAGGCGGCCCGCTGCTGCCGTCCACACCCGCCAGGAAGGATGGGTCACCCGGTACTCCTTGGTCCCGCCGTCGCGTTGAACCGTGTAGCCCCAGCCGCGCTCGGCGAGAAAAGCGGCCTCGGACTCGGGATCCGGTTGTGCCGGGCGGCCGGTCGTACGCACCTCGAGTCGATGCCAGCGGCCCGCGAGCCTCCATTCGTAGGTGGCACGGCCGGGACGGCCCTCCGCGGCATCGGCGACGTCGAGGTCATGGCGCATCGGGACCGCCGTGTACGGCTCGTTGTACGTCCACCGCGCAACCAGCGCGATGGCGGAACGGGGTACCAGCTCGCGCACGAAGACGACCGCCCGGCGCCACCCGTCATCGGCGCGGCGGCGAACATAAAACCGCAGGTTCACCTCGTCGAAATCGCCGTGAAAGGGGATGGCTACGCCGAGCACCCGGGTGTGCATGAAGCGGAAGCCGACCAGGCTCACCAGCGTCATGCCGCGAAACGAGTCCAGCTCGGTGCCGGCGGGCACCAGGGGGTGCAGCAGCGCCGGCGGCACCTCGTAGTGGAGCATTGCAAGGTATCGCCAGCTTGCAGTAAGGAAGGGATACTCGGTCACACGCCTCCTACCGTCCCGTCGAGTCCGCCGCGCGCAAGAAGGCTCGCTCGATCCGAATGCTCTCCTCTCGGGCATCCCATGGGGTGAGGTGCGCGGCACCGGGCAACACGACCACCCGTGCACCGGGCGTCATGCGCGCGAATCGCCGGATCGTGGCGAGGTCCGCCTCGTCGAACTGGCCGACGGTGAAGAGGGTCGGAACCCGCACCGTCCGGAGCACCGCGGTCCCGTCGTAGCGCTTGAGCGTGCCGGTGATGGTGAACTCGCTGGGTCCCTGCATGTAGTTGTAGATGTGCTCGTTCGCCGTCTTCAGCAGGCTATCGAGGTCCGCCTCCACCGGGTGGCGCCACACGTACCTGCCGTAGAACTCGGCGAGCGCGGCCTGGTAGTCGGGGGCATCGAACCTCCCCTCGGCCTCGCGGACGCGGATCGCCCGGCGCGAGGACTCCGGGAGCGTGGCGACCAGCCGCCTGGCGTTCCGCTCCCAGGTTGGAATGTCGAGGGCCGCGCTCGCCAGCGTGAGACTGGCCACGTGCTCGGGATGGGCCCGGTAGTACTCGACGGCGAGGATGGTACCCCAGGAGTGGCCCAGGAGATGGATCCTGGCGTAGCCGAGATGCGCCCGCAGTGAGTCGAGCTCACGCACGAAGTGGTCTATGGTGAAGCGGGTCGTGTCGGCGATCGGATCGGACTTGCCGCCGCCGAGCTGATCGTAGCGCACGACCGGCCGGTCATCGCCCAGCTCCTCGAACGGCTTCAGGTAGAAGCTCGAGTATCCCGGGCCGCCATGCAGCAACATCACCGGCGTGCCGGCGCCGCCGCCCGAGAGTTTGTACCAGATCCGGCCACCGGGTACCGCGAGGTAGGCTTCGCCGGCTGGCAGTGACGCCGGCGTTGGGGCCGGGCCCTCGGACGTCGACGAGACGACGGGGGGCGGTGCCGCCTTCTCACCGCAGGCGAGCGAGCCGAGCGAAAGATTGAGGACCAATGCCGCCCGAGCTTTCATGAGCACTCCCGTAGTGGTGGGTCGCGTAGGGGAATGGGGGAGGTGAGTCGGGCATGTGAGTTCCCTCCGCTCTGAG
>JBBSHB010000040.1:0-22819 GCA_038253515.1 Gemmatimonadales bacterium | reverse complement strand
CCGGCTGAGCCGGGAGCCGGTGGACGAGCCGCTCCAGCGGCTGCTGGCGGCGGCGGGGGAGGAGCGGTGGCGGGTGGTGGGGAGGGAGGTGGGGGCGACGTGGAGGATGCCGGGTCGGGAGACCACATCGTCAGGTTAGCTAATCGTCATTGCCGGGCGGCGCTGAGCCGAACCACCTTTGGTACAGTGCCGCGTAGGTCCCATTCCGCCACAACTGGCGAAGGGCATCGTCCACCTCCAGTCGCAACCCATCGTTGCCCTCGGCGAACATGATCCCGTAGTGCGAGGTCGTCCCCTCGAGGATGGCCGCGATCCGGAGCGTCGGCAGGAGCCGCTCGAAGCCCCGTGCGATGGGATGGTCGTCAATGACGGCATCCAGACGGCCGTCGGCCCGCGCCGCATAGGCCTCGGTGTTGAAATCGAAGGACTGGACGGCCCGCGCGGAGACGTGTCGCTGGACGAACTGTTCGGCGGTGGCGACGCGGACGCCGACGACCCTGTCCGCCAGGTCGGCCGGGCTCTGGATCGGTGGGCCCGCTGCGTGAACCACGATGGCCAACTGGAAATCGAGATACGGAATGCTGAAATCGACGAGCTGCCGTCGTTCCTCGGTGATGGTGGCCGCGCTGCAGACCATGTCGAGCTCGTGACCAACGAGCCGTTCCACGATCTGGCGCCACAAGGCACTCTCATACCGAATGCGAACGCCGACCCGCTCTGCGACGGCCTGGAGCAGATCGACCTCGAACCCCTCCCCAGGATGCCCGGTGTGCAGGGGTGGCGGGGGCGACGCATCGAGACCGACGGTGAGGACCCGGGGTGGCTCGGAGCTCCGCGGCACTTCGACCTCCCGACTCGCGCCACCTCGAACGTAACGCCTTCCGGGAAGCCGCGGCATGGCGCGTTCGGGAAGACCTTCACCGTCGGCGGTGATCCTCGGCGTATCGGCTTCAGCCAGGCCGGCCACATCGCCGCGGCCACCAACGTGGCGGGATTCATCACCTTCATCCGCTAGACCCGGTCCCCCGTCGAAAAAAGAAGAGCCGAGCACGCCCCCCGCGTGCGGCGTTATCGAGTCGCCGACGCCGCGGAGGTCGTACTCGGCCCCGTATGCCCGCCGCTTACTCGACCGTGACCGACTTGGCCAGGTTGCGCGGCTGGTCCACGTTACACCCCCGCGAGACCGCCACGTAGTACGAGAGCAGCTGGAGCGGGATGCTGGTGAGGATCGGCGTGAGCGTATCCAGCGTCTCGGGAATGGTGAAGGTGGCGTCCGCCAGGCGCTCGATCTCGGTGTCACCGGCGTTGATCAGCGCGAGCACCTTGCCGCCCCGGGCCTTCACCTCCTCGATGTTCGACACGATCTTCGAGTGCACCGCGTCCCGCGGGGCGATGAACACCACCGGCATGTTCTCGTCGATCAGCGCGATCGGCCCGTGCTTCATCTCCGCCGCCGGGTACCCCTCGGCGTGGATGTAGGAGATCTCCTTGAGCTTGAGGGCGCCTTCCAGCGCCACCGGGAAGTTGACGCCCCGGCCGAGGTAGAGCGCGTTCCTGGTAGTGCCCAGGAATCGGTCGGCGAGCTGCTCGACCTCCGAGGTGCGCTCCAGAATCTCGGCGATCTGCTCGGGCAGCCTCCGCAGCGCCTGGATGAACTGCCGCCCCTGCAGGATGCTGAGGTTGCGGAGCCGCGCCATCCGCAGCGTCACCAGCGCGAGCGCCGCCACCTGGCTGGTGAACGCCTTGGTGCTGGCCACCCCCACCTCAGGGCCGGCGTGGAGATAGATGCCGCCGTCCACCTCGCGCGCGATGGTCGAGCCCACCACGTTCACCAGGCCCACGGTCCGCGCTCCCCGCCGCTTGGCCTCACGGATGGCGGCCAGCGTATCGGCGGTCTCGCCCGACTGGGAGATGCCGATGACCAGGGTGTTCTGGTCCACCACCGGGTTCCGGTAGCGGAACTCGGAGGCGTATTCGACCTCCACCGGCACCCGGGCCAACTCCTCCAGCATGTACTCGCCGATCAGCCCCGCGTGCCACGAGGTGCCGCAGGCGGTGATGATGATCCGCTGCACCTGCTTGAGATCGTCGTCGCTCAGGTTGAGGCCGCTCACCCGTGCGGTGCCTTCCTCTTCCAGGAGGTGGCCGCGGAGCGTGTTGCAGAGGCTCTCCGGCTGCTCGCAGATCTCCTTCAGCATGAAGTGGGGGTAACCGTTCCGCTCGATGGTGGCCAGGTCCCAGTCGAGCTGATTCACCGGCTTCTCGATCCGGGTCGTCTCCAGATTGCGGACCCGGTAGCCGTCGCGGGTCAGCACCACCATCTCCCCATCGTCCAGGTAGACCACCGAGCGGGTGTACTGCAGCAGCGGTGACGCGTCGGAGGCGACGAAGAACTCGTTCTCTCCCACGCCCACCAACAGCGGCGAGCCCTTGCGGGCCGCCACCAGCACGTCGGGCTCGTCCGCGGAGATGAACGCCAGGCCGTACGCTCCGTCCACGTCCCGGAGCGCGTTGGCGACCGCCTCCTCCAGGTTGCCCTGGTAGAACTCACCCACCAGATGAGCCAGCACCTCGGTGTCGGTCTCGGACTTGAAGGCGTGGCCGCGCTGCTGCAGCGCCTTTCGGATGGCGCTCGAGTTCTCGATGATTCCGTTGTGGATGACGGCGATGCGGCCCGACTGATCGGTGTGGGGATGGGCGTTCGGGGTCGTGGGGGCGCCATGCGTGGCCCAGCGGGTGTGCCCGATGCCGATGGTGCCCGACGGCATGCCTCGCTCCAGCTCCTGCTCCAGCATCGAGAGCTTGCCCGCCGCCTTCATGACCTTGAGACCGCTGCCGTTCACCACGGCGATGCCGGCGGAGTCGTACCCCCGGTACTCCAGCCGGCGCAGCCCTTCCACCAGGAGCCCGGCCGCCTGTCGGGGGCCGATGTACCCTACGATGCCACACATCGGGCCATGAACCTCAGTGCAAGAGTGACCGGGCCGCCTCGATCAACCCGTCCGCGTCGGCGGCGGTGGGAGCTTCGGCGATGAGACGGACGATCGGTTCCGTGCCCGACGGTCGGACGTGAAGCCAGCGGTCCCGCCACGATAACCGCAAGCCGTCGCGCTCATCCCGCTCCGCATCAGGGAACTTCCGCTCCAAACGCTGATACAGCGACCGGAGCTCCGAGCTGCGTGGACCCTTCGCCTTGACGATCGTATACCGGGGCGAGGCATTGACCAGCTGCGACACGCTAGCCCCAGTCGAGGCAAGGAGATGCAAGATCAAGGCCAGCCCCAGGGGAGCGTCGCGTCCGATGTGCAGGGCAGGCAGCATGACTCCACCATTCCCTTCGCCTCCGATGATGGCGCCCTGATCTCGTATGGTACGGGCCACGTTGGCTTCGCCGACGGGTGCCCTCACCAGGCGCGCCCCGCCGGCTCGGGCGGCATCCTCCACCACCAGGCTGGTCGACAGGTTGACGACGACCGTGGGTGTCTCCGCCGCACTGGTGCGTCCGTTCAACACCGCCCGTACCGCAAAGGCGAGCGTATAGTCCTCGCCGATCGGGCGGCCGGTCTCGTCGACCACCGCCAGTCGGTCCACGTCGGGATCGACTGCGAGACCGATCGCGGCGCCGCTCTCGCGCACCAGGCGTCCGAGGTCGCCGAGATTCTCGGGAATCGGCTCCGGTGGGCGCGGGAACCGTCCGTCGGTCTCCAGATTGATCCCGCTCATCCTGCATCCCAGCCGCTCCAGCAGGGCCGGGATGGCCGTGGCGCCGGCGCCCCGCACACAATCGACCGCAACATGGAATCGCCGGTCGCGGATCGCGGTGACGCCGATCATAGGCAGGGCCAGGATCGCCTCGAGGTGGCGCTCGACCGCCTCCGGGTCCTCCCGCATCTGTCCGATGCCGTCCCATCCCATCCGCGGGGGACCCTCCTCGGCCAGGGCCCGCACCCGCTCGCCCGACTCGGCGTCCAGGAAGATCCCGTCGGGGCCGACGAACTTGAGCGCGTTCCACTCGATCGGATTGTGACTCGCCGTCAGGATCAAACCGGCCCCGGCGCGATGGTGTTCCACCGCCATCTGCACGGTGGGCGTCGGTACCACGCCGAGATCGATCACGTCCACCCCGACCGACATCAGGCCGGCCGTCGCGGCCTTCGCGAACATCGGCCCGCTGGTCCGAGTGTCCCGCCCGAGCACCACCACGGGGCGCTGGCCCAGCCGGTCGGCGCCCGCGAGCTGTCCGGGCGGGGAGGTGCGCACCCAGGCTCCCAGCGCCGCCGCGTGGCGGGCCACCAGCTCGGGCGTGAGATCGGTGCCCACGTGACCCCGCATGCCGGAGACGCTGACCATAAGCGTGTCTGATAGCGGCACGGCGGGCGGCTCGAATGTCAGAGGGAGATGGGAAGTGCGGTGACGTCGCTGAACGCCCGCAGGAAGGCGTCCACGGCGGGCGGGTAGAAATGGGTGCCGGCGCAGCGCCGGAGCTCCTCGATGGCGTCGACCGGCGCGCGGGAGGGCCGGTACGCCCGGTTGGTGGTCATGGCGTCGAAGGCATCCACCACCGCAACGATTCTCGCTTCCGGCGGGATGTCCTCGCCTCGGAGCCCGTCGGGAAAACCGCCGCCGTCCAGCCGCTCGTGGTGCGACCGGACGATCTGCAGAACGATGGGGGATTCGGCGAGGGACGGCGCCAGGATACGCTCGCCCAGCGACACGTGCCCCTTGATGTGCTCGAATTCCTCGGGACTCAACGGTCCCGGTTTGTTCAGGATGTCCTCCCGGGTACCGATCTTGCCGATGTCGTGCAACTCCCCACCCAAGCGGATCTGCTCCAGCCGCTCGCCGGTATAGCCGAGCTGCACCGCCGTCTTGACCGCGTAGCGGCTCACCCGGCTCGAATGGCCGCTGGTGTAGGCATCCTTCGCTTCCAGCGCATGGACCAGCGTCTGCACGCCGTTGATCAACGACTGCTTGTTGCGGTGGTCGAGCTCCCGGACTCGGCTCTCCAGGTTCTGCTGGTAGAATCGGTTCTGCAGCACGAGGTCGCGCTTCTCCAGCGCCTTGTCGACCCGTGCCCGGACCTCCTCGATCAGCACCGGCTTGGAGATGTAGTCCAGCGCGCCGAGCTGGAGGCACTCGACGGCGGTGGTCACCTCGGCCACACCGGTGAGCATGATGACGGCCATGTCCGGATACAGCCGCAGCGCCTCCCGCAGGAAGGTGACCCCGTCCATCTCCGGCATGTAGATGTCGCTGATGCAGATGGGGACCTCGCCGTCGCGCTGGAGCAGGGCGAGCGCTTCGGCCCCCGAGGACGCTTCCAGGGTGGCCAGTCCGTGGGATTCGACGACGCGGGCCAAGGCGCGCCGGACCGAGGCATCGTCGTCCACGACGAGGCAGCGCGCGGTGGTAACGTTGGGAGGCGGGGAGATCACGCTCCGAAGGTAACCGCGACCCACCCCCTCTTCAACCGAGCGGCGCTCGCCATTACGCTTCTGCCACCCTCACTCGCACCGGTCCCGATGACCCGGATTCTCCCGACAGATCACGAGCACCGATTCGCCACCCGGTCGGTCCACGCGGGTCAGGTGCCCGAGCCGCTCGCCGGCGCCGTCATGACGCCCATCTACCAGACCTCGACCTACGTGCAGTCCGCTCTCGGGGTGCACAAGGGCTACGAGTACGCCCGGACCCAGAACCCCACCCGCGAGGCGCTCGAGCGCAACGTCGCGAGCCTGGAGGGCGGCTCCCATGGCTTCGCCTTCGGCTCCGGGCTCGCCGCGCTCGACAGCGTGCTCAAGCTGCTCCGCTCCGGCGATCACGTGGTGTGCGGCGACAACGTGTACGGCGGCACCCACCGGTTGATGGAGCGGGTCTACGGCGAGTTCGGAGTGCGATTCAGCTTCGTGGACATGCGGGGGATCGACGCCATCGAGGCCGCGCTGACGCCCGCCACACGCATGATCTACTGCGAGACCCCGACCAATCCCATGATGAACCTGGTCGACCTCGCCGCGGTGGGAGACCTGACGCGGGCACACGGCTACCTCTACGTGGTGGACAACACCTTTGCCACCCCCTTCTTCCAGCGCCCGCTCGAGCGGGGCGCCGACATCGTGCTGCACTCCACCACCAAGTACCTGAACGGCCACAGCGACATGGTCGGGGGTCTCCTGATCACCCCGCGAGACGATCTGGCCGAGCGACTGGGGTTTCTCCAGAACGCCGCGGGGGGGGTGCCGGGCCCGATGGATTGCTGGCTGGCGTTGCGGGGGCTCAAGACGCTGCCGCTGCGCCTGCGACAGCACGATGCCAACGGCCGGCGCATCGCGGAGTGGCTCAGCCGGCGTCCCGAGGTGAAGGCGCTCTACTATCCGGGACTCCCGTCCCACCCGCAGCATGAGCTGGCGTGCCGCCAGATGTCCGGTTTCGGCGGGATGATCGCTCTCGATCTGGGCGATGCCGCTCGCGCCCGGCGCTTCGTCGAGCGCACCCGGGTGTTCGCGCTCGCCGAGTCCCTCGGCGGAGTCGAGAGCCTGATCGGCCATCCCGCCACCATGACGCACGCGTCGGTGCCGCCAGCGATGCGCCAGAGGCTGGGACTGACCGACAGTCTGGTCCGGCTGAGCTGCGGGGTGGAGGACGTGGAAGACCTGCTGGAGGACCTGGACCGGGCCTTCGCGGAGAGCGCGGCATGAGCTGACGCCGCGTGCGTCTCAAAGTGAAACTCTCTGATGTGATCCCCGTACGGCGAGCACCTCTAACCCGAGTCATCCATGAGCACTTCCGTTCCCGCGGTACGCCCGCGCCAGAGCTTCGCCCAGATCGCGGCGGTCTCATGGGAGCACCCGGCGGACCGGGCGGCGCTGCAGACCCTCCGCTCCATTCCCGGCGTCGACGAGATCATCAGGAAGGTGCTGGCGCTCATCGGCGGTGAGCGCGGCGTGCGCCTCTTGTTCCAGGGGAACGCCGTCCGGATCGGTCCGGCGCAGTTTCCCAAGCTGTGGCACATGCACAACGAGGTGGTCACCACCTTCGACTGGCCGACCGTGCCCGAGCTGTACGTCTCCCAGACCCCCTTCTTCAACGCCGGCGCGTACGGCATCGACCAGCCGTTCATCGTGATCCACTCCGCGGCGGTCGAGCTGCTGAACGACGACGAGCTTCGCGTCCTGCTGGCGCACGAAATGGGACACGTCATTAGCGGCCATGCGCTGTACCGGACCATCGCGGCCATTCTCGCGCTCATCAGCCTCGGCGCGCTGCCGGTGCTGGCGAGTATCGCGGTGCTCCCGGTGCGACTCGCCTTCCTCGAGTGGTCACGCAAGTCGGAGCTGTCCGCCGACCGGGCGGGTCTGTTGGGCGCCCAGGACGTGGTGGCCGCGCAGAGCCTGGACATGAAGATGGCCGGCGGCGGGCGCGGCGAGGGGTTCACCGGCCAGCTCAACGTCGACGCCTTCATGCAGCAGGCGCACGAGTATGCGGCCAGCGGTGAAGGCCTGGACGTGATCTACAAGCTCCTCAGCACCCTGGCGCTCACCCACCCGATGCACACCGTCCGCGCCGCGGAGCTGCAGCGCTGGGTGACCAGCGGCGAATACGATCGGATCCTCAGGGGCGAGTACGTCCGCCGCGGACCCGAGGCCGAGGACCGTTCCCTGCGCGACGACCTGGGCGCGGCGGGGAGCTACTACGCGGGCGAGGCCCGGGAGCTCGCCACTCAGGTGGCCGACGCCGCAAAGCGAGCCGCCGAGCGGGCCCGCGACGCCTTCCGGAACGCTCAGAAACCGTGAGGCTTCTGGTGGTTGGTGGCGGGGGCCGCGAGCACGCGATCTGCTGGTCCCTCCGCCGGGAGAACCCCGACTCCGATCTCTACTGCGCGCCAGGGAATCCGGGCACTGCAGAGCTCGCGGTCAACCTCCCGATCCCCGCCGACGACCTCGACCGGCTGGCCGACGCGGCCGACATGCAGGGTATCGATCTCACCGTGATCGGCCCCGAGGTTCCGCTCGCGCGCGGGTTGGCCGACCGCCTCAGGGCGGAGGGGCGGGCGGTCTTCGGACCGAGTGCCGCGGCCGCCCAGATCGAGGCCTCGAAAGCGTTCTCCAAGGAGCTCATGGCGGCCGCCGGCGTACCCACGGCCGCGAGCCGGACGTTTCAGAATCTCCGCTCTGCGCTGGAGTACGTCGGGCGGCACGCCGAGCCGCTGGTGGTGAAGGCCTCGGGCCTCGCGGCCGGAAAGGGCGCGGTGGTCTGCGCTACCCGCGGGGAGGCGCTGGAGGTGGTCCGGGCCATGTTGGGCGAGGGCAGGTTCGGCGAGGCGGGGCGCACCGTCGTGGTGGAGGACTTTCTCGACGGTGAGGAGATCTCCGTCCTCGCGGTCACCGATGGGATGGAGGTCGCGCTTCTTCCGGTGGCCCAGGATCACAAGCGGCTCCTCGAGGGCGACGCCGGTCCCAATACCGGCGGCATGGGAGCCTACAGCCCGGTGTCGTTGGCCACGCCGGCACTGCTCGACCAGGTACGCTGGCGTGTCCTGCACCCCACCCTGGAACAGCTGCGCCGGCAGGGCACCCCCTTTGCCGGGGTGCTCTATGCCGGCCTGATGGTGGATCCCGCGGGCGAGCTCTCGGTCGTGGAGTTCAACTGCCGGTTGGGAGATCCCGAAGCGCAGGTCGTGCTCCCGCTCGTGTCGGAAGGACTCACCGAATGTCTCTTTCGCGTGGCGCGCGGACAGGGAGTCTCGCCCATCGTCCAGCGCCAGAATCACGCCTCGGTCACGACCGTGCTCGCCTCACGCGGGTACCCCGAGACGCCCGAGACGGGCGCCGCGATCACGATTCCCGCCGGGTTGCCGGCGGGGGTGACGGTCTTTCACGCGGGCACCACCCGTGGATCGGACGGCGTGCTGCGGGCCAACGGGGGGCGCGTGCTGACGGTGACCGCCGTGGCCCCGACCTTTGTCGAGGCCCAGCGCCTCAGCCGCGACGCCGCGGAGGCTATCGAGTTCGACGGGAAGGCATTCCGCCGCGACATCGGCTGGCGGGAGGCGGCTCGCCGATCTGCCGGCGCCGTACACGTGTATTGATCCAGCCACGGAGAAAACAAAAATTGTTGTTGTCTCCGTGCTGCCTCCGTGGTTCTCCGTGTCTCCGTGGTGAACCTGCATCGGAGGCCCGCAGCGAAAATGCCCGACGCTGTGAACCGGGATACCTGAACCTCGTTAGATTTGGGCCCGATGCCCGAGCTTCCCGAAGTCGAAACCATCGTCCGCGACATCCGTCCCGCTCTCGTCGGCCGCCAGCTCCGCCAAGTCTCCCTCAGCCACACCGACGTGCTGCGCGGGGTGACTCGCCGGCGCCTGCTGCGGGACCTCACCGGCGCGTCCGTTCGGGAGGTCTTCCGGCGAGCCAAGCACGCGGTGCTGGATCTGGGAAACCGCCGGCTGGTGGTCCAGCCGGGCATGACGGGGTCGCTTGTCGTCTCCGACCGGCCGCTCACCGGCGAGGAGGCCCAGTACGCGGTGCTGCGGGCGTCGCTGGATGACGGTCGCGAGCTGGTGTATCGCGACGTCCGCCGCCTCGGCACCCTGCTGCTGCTCGATCGCCAGGGGTGGGAGCGCTACACCGCCGCGATCGGACCCGAGCCGCTCGATCCGAGCTTCACGCCGGCGCGACTGGGCGAGGCGTTGGGAGGTTCCAGGCAAGCGGTGAAGAAGATTCTGATGGATCAGCGGCACCTGGCGGGCGTGGGGAACATTTACGCCAACGAGGCGCTGTTCGCGGCCGGCATCGACCCCTCGAAGCCTGGCGTTCGACTGACGCCGGAGCAGCACCGGCGCCTCCATGTGGAGCTTCAGCGCATTCTCCGGGCGGCGATCGCGTCGAGCGGCTCCACCGTGCGGGACTACCGCACCGGGACGGGAGCGTCGGGCAGCTTCCAGCTCGAACTGCTGGTCTATGGCCGGGAGGGTGAGCCCTGCCGGCGCTGCGGCACCCGTCTCACGGGCACGCACGAGATCGATGCCCGCATCACCGTGTTCTGTCACCACTGCCAGTCGTGAGCCGGGCTCGCCGGTCCCAGCGGGCCGCTCCGCTCCCGTCCACCGATCTCGACCAGCTCCGTCAACGGGTGCGGGCGCTCGCCGAGAACCGGCCGGCGGTGTACCGCATGGTCGACGGGCTGGGCCGAATCATCTACGTGGGCAAGGCCAAGCGGCTCCGAACGCGACTGCTGAGCTACTTCCGCGCTGCGTATCCCGAGGACAAGGCCGCGCGCATCCTCTACGCGGCCAGCGACATCGCCTGGGACTACGTGCCGAGTGAGTTCGCGGCCTATCTGGGCGAGCTGCGCCAGATCCGGAAGTGCCGGCCCTACTTCAACCACCGCGGCAACGTCACCCGCCGATGCGTGCTCATCAAGATCTCCGGCGAGTCGGCAGCGAGGGTGTACGCCGGCAGCACAGTCATCCGCGGCGACATCGGGTGCTACGGACCGTTCCGCTCCCTGGGCCGGACGCTGGAGGCGGTCCGCACACTCAACGATCTGCTCCAGCTCCGGGACTGTGCGCCGACCATGCCCATGGTCTTCGCCGGCCAGGGGGATCTGTTCGATGAGCCGCGACGGGCCGGCTGCATACGGCACCAGTTCGGATTCTGCTCCGGTCCCTGCGCGGGCTTCGTGGCCGAGCGGGACTATCGGCAGCGGGTGGATACGGCGCGGGCGTTCCTGGAGGGCCGGACGATTCAGCCGGTCGATCGGGTGGTGCAGGCGATGCAGGAGGCCGCCGCGGCTGCGCGTTTCGAGGTCGCCGCCCGCTGGCGCGAGAAGTTCGAGCAGCTGGAGTGGCTGCTGGCGGCCACCAGCCGGGCGCGCTCGGCGCGGGATCTCTTGACCTTCGTGTATCACGACCCTGGTGACTTCGGCGACGAGCGGGTATACCTCGTCCGCCAGGGTGTGGTGCGCGCCTCCTTCGCCTACCCGTCGACCCCCATCGAGCACGAGGCCTTTCGGGCCGTCGTCGCGGAGGAGGCCGCGCGGCCGACTCCGCCGGTCGGGCCGCTCCCACTCGACTCGATCGACGAGATTCTGCTGCTCATGTCATGGTTCCGGGCGCACCCGGAGGCCCTGCGGCGCACTTCCCCCTACTCCGAATGGGCCGCCTGAGCGACACCTGGGGCCGTGATTCGGCCTCGAATTGTCCGCCCAGGAGGACAAGCCAAAACGGGCCTCTGAGCTAAACTTCAATCTCACTTCGACTTGAACGCCTGCAAGCCCTGGCACCAGGCGTGCCTGACCATCTGCTGTTGCGCTCCAGCGCAGCCACACACCGACATGCGGGAGGTCACATGCAGAAGCACACCCTGTGGGCCGGCATCCTCGCCGGCCTCGCCCTGACGACGCCGCTGGCTGCCCAGCGCTCCGCGGGTCCCTCGTTTGGCATCACACCCTATGCAGGCTACATGAAGTTCGGCAATCTGGTCTCCGGGCCACTCGGCACCAGCCTCCGGGATGCGGGCGCCGCCGTATACGGCGCCGAGGCGTCGCTGGGGCTCACCAGCGGTATCGCGCTGGTCGGGAACGTCGCGTATTCGCAGCCGGCGCTCGAGGTGGGCGTGCCGCTGATCGGTGGCGTGTCCGTGGGGCGAAGCTCGATGCTGCTCTACGACGCCGCGCTCCGACTCCGGGTGCCGGTGACCGGCGGGCTTCCGATTTCGCCGTTCGTGCAAGGTGGTGCCGGCGCCATGCGCCAATCGTTCGACGTGGGCCCGGCCTCCACCCATTCGACCAACTTCGCCTATAACGTCGGGGCCGGCACCGACGTGGCGATCGCCCGGCGGCTCGGCCTGCAGCTCATGGTCAAGGATTACATCGGCAAGTTCGACGCGCAGGAGGCCACGGGACTCAACGCGCACACGAAAACGACGCACAACTGGGCCGTGAGCGCGGGGGTGCGGCTGGGGCTGTAGGATTCCGGCGGAACTGTCATCCCAAGCGCCGGCCCTGTCATCCCGAGGAGCGTAGCGACGAGGGATCTTCTCATCGGGATCGGAACGCGGTGGCCGGGTGATGGCGGGGCGCGGGGGTTTGGTGCGGGGCTGGGGGACGTCATCTTCACCACGGAGACACGGAGGACACGGAGACAGCCACGGAGAAAACAAAAAAATGTTGTTGTTGTCTCCGTGCGGGCTCCGTCGTTCTCCGTGTCTCCGTGGTGAATTTTCCTCATCGGGATCGGGACTCCGCAGCCGCGGTCCGGAATGGCGAGCAAGATCCCTCGTCGCTCCGCTCCTCGGGATGACAGCGCGGGCGCTCGGGATGACAGGGCGGCGCTCGGGATGACAGCGTGGCGCACGGCCTGACAACGCTGCCTATTCCACCGGCACCCATGGCGCCGGCGTCCGCTCCAGCAACGCGGCGCCGGCGCTCGTCGTTGGGGCCGGCCAACTGTACCAGCCGTTTGGATCGTCGTCGTGCACCAGAAAGCCGATCGCGGGACGGCGACCTTGCTCCCCGTCAGGCCAGGCCGGATCGAGGCGCAGCACCACCGTCCAGCGCCGCGCGCCGTCCGCGCCACTCACCGCCCAGCCACCCCCTTCGCGGGCTCGCCCCAACCGCCAGTCGGGGTCGCCCAGCGGCGGCGCCCAGCGGCCGGACCGCCCGCGATACACCACGCTGCTGTCGAGCACCCGCTGAAACGACCACTGAAAGTCTTCTTGCTCGGGCGCGGATGCCCGGGCACCCCCAAGGTCGAAGCAGATCGCGAGCGCATCGGCCCACGAGCGGGTGCTGTCCGGAATCGATGCCGCGACGAACACCGTGTCCCCGGCGCGCAGCAGCCAGATCGACGCCGTGCCCTGGCGCGTGGGGATCCGTACCTGCGGCGCGCCCCACGCGAGGCTGTCGATGTGACCGTCCGCCGCCGGCGGTGTCGCGATCGAACGGAGGTGGAGGGTATCGCCCAGCGGATCCCGGAGCGGCAGGGGCGGCTGGAGCGCCAGCGCAAGGATCGCGAGGTGTGCTGCGAGCAGCTGACTAGTCCGCGTCGAGCGGCGTGAGCGGCAGGAGACGGCCGCGCGGCGGGATGCCGGGCTCGAGCTCCAGAATGCCGACCGAGGCGGGCAGGTCGAACCGGCGGCGGCCGGCGCCCCCGGGGTTCATCACCGTGACGACCAGGTCCACCAGGGTGAGCAGCGGCCGGTGGGTGTGGCCGAAGACGATGATTTCCGCGTCGGGATAGGCAGCGTGCACCTTCTCCGGCGTGGGAGAGCCGAACTGGTCGCCGTGGGTGACCACGACGTCGAAGCCGTCGAGCTGTACCACGGCGACCCGCGGCAAGCGGTGCCGCATCTCCGAGCCGTCGGCGTTGCCGTAGACGGCGGTCACCGGCGCGATCGCCGCCAGCTCGTCCAGCAGTGTCGCGGGTCCCACGTCGCCGCCGTGGAGAATGTGATCCACCTCGCGGAACGCCTCGAAGACCTCGGGCCGGAGCAGCCCATGCGTGTCCGAGATGACGCCGATCCGCACGTGCCGTCTACCGCCGGGCGATCCGCAGGGCAGATCCCGCCACTAGCCCCACCAGGTCGCCGAACGCACCGAGCAGCTCGTCCTGCTGGAACGCGCAGTGCCCGTAGCGGGTGACGGCGCGCTGCTGGAGGAGCTCGGACGCTCCCGCCGCGGCCGCCTTGTCCGCGTAGAGCGCCTCGTGCAGGAACGGGACGATCGGATCTCCGGTAGTATGGAGCGTGACCAGCGGAACCGTGAGCTGCCCGGAGGTCTGGAAGCGCTCCAGGTTGGCACGCGCCTGGGGGTCCGCGGCATGGCGAGCGACTCCGGCGTTCAGGGCGGCGTCGTCATCGGAGCCGGAGTAGACTCGATGGGCATTCTCGTAGGGCTGTCCGCCGAGCCGCTGCTGGGCGTCCGCGGTGGCGAAGATGTTGTACCAGAGCACGCCCAGTACCGTCGCGCCGACCGACTGGGGATCGCCCGCATCGATCGGCGCGCCGCTGACGGCGAGGAGCTGCCGGGTCGCCGCCGGAGAGAGCCCCAGCGCGTCGACCACTGCGGATGCGTAGCGGTCATTCCAGTGCGCCCGCACCGAGTCGGGAATGTCCACCGCGTCACCCGGGATCACGTCGGGGAAGAAGTAGTCGAACACCACCCTGAAGTCCCCGAAGTAGTCGATCTGACGTCCGAAGTCTCCGATCGGACCGCACGCCGCCACCGCGCCGGAGAAGAGCTTCGGATGGTGCTCGACGGCGAGCGCCGACACCAAACCGCCCTCCGAGACGCCCACGAGGTAGGTGCGAGTAGGGTCGGGCCGGTACAGCCGGCGGATCTCGTCGGTGAGCCCTGCCACGTCCTCGACTGCCTCGGCCGCGACCAGGCCGTTGGCGCGGTAGCTGGTGGTGGCGAAGGCGTACCCCAGCCCGTTCACCACGCCCGAGATGGACGCCTGGCCGATCCGATCGTCGGGCAGCGCGAGGCCCGCTCCAGCCTCGACGTATCCATGGGCGTAGACCACGAGGTCGCCGTTCCAGTGCTCGGGGAAGCACACGCGGTAGAGCGCCGGCGCCGCGCCCAGCGTGCCATCGCGGCACCCCGCCGTGGGCGCATCACCCTCGTCGGTCGGCGACTGGACATCGCTGGAGCCGCCGCAGGCGGCGACAGTCAGGACGAGGAGGGACAGGATTCGGGTGCGGTCGAGCGAGGAGAGCCGCGAGCGGATCATCCATCATCTCCAGTCCAGCGTCGAGCGATATCGATGTCCAGCTCCAGGTGGTCGAGGATCCGCTGCACGATGAAGTCCACCAGCTCGGCGACGCGCGTCGGCCGATGGTAGAAGCCGGGCGCCGCGGGGATCACGATCGCGCCAGCCTCGGTGACCGCCACCAGGTTTCGCAGATGCACCAGCGACAGCGGCGTTTCCCGCGGCACCAGGATCAGGCGGCGCCGCTCTTTGAGCGTCACGTCCGCGGCGCGCTCCACCAGCGAGCGGCTGGTGCCTCCGGCGATCGCGGCGACCGTGCCCATCGAGCAGGGACAGACGACCATCCCGCCGGTCCGCTGGGAGCCGGAGGCGGGCAGCGCGCCGCGGTCATCATCGGAGAAGACGGTGACGGAAGACCAGTCGCCGGTGGCCGCCTGGAGCGACTCCATCGAGTCGATGCCGCACTCGTGGCGCAAGAGACGCATCCCATGGCTCGAGGGAATGAGCCAGACCGGCACCCGCCGGTGCGCCAGGACTTCCAGCAACCGAAGGCCGTACGGTGCGCCGGAAGCCCCGGTGAGTGCCACGACGATGGGGTATCCGGTCATGGCCTCAGCCAACCGCCCGGTCCAGCAGCGCGAAGGCGAACACCGTCACGCTCATGACGCCGTTCATGGTGAAGAAGGCGGCGTCCAGCCGGGAGAGGTCACCCGGCCGGACCAGTCGATGCTCGTAGGCCAGGATCCCGGCCGCGACCACGAGCCCGGCGTAGTACCACGCGCCGAAACCGGCACCGTAGCCAAACAGCGCGAGAGCGGGGATGGTGACGGCGTGCAGCACCTTGGCCAGCAGAATGGCCCGCGGCGCACCCAGCCGTACGACGGCGCTCCGCAACCCTTCGGCGCGATCGAACCCGGCGTCCGGCAGCGCGTAGAAGATGTCGAATCCGGCCACCCAGGTGGCGACCGCCAGCGCGACGGACAGGAGGAGCCAGGGCGGCTCGCTCCATCGACCGGTCACCGCCAGGTACCCACCGACGGGGGCGATGGCGAGACTCACACCGAGCCAGAGGTGGGGCCACCAGGTGAACCGCTTCGACAGACTGTAGGTCAGCACCCAGACCAGGGCGGCCGGGCTCAGCGCCAGGCACAGCCGATTCAAGCCGCCCGAGAGCAGCACGAAAAGCAGCCCGGCGATGACCACGGATCTCCAGGCCTGGGCGGTCGTCAGCGAACCCCGGGGCAGCTCGCGGTCTCGGGTCCGCGGATTCCGGGCGTCGAAGCGGAGGTCGGCGATGCGATTGAAGCCCATCGCCGCCCAGCGGGCCGCGGAAAAGGCCAGCATCACCAGCAGCACGGTCCGCGGCCGCACCGGCGCCACCCGCGACGCGGCGAGTACACCGAGCAGCGCGAAGGGCAGCGCGAAGAGCGTGTGTGGCAGCTTCACCAGATTGATGTAGCGGACCAGCAGCGACTCTCCGGCAAAGGTCTGCCCTTCGCCGCTCACAGCCTGATCCCCAGTTGAGTCCACATCTCGTCCACCCGGCGCTTGGTGTCGGCGTCCATGGTGATCACCTCCGGCCACTCCCTGGTGAATCCTTCTTCCTTCCATTTCCGGGTCGCGTCGATCCCCATCTTGCTGCCGTAGGTGAACGCCCGGCTCGAGTGGTCGAGCACGTCCATCGGGCCCATGGTGAAGCGCACGTCGCGCTCCGGATCGATGTTGTTGAGCGCCACCCACCAGGCCTCGTCCGGATTCCGGACATTGACCTCCTTGTCGAGCACGACCAGCAGCTTGGCCAGCGACATGAGCCCCTGGCCCCAGAGCGCGTTCATCACCTTGTACGCCTGTCCCGGATACTGCTTGTCGATCGAGACGAAGACCAGATTGTGAAAGATGCCGGCCGGCGGCATGTGGTAGTCGACGATCTCGGGCACGGTCAGCTTGAGCAGTGGGAGAAAGATCCGCTCGGTGGCGTGACCCAGGTAGTAGTCCTCCATCGGCGGCCGGCCGACCAGGGTCGCCGGATAGATCGGGTCCCGGCGAGCGGTCAGCGCCGTCACGTGCACCTTGGGATAGTAGTCCGCCAGCGAGTAGAACCCGGTGTGGTCTCCGAACGGACCTTCCAGCACCAGCGGCTCCGCCGGGTCGATGTACCCCTCCAGCACCAGCTCGGCTTCCGCGGGCACCTCGAGATCGCAGGTGACGGCCCGGGCCAGCTCGACCGGCTCGCGCCGGAGGAATCCGGCGAAGAGAAATTCGTCGATGGTCGGCGGAAGCGGCGCCGAGCCGCTGTAGATGCTCGCGGGATCGCCGCCCAGGGCGATGACCACCGGCATTCGCTGCCCCTTCTCCGCCATCTCGCGCCAGTGGGCGGCGCCCACCTTGTGGCGCTGCCAGTGCATCGCCAGCGAGTCTCGTCCCAGCACCTGGACCCGGTACATCCCGACGTTGCGGATCCCCCGCGAGGGATCGGTGGTGATAACCATCGGCAGGGTGATGTAGCGACCGCCGTCGCCGGGCCAGGTGGTGAGAAAGGGAATCTGGTCGAGGTTGACCGCGTCGCCCCGGAGGACTACCTCCTGGCAGGGCGGACGCCCGCTCTTCACCTTGGGCGGGAACTTCCCAACTTCGGCGAGCTTGGGGAGCATCGCCAGCTTGCCGAACAGTCCTTCGGGAACTTTGAGGTTGAGCAACTCGGAGATGCGGCCGCCGATGGCGTCGAGGTCATCCACGCCCAGCGCGAGACCCATGCGGCGCATGGAGCCGTAGAGATTGATCGCGACGGGGGCCGCGCTCTTCCGCCCATCCTCCAGCAGCACGTGCTCGAAGACGAGCGCCGGACCACCCCCGGGGCTCTTCATGCAGCGATCGGCGATCTCGGCGATCTCCAGGTGGGCCCGCACCGGGTGGGTGACCCGCACCAACTCGCCGGCCTGCTCGATCGCCTTGATGAACTGCCGCAGATTGTCCAGGGCCATGAGGGTCCGTTCTGGTCAAGTCCGGCTACGCCTGCTCGTCAGCGGAGCCCCGCGCTGTCATCCCGAGGAGCGTAGCGACGAGGGATCTTGCTCGCCATTCCGGACCGCGGCTGCGGAGTTCCGATCCCGATGAGGAAAATTCACCACGGAGACACGGAGGAAACAAAAAAATGTTGTTGTTGTCTCCGTGCGGGCTCCGTCGTTCTCCGTGTCTCCGTGGTGAACATGACGTCCCCCAGCCCCGCGCCGAACCCCCGCGCCCCCCATCACCCAGCCGCCGCGTTCCGATCCCGAGGAGAAGATCCCCTCGCTCCGCTCGGGACCACAGCGCCGTCAGACCGGGCGCCGGACGGGACGCGTGGATCGCGTGCCCACGTGCATCGCGCAGACGCCACCCATGAACCGGTCATAGGAAACCTCGGTAAAGCTCTGCTCGGCCATTCGGCGCGCGAGCTCCGCTGGCTCGGGAAACGTCTGGGTCGAGGCCGGAAGCCAGGTGTACGCCGTCGCGTGTCGCGAGATCAGCCGCCCGATCCGGGGCAGCACCCGCCGTAAGTAGAACTGGTAGAGCGTCCGCAGCCAGCGCGCGGGCGGAAGCGCCATCTCCAGAATCACCAGCCTGGCCCCCGGCCGGAGCACCCGGGCGGCCTCGGCCAGCCCGGCGTCGAGGTCCACCAGGTTCCGCAGGCCCCATCCCACCATGGCCCCGTCGAAGGCCGCATCGCCAAAGGGAAGCTCGAGAGCGTCGGCTCCCACTGGCGCGAGGCGGGCCGCTTTGCCACGGCCCAGGCGGAGCATCGCCGGGACGAAGTCGGCGCCGACGATGCGTCCTCGGAACCCCGGGCGGCGGGCAAGCGTCGCTCCAAAGTCGAGCGTCCCGGCGCACAGATCTAGATAGATTCCTTCCGGTAGCCGCTCCCAGTTCAGCCGACCGACCGCATGCCGCCGCCAGCGCTGATCGAATCGCAGGCTGATGATCCGGTTGAGCCGATCGTAGGTGGGCGCGATCGCCCCGAAGATCTCCTGGACGTAGGCCCGCTTTTCGGGACCGCCGGAGACGGGTAACTTACGATCCGAGGCTAACATAGGCGCTCAATGTAGTCCGGCGGCGAGATCCTTGGCAAGGCAGTGGACCGATGCCTAGCGGGCCGGAGTGGGCGCGACTCAGCGATCAGGAGGTCGTGCTGCTCGCCCGCGGTGGACAGGAAGCCGGCTACCGTGAGCTGATCCGCCGCTACGAGCGCCCGATCTTCGCCCTCCTCTTTCGCATGGTGCGGGACCGTGAGCTGGCGGAGGATCTCTCCCAGGAGACCTTCGTCAAGGCGCTCAATGCCATCGAGTCCTATCGCCCCGAGTTCAAGTTCTCGTCCTGGATCTTCAAGATCGCCAACAACGCCGCGATCGACCATCTGCGGCGCCGGGAGCTGGACACCCTCTCGCTCGACGGCTCGCCCCACGCCGAGACACCCGAGGCGATGCAGGCCACGGCGCTGCAGATCGGCGCGCGGCAGGAGTCGCCCCTGGACGCCGTCGAGGCGAAGGAGCTGGGCGGCGCGATCGAGGCGGCCATCGGCCAGCTCCGGCCGGAGTACCGATCGTGCATCCTGTTGCGCCACGTCGAGGGCCGCGCGTACGAGGAGATCGCCGAGATGCTGGACCTTCCGCTCGGCACCGTGAAGACCTACATCCACCGGGCCCGCAACGAGCTGCGCCAGCTGCTGGCCCACCTCAAATGATGAAACCTTCCCCGATTCCCCAGCGTAGGAGGGTCCACTTATGACCCCTGCACCCGGACGGCATCTGTCCGCCGAGGACCTCGACGCGTGGCTGGCCGGCGCGCTCTCGCCAGACGCGCAGTCCCACCTCGATCGGTGTCCCGAGTGTCTCGAGCGGACCCAGGCGGAGCAGGAGATCGTGGCCCTGCTCTCCGCGCTTCCGCTGATGAGTCCGTCCGCCGGCTTCGCCGATCGGGTCATGCTCTCGGTCGCGGTGCCGGACCCGTTCGCCCTCCGCTCGCTGGAATCGACCCGGCGCCGCCTCTTCGCCACCCGGAGAACGGTTGCGCTAGCCGCGAGCGTGACGCTGCTGGTGATCGGCTCCATGACCGCAAGCATCGTCTGGACGCTTGGGCACCAGCAGAGCCTCGCGGCCCTCGGCTCCTGGCTCGCCGGCGAGGCGGGGCGGGCGGCCTGGCTGGCCGTGCGCGGTGTGGCCTCGAACTTCATCGAGCAGCCGTGGTACACCGGTCTCCGCAACCTGGCGGCCCATCCGACGCGTCTTGGCCTCGCCTCGGCGCTCGCCTCGCTGGCCTACGTCGGCGGTATTGTAGCACTCCGCCGCCTTCTGGCGCTTCCAACCCAGCGGGTGGCCCATGCCAGCGTCTAGTCGGCCGGCCCAATTCCTCGCGCTGCTCCTGCTGGTCGCCGTGGCCCGGCCGGCGTCGGCCGGAACCCGGCCCGACGCGAGCGGTTCCCGCACCGTCGCGCTGGTACACGACTTCTGGGCGCTGGTGTCCGGCGTCTCCAACCTTCGCCGGCCCGAACAGCAGGAGCGGGCCCCGCGGCCCCGTCCCCAGGCCATCGCGCCCGCCCAGTCGGCTGACCACACCATCGACATCAGTGACCTGAGCAAGCCGACCGCACTGGAAGGGAGGCTGCGCGGGGCGTTGCGCCCGCGCGAGGGAGCCGTCCACCTCACCGTCCCGAACGGGACGGCCCGGCTGGGCGACTTCAGCATCGGATCCAACGAGAGCGTGCCGGGGCACCTGCTGGTGGTGGACGGGACGGCTGACGTCTACGGGAAGTTGATGGGCAACCTGGTGACGGTGGACGGTGACGTCGTGCTGCACCCCGGGGGCCTCGTGAGCGGCGACATCCTCACGCTCGGGGGCGAAGTGCGCGACCAGGGCGGCGAGATCGGAGGAGAGGTGCGCAGCCTGCGCGCCGCCGCTCCAGAGGGGCCCACCGCCACGGAAGCACCGGCGCCGGGCGCGCTCGAGACCGTGTTTCACCGAGCCTCGGGCGTGGTCGGTGTGTTTCTCACCCTGGCCGCGCTCGGGTTCGGGCTGGTCATGTTCGGCCGTCCCAACCTGGAGGTGGTCTCGGATACGGTTTCGCACTCGTTCGGGCGGGCGTTCGTCACCGGCCTGGTTGGCCAGATCCTCCTGCTCCCCACCTTCGGCATGCTGGTGGTCGGACTGGTGCTCAGCGTCGCCGGCATCCTGCTGCTCCCGTTCGCCGTGGTGGTCTACGGGCTGCTCGTCGTCGTGGGCGCGGTCGGAGGCTATCTCGCGGTGGCACACGCGATGGGTGAGACCTATACCCGGCGCCGCCTGGCGCAGGGCATCATGATCGGCTCACCCAACAGCTATCGCTACCTGCTGGTCGGACTGGGCGGCCTGGCGGTGTTCTGGCTCGCGTGGGCCCTCTTCGGCTGGGTGCCCGTGGCGGGCAACCTGATCCGGGGCGCGGCGTTCCTGGTGACCTGGTTGCTGGGGACCGCCGGCTTCGGCGCCGCGCTGCTCAGCCGGGCGGGCATTCGCGATAACTTCGCGGGCCGCCTCATTCCCCCTGAGGCGCTCACCGACGAGTACCTCTGGGCGACGCCGCAGTTCGGTGTCACGGCCGGCCGCCGCCCCGGAGGCCGTACGCCGACGCGTGGGCTGTGAGGGTGCGGCGCTTCCTCCTTCTCCTCGCCCTGGCGGTCAGCGCGCGGGGCGCGTCGGCCCAGAGCATGCGCCCATTCAGCACCTATCGCCAGTGGCACGGCGAGACCCGACTCACCGCCCGGCTCGACTACGCCGCGGGCTTTCTCCGGCTCGCCGCCGGCCGGCCCAACGAGCTCTACCGGATGGACGCCTCGTACGACAGCCAGCGCTTCCTTCCAGTGAGCGACTACGATGCCGGCGGCGGCGGGTTAACGTTCGGGCTCCGGCCCGCCGGTGGAGGCGGCATCAGGGTGGTCTCCCAGCACCAGCTTCGGCAGTCCGCCGAGGTCGCCTTCTCGCCCAAGGCCGACCTTGCGCTCGACGTCGCGCTGGGTGCGGTCGATGGCGACCTCGAGCTGGGTGGGCTTCGGCTGACCGATCTCCACCTCTCGACCGGAGCGAGCCGGACGGTGGTGCGCTTCTCTCAGCCCAACGGCACCCGTTGCCGGTCCGCGTCGCTCACGGCGGGAGCGGCGGAGGTCTCGGTGCTCGGACTGGGGAACAGTCGGTGCGACCGGATCACCTTCGAGGGTGGCATGGGCAAGGTGCTGCTCGATTTCGCCGGGGTCTGGACCTCCAGCTCCCAGGTGGAGGTGAGCATGGCGCTGGGCGAGCTGACGCTCCGCCTGCCGCGTCAGGTGGGCGTTCGGATCACCCCCGACACCTTTCTCGCGAGCTTCGCACTGGATGGCCTCCAGCGCAGCGGCGCCAGCTACGTGACGGCCGGGTACGAGACAGCGCCACGCCATCTGGACATCTCGCTCAGGACGGCGGTCGGTGGGGTAAAGATCGACTGGGTCGAGTGAGGCGACTCACACCGCCTCGAGCCGCCGGGGACTAGCTTCCGTCATGACGCCGGTCGAAACGCTGGGCTACATCCTCGGAACCTCGTTCGCCTCCGGACTCAATCTCTATGCGACGGTCGCGGCGGCCGGATTGCTCCAGCGCTTCGGTCTCGTCCAGCTTCCCCAACCCCTGCATGTCCTCAGCAGCCCGCTCGTCCTGGGGGTCGCGGCCGCGCTGTTCGTGATCGAATTCGTCGCGGACAAGGTGCCCTACGTCGACTCGGTGTGGGACGCGGTGCACACCTTCATCCGTCCACCGGCGGCGGCATTCCTCTCCTACAGTGCGTTCTCGGGAAACGTCCCGGAAGAATGGCGCATCGGGGCGGCGCTGCTCGCGGGCGGCGTGGCCCTCACCTCGCATGGCGCCAAGGCCACCACCCGCGCCGCCGTCAACGCGAGCCCGGAGCCATTCAGCAACTGGACGCTCAGCGCGTTGGAGGACGCCCTCGCGGTGTTCCTCGCCTGGCTGGCGGCGGCGCACCCCATGGTGACGGCAGGCCTCGTCGCCGTGCTGGTGGTTCTGGCCCTGCTGGTGATCTGGCGGTTCTTCGGGCTGTTCCGGCGGCTGGTGCTGCGG
>JBBSHB010000039.1:0-23061 GCA_038253515.1 Gemmatimonadales bacterium | reverse complement strand
GTGCTGCGGGCGCTCCGGCAGCGGTACCCGGCGGCACGGATCCATTTTCTCGTGAGCCGCAACAACTATGGGGTGCGGGACGCCGTGCGCCCGTTCGTCGATCGGGTCTGGCGGTACGACAAGACGGTCCGCAGCGCGGTGGAACTCCTGCGGGCGTTGCGTGGCGAGCGGTACGACGTGGTGGTCGATCTGGTCGACAATCCCTCGGCCATCTCCCGGCTGGTGATCGGCTGGTGCGGCGCGCGCCTCGCCGTGGGGCTGGCGCATGCCGAGGCCGGCTACTATTCCCACGCGGCGCCGCTGCTGGACCGGTCGAGCGTGCATCCGGTCGAGCGCCTGGCCCAGCTGCTACTGCCGTTCGGCATCGATCCTGCCCAGGTGCCCCTCGACCTCGAGTATCGACTGAGCGACGGGGACGAGCGGCGCGCGCGCGAGCTGCTCGGCCCTCGAGGCCGGCCGCTCCGGCTCGGAATCAACATCTCGGGCCGTGGTCCCGAGCGGTACTGGGGACGGGAGAACTTCATCCGGCTCATTCGGCACCTGACCGCCACGGACGACCGCTTTCAGGTCAGCGTGTGCGGCGCGCCTGGAGAGGCCGAGGAGGTGGCGGCGGTGGCGGCAGCCACCGGCCTCGAGCCGGTGCCGCCGCTCACATCCCTGCACGACTTCGCCGCGGTGATCCACGAGTTCGACCTGGTGCTCACGCCCGACACGTCGGTGGTGCACCTGGCCGCGGCGTGGAAGATCCCCACGGTGGGCCTGTACCATCGCCAGCCGGGGATCATGCCCTGGCTGCCGTACCGCTCGCCCCACCGCTCGGTGATCGACGACCGGGGCATCGGCTGGATTCCGTTGGAGGCGGTGACCAGAGCCCTGGACGAGATCAGATTGGAGAGGTTCGGCTAGCCTATCGGCGTGATGACGGGAGACCACCCATGCCACTGGAGATGCGGAGTCAGTGCGAGAAGTGCCAGAGATCCCTGGAGCACGGGGACCTGGCCTTCATCTGCAGCTTCGAGTGCACCTTCTGCCCCGGGTGCGCGGTCACCATGGGGCAGCGCTGTCCCAACTGCGGCGGCGAGCTGGTGCGGCGTCCGCGCCGATCGGCCGGCTGAGCCACCGACCGGTGCTCGCCTTCACCCGTGAGGTCAGTCCGGCCATCAGCCAGTGCGAGCTGACCCACCTCGCCCGTCAGCCGATCGACTTCGAGACGGCGGAGCGGCAGCACGAGAGCTACGAGCGCTGTCTCACCGATCTCGGCTGCCGGGTGCGCCGGCTCCCCGGCGGCCGGGAGCTGCCGGATGCCGTCTTCATCGAAGACACGGCCGTGGTGCTCGACGAGGTGGCGATCATCACCCGCCCGGGCGTCGTGTCGCGTCGAGCGGAGACGGCGGCCGTGGCGGAGGCCCTGCGGCCGCACCGGCCACTGGTCACCATCGACCCGCCGGGCACCCTCGACGGGGGAGACGTGCTGCGGGTCGGACGCTCGGTCTACGTGGGCCTGTCCTCCCGAAGTAACCCGGACGGGATCCGACAGTTGTCCCGTCACCTGGCGCCGTTTGGATATGGCGTCTGCGTGGTCGACGTGTCGGGCGCCCTGCATCTCAAGTCCGCCGTCACCGAGGTCGCCGAGCGGACGCTCCTCCTCAACCGCCAGTGGGTGCGGCCGGAGTCCTTCCCGGGGCTGGATCTCATCGCGGTCGATCCCGCCGAGCCGTTCGGGGGCAATGCGCTCCGAATCGGCGGTACCGTCGTCTACCCGTCGAACTTTCCCCGCACTCGACGTGCGCTCGAGGCCCGCGGCATCGCCGTCCGAACGGTGGACGCATCGGAGCTCGCCAAGGCGGAAGGGGGTGTCACCTGCTGCAGCCTGATCCTCCGGGAAACGAGCGGCCGGTGAGCGCCGGACGCGGCGTCCGACCGCACTACGCCTGGGTCGTCCTCGGCGTCACCTTCGTCGTGCTGCTCGCCGCCGCCGGCGTCCGGGCCACGCCCGGGGTGCTCTTCATTCCCCTGGAGCAGGAGTTCGGCTGGAGCCGATCGACCGTCGCGCTCGCCGTGTCGGTGAACATCCTGCTGTACGGGCTCATGGGGCCGTTCGCGGGCGCGCTCATGCAGCGGTTGGGCATCCGCCGGACCACCCTGGTGGCGCTCACCCTGCTCGCCCTCGGCGTGAGCCTCTCCACCCTGGTGACTCGGCCGTGGCATCTGGTGCTGCTGTGGGGCGTGGTGGTCGGCATCGGCAGCGGGATGGCGGCGCTGGTCCTCGGCGCCACGGTGGCGAACCGGTGGTTCGTCAAGCGGCGGGGCCTGGCGATGGGCCTGCTCACCGCAAGTGCGGCCACGGGACAGCTCGTCTTCCTTCCGCTCCTGGCCTCGATCATCCAGCACTACGGCTGGCGCCCCGCGGTGCTCACGGTGGCCGGCGCCGTGGCGCTCGCCGCGCCCCTGGTGGCGCTCTTTCTCCGGGAGCGTCCGCGCGATCTGGGCCTGGCCCCCTACGGTGCGGCCGCGCTGGACCCGCCGCCGGCTCCGAGCGGGAACGCCGCGCGAGCCGCGGTCGTGGCCCTGACCGAGGGCGCCCGTTCCCGCGACTTCTGGCTGCTCTTCGCGACATTCTTCATCTGCGGCGCCTCGACCAATGGACTCATCGGCACGCACCTGATCCCCGCGGCGCACGACCACGGCATCCCCGAGGTGCGTGCGGCAAGCATGCTGGCGCTGATGGGGATGTTCGATCTGGTGGGCACGACGGGAGCAGGGTGGTTGTCCGATCGCTGGAGCAGCCGGCACCTGCTCGCCTGGTACTACGGGCTCCGGGGTCTCTCGCTCTTCTATCTCCCGTTCGCGCTCGGCGGTCACGACGTCGGGATCTGGGTCTTCGCGGTGTGGTATGGGCTCGACTGGATCGCGACCGTGCCGCCCACGCTCCGTCTGGCGACCGACGCCTTCGGACCGGAGCGCGCGCCCGTCATGTTCGGTTGGATCGCGGCCGGGCATCAGATCGGGGCCGCCCTCACCGCGTATTCCGCGGCCTGGGTGCGCACCACGCTGGGTGACTATCGGCCCGCGTTCTGGGAGTCCGCGGGCCTCTGCCTCGTGGCCGCGGCGTTGGCGCTCCGGGTAGGGACGCCGGCCCGTCACCGCGGTGAGCTCCGCCCCGCCCGGGCGCCCGCGGCCGTGCCCGAGGTCTGAGCCCGCTCAGCCCGCCACCCGCTCCTCCGGGACCTCTGCCTTGGGCACCTGCCTGCGCTTCTTCCGCCCGCTGACCCAGGACTGGACACCGGCGTTTCGATTCCCGCCCCGCATCGCGCCTCCGGGGCAAACGTTTCAATAGTAGTGAGGTCCTGAGTAGTGAGGTCCTGGGCACCGTTGTGTGATGCCCGTCCGATCTCCTATCTTCGACCGAGGTTCCACCTCTCGGACAGGAGGCGGCATGCGGCTCCGATGGGCGGCCCCGGCGCTGGCGGGCGTGGCCTTGCTCCTTCTGCTGCTCGCCGGGCCAGCGGTGCGGCTGGGGCTATGGGACTTCGGGACCGGCTTCGGCGTGTTGCGCTGGGCCGCCTACATCGGGCTCGCCTCGGTCGCGGTGGCCCTGGCCATCCTGTTGACCCGGACGGGGCGGCGGTCCGTCCTGCTTCAGGCAGCGGCGCTGATTGCCGGAGGGGGCGTGGCATACGTGCCGTGGCACTGGCTCCAGCAGGCGCGTCGGGTCCCTCCCATCCACGACATCAGCACCGACCTGAAGCACCCGCCAGAGTTCGTGGCGGTTCTGCCGCTTCGGGCCGGCGCCCCGAATCCTGCCGTCTATGGCGGTCCCGAAGTCGCGGCGGCTCAGCGCGCGGGCTATCCCGATCTCCATTCCCTGATGGTACACCTCGACCCCGGTGCCGCGTTTGCGCGAGCCCTGGCCTCGGCCCGGGCGATGGGATGGGCGGTGGTGGCCGCGGATTCGACGGCGCATCGGATCGAGGCCACCGCCACGACACCCTGGTTCGGCTTCAAGGACGACGTGGTGATTCGGATCGAGCCCGACCCGGCCGGGAGCAGGGTGGACGTGCGGTCGGTCTCGCGGGTGGGTCAGAGTGACGTCGGCACCAACGCCCGGCGCATCCGGGCCTATCTGGCACGGCTCGCCGCCAGCGGGTGAGCCGGAACTGTCCCTGACCCACTCTCCCTTTCCCGGAGACGGCCGATGGCGTCGCGCAAACGGTATCAGCTTGACCGAGTGGCGGTGAAGGCGGGTGAGTCGCGCGCCGCGACCTGGACCTTCGCGGGCGAAGCGATCTCCGGCACCGAGCAGAGCTACGCGGTGACGGACGGCAACTTCGCCAACCGGAACGAGTGGGAATTCGTGATCCGGGTGCCGAAGCAGAAGGGTCAGCGGCTGGAGGTGCGGCCCCGCACGACCCCCAATCTCAAGGTGTGGGCCGAGCTGACCGATCGCTCTCTCACCTTCGCCCGAGCCACCAAGGGGGAGGCGCGGGGCAGATGGTACTGCCAGGTCGCCCTGGCGGACCCCAGCGGCGCTCGAACCAAGGACGTGGTGCGGGGCGAGGAGCGGAACGACCTGCCCGCCTGGTTCGACGGGCTACGCGGCCGGATGCGTCTCAAGCAGAACGTCCGCCCGACCAAGGGGACCGATGGCCAGGCGCTGGTCGTGCTGGTGACCGCGGCGGACTATCGGGCGATGATCCGGCTCTTCTTCGCGACCAAGGTCTGGATCCTCAAAGAGCGGATCTCGTTGGACTGAGTCATCTCGGGAGATGAAGCCATGCGCGGCGCGGGCTCCTGCCTGCTGATCGTTGTACTCGCCTGCGGAGGCGCCACTCCCCCGCGGGTGCCGGCCAGGGTGGCGCCCTGGCTGCGGGCGGACCCGCAGCGGTGCCTGCTGACGCGCGACCTGCGGGAGGGCATGGAGATCATGGCGCGCCGTTGTGCCGAGCAGTTCGTGCTGGAGAACGGCTACACCGACCAGCCGGCGACGGGGGACTCGACCCGCTGGGTGCAGGAAGTGGGCGACCGGGGGGCCTGGCCGCTGGTGTTGTCCACCCGAAGCGGGACCCTCGAGGGAGGGGCCGCGACGGTGCAGTGCAGCGTGCGCCGCTGTACCGTGCTCTTTCATGCCCGCCGGCCGGTGCTCGTCTGCGCCTACCGGTCCGTGACCATGACCCAGGTGTTCACCAGGCTGCGGCTCGAGCCTGGTCTGATCCCGGACGTGCGCTGCGACGAGCGGCGCAGCTGATCCCCCCGCCCCTCAGTTCGGGGCCCGCACCCCCGGCCCCGCATAGTCGCGGCTCCCTCCGATTACCGGTTCCGCCGGTAGGTCGAGGCAGAAGCCCAGAGCTCGCTGCAAGTTGCTCGACGAATATTCTTGCGCGCTGGTGCAACGGCCCGCACGCGCCACACCGTGTTGCCGCTCGCACTCCGACAAAGCCGCCGTGGATGCAGCAATGGAAAAAGGAGAGGTAGTTCCCGGGGCCGTACTGCCTTGGCCGCGACCCCGGGAACCGGTACTGCGGGGATGCTGCATGGGTTTGGATGCGGGAGCGATGACAATGGTTGCGCGCTGACGCGCCTGCATCGGAGTAGAGCTAGATTTGGGCCATGCGAGAGGCCCGGCTGCGCCCGGAGTTCGCCCAGCTCTACCCCGCGCTCACGCCGGGAGAGTGGGAGCCGGCGGCGCGAATAGCGGAGGCGGTGCTGGCCAACCTTCTTCTCCGGGAGATGACCGACACGCCGTCGCCCGACCGCCTGCTGCCGGAGGCCCACTTCGAGTTCCGTGGCGGCGCGGGGCCGGGGCGGAGCGAGGTCCGGAAGCGGACGGACGATCGTCGGTAGCCGAGCCGGACACCCAGGACCGGAGATCATGCCGAATCTACGATACCCGATCGGCCAGTTCAGTTTCGAGGCCCTGACCGAGCGCGGGCGTGAAGCGTGTGTGGCGCGGATCGCGGCGGCCCCCGCGCGGCTTCGAGCGGCCGTCGCCGGACTCTCCCCCGAGCAGCTCGACACGCCGTACCGGCCCGAGGGGTGGACTGTCCGGCAGGTGGTCCACCATGTCCCTGACAGCCACCTCAACGCCTACACCCGGATGCGCCTGGCGCTCACCGAGCCGACGCCGACCATCAAGCCCTATGAGGAGGCGCGCTGGGCCGAGCTGCCCGATGCCCGGACCGCGCCCATCGACATCTCGCTCGCGCTGCTGGACGCGTTGCACGCGCGCTGGCTCCTCCTGCTCAGGCAGTTGACGCCGGCCGACGGGGCGCGAGCCTTCTGGCATCCCGAGCACGGCCGCGAATTCACCGTCGACGAGGTGGTCGCGATGTACGCCTGGCATGGTGAGCATCACGTCGCGCACATCACCTCGTTGCGCGCTCGGATGGGCTGGTGAGGAAACCACCGGGCACCGGCCAATTGCCACCTGCCCTGAAAGTTCCCCGCATGTTGCACGGTGACACCCAGATGCGCGGGCGCATCGGGGATGCCACCGTGCGCGCGCGCACCGGCAAGGGCTGGGGGCAGTGGTTCGCCATCCTCGACCGGGCCGGCGCCGCGACGAAGAACCACAAGGAGATCGTCGCCCTGCTCGTCGCGCGCTACGAGGTCCGCTCCTGGTGGCGGCAGATGATCACCGTCATGTACGAGGAGGAGCGCGGGCTCCGGAAGCGGCACCAGAAGAGCGACGGGTTCGAGATCACCCGCAGCAGGGTGTTCCCCGCGTCCCTGGTCACGCTCTACCGTGCCTGGACGGACGGCCGTCAGCGGGCCCGGTGGCTGTCGGGGGTCCCCTTCAGGGTCAGCACGGCAACCCGTGGAAAGTCTCTGCGTATGGTGTGGGAGGACGGCACCCGGGTCGACGCCGGATTCGTCTCCAAGGGGCCGGCCAAGAGCCGGGTGAGCGTTCGCCATCGAAAGCTCCCGAGCGCCGCGGAGGCCTCCCGCGCCAAGCGATACTGGACCGAGCGGCTGGCCGTCCTGGCGGACGTGCTGGCGCCAGGGCAGCCCTAACCGGTCCGTTCCGGACCACTGGAGACCGTATGGCGCAGCCGGGGCCGCCGCTGGAGATGTCGCCCGAGGAGTTCCGCCGGACCGGACGCGAGCTGGTCGATCGGATCGCGGACTTCCTCGGCTCCTTGCCGGGGCGACCCGTTACGCTGGGCGAGACCCCCGCGGAGGTTCGTGCGTTGCTGGGCCGGAGGCCGGTCCCCTCGGAGGGCAGCGAGCCCGCCCCGCTGCTGCGGGAGACAGCAGGCCTCCTCTTCGAGCACTCGCTGTTCAACGGGCATCCCCGCTTCATGGGGTACATCACCTCGTCCGCCGCGCCGATCGGCGCGCTGGCCGATCTGCTGGCCGCCGCCATCAATCCCAACGTCGGCGGCTGGGAGCTCTCGCCGATCGCCTCGGAGATCGAAGCCGAGGTGGTTCGCTGGGTCGCCGAGCTGGTGGGCTATCCGAGCGACTGCGGCGGCCTGCTGGTGAGCGGGGGCAACATGGCCAACTTCGGCTGTTTCCTGGCCGGACGGCGGGCCATGCTGGGCGAGGACGTGCGTCGGGTCGGCCTGGCCGGCGCCAACGCGACGCGAGCCCGGGTCTACGTCTCCCAAGGCACCCACACCTGGATCCAGAAGGCCGCCGACCTCTTCGGGCTCGGCACCGATGCCATCCGCTGGATTGCCACCGACGAGCGGCAGCGCATGCTGCTCCCGCCGCTCCGGGAGCAGCTCCGGCACGATCTCGCCGCCGGAGACCGGCCGATCATGGTGGTGGGTGCCGCCGGCACGGTGAGCACCGGCGCCATCGATCCGCTCCGCGAGCTCGCGGCCATCTGTCGGGAGCACGGCCTCTGGTTCCACGTGGACGGCGCCTACGGGGCGCCGGCCGCGGTACTCTCCGATGCACCGGACGACCTCAAGGCCTTGGCCCTGGCCGATTCGCTGGCCGTCGACCCCCACAAGTGGCTCTACGCCCCGCTCGAGGCCGGATGCGTGCTGGTGCGGGACGCCCAGCGCCTGCGCGACGCGTTCGGATACTCGCCCGCCTACTACCGTTTCGACACCGAAGGCGAGGAGCCGCCGATCAATTACCACGAGCTCGGCCTGCAGAACTCGCGTGGATTCCGGGCGCTCAAGGTCTGGCTCGGCATCCGCCAGGCCGGGCGTGAGGGGTACGCCCGCATGATCGCGCACGACTGCCAGATGGCGGAGGCACTGTTTCGCGGCGCCGACGCGCATCCGGAGCTCGAGGCGGTGACCCTCGGCCTCAGCATCGCGACCTTCCGCTACGTGCCGGCCGACCTCGAGCCCGGGAACCCGTCGGTCCAGGCGTATCTCGATGCCCTGAACGAAGCGCTTCTCGCCCGGGTCAAGACGTCGGGTGACCTGTTCGTCACCAACGCCGTGCTCGACGGGAGGTTCCTCCTCCGCGCCTGCATCGTCAACTTTCGTACGTCCGACGCCGACGTCAGCGCGATCCCGGAGATCGTGGCCCGGGCGGGTCGGGCGCTCGATGCCGAGCTGCGGCCCCGCTCATTGCAGCCCGCGTGAATACCTGATCTCCCGGAGGGTCCATCCGGAACGATATCATCGCCCGAGCCGCGGCACTCCTGGTGTGCTCCAACGTCTTCATGACGTTCGCCTGGTACGCACACCTGAAGAACCTGGCGGATCGCCCCTGGTACGTCGCCGCCGCGGTGAGCTGGGGCATCGCGCTCTTCGAGTATCTGCTCCAGGTGCCGGCCAACCGGATAGGGTATACCGCGCTCTCGCTGGCGCAGCTCAAGATCCTCCAGGAAGTGATCACCCTGGCCGTGTTTGTGCCGTTCGCGGCGATCTACATGCGCCAGCCGCTGAAGCTGGACTACCTGTGGGCCGCGCTCTGCATCGTGGGCGCCGTCTACTTCATCTTCCGCTCGCCGGCCACACCCTGATCGGCCGAGTCAGCTTGGGCCTGCTGTTGCTCGCCGCCGGTGGCGCCGCGGCGGCGCAGGGCCGCCCGGAGCGGGCGCGCGACATCGGCATCCCGCTGGACGGCAGCCCCGGCCCGCTCGACGCCATCACCGACGTGGCGGGCGTCACGGTCGGCCATGCCACCATCATCCGGGGTGAGGGCAGACTCCGCGTCGGACAGGGCCCGGTGCGCACCGGCGTCACCGTCGTCTTCCCCCGCGGGCGCGACGACCTGGCACCGGTCTTCGCCGGCTGGTTCAGTCTCAACGGCAACGGCGAGATGACCGGCACCGCGTGGATCGACGACTACGGGATTCTGGCGTATCCGGTGGCACTCACCAACACCAACAGCGTCGGCACGGTGCGGGACGCGGTCATCGAGTGGGCTCGCGAGCGTCTGGGCGGCGCGTTCTACTGCTGTCTGCCCGTCGTGGCCGAGACCTTCGACGGCGACCTCAACGACATCTTCGGCTTCCATGTCCACCAGGAGCACCTGCTCGCGGCCATCGGGGCCGCCGCCGCGGGACCGGTGCCCGAAGGGAGCGTCGGCGGGGGAACCGGGATGACCTGTCTCGGCTTCAAGGGTGGAATCGGGACCGCCAGCCGTCGGCTGCCGGCCAAGCAGGGAGGCTACACCGTCGGCGCACTGGTCCAGTGCAACTTCGGCCTCCGGCGGCAGCTCCGGATCGCGGGGGTGCCGGTGGGGGAAGAGCTGCCGGACCCGGTGGCGTGTTACGCCACCAGCGAGCCGCTCGATTCGGCTCGCGCCGAGGAGCGCTGCGCGGCCGGTGCCCCGAAGGCGCGCGAGCGCGGCTCCATCATCGTGCTGCTCGCCACCGACGCGCCGCTCCTGCCCCACCAGCTCCGCCGGATCGCGCGCCACGCCTCGCTCGGCGTCGGCCGCATGGGAAGCGTGAGCGGCGCGGGCTCCGGGGATCTGTTCCTCGCCTTTTCCACCGCGCCCACCGGGATCGCCGATAGCACGCGAGTGGCCACTGTCCGGATGGTGAGCGAGGATCGGATCGATCCGCTCTACGAGGCCACGGTGCAGGCGACCGAAGAGGCCATCATCAACGCCATGCTGGCGGCCCGGACCATGACCGGCGCCGACTGGTACCGGGTGCCTGCACTGCCGCACGATCGTCTCCGCGCCCTGCTGGCCCGGCACGGCAGGCTGCTGGCCCGCTAGGAGCTCGCGAGCGGAACCGGCAGCCGGGACTGTCATCCCGGGCACGGGTGGTAGCCGGAACTGTCATCCCGAGCAGGGATGGTAGCCGGAACTGTCATCCCGAGGAGCGGAGCGACGAGGGATCTTGCTCGCGAATGCCCAGGACCACCGGGCAAGATCCCTCGCTCCGCTCGGGATGACAGGGCGGCGCTCGGGATGACAGGGCTCCGCTCGGGATGACAGGGCGGCGCCGTTTCCGAACCACGCTCCACCCCCTCGCTCACCCCCGCGGCCCCGCCGGTCGCGCCACCTCCCAGCTGCCGGCCGCCAGCGGATGGAAGCCGCGCCAGATGCCGGCGTACGGCTCCATCAGGAGGGCAACGAACCGTTCCAGCGCCAGGGGGAAGGGAAACCGGCGGCGGAACTCGAGCGCCGTAACGCCCAGCATGGCGCGCAGATGCCGGCCGAAGCTCTGGGGCGAGGAGTATTCCAGCCGGTAGGCAACGTCCGCCACCGAGAGCCCCGCGATCTCGAAGAGATGGGCGGCGTGCAGCAGCCGGATGGCCGCGAGGTAGTTCTTGGGTGATGGCAGCCCCGACCGCGCAAAGCGCGACATCAGGGTGCTCGGTCGGACGCTGAGCTGGTCGGCCAGCCGGGTGACGGTGGGAACCTCCGGGGCCAGGCGGATCATCGCCTCGAGAAAGAGGCGGGCGTCGGGCGGCGCCTCGGCCACGCTGTCGAGAATCGGCCCCTGGATCCGCGCCACGGCCCGGGTGGCCGGCTGCCCCACGACCTGCCGCAGCCGACTCCAGCCGGCCGGCGAGGTGACGTCCACCACGTGACGGACCCCGGACGCACCCAGCCGGAGGAGCATCTCGCTCGACCCCGAGTCGTGCTGGGACAGGAGCGCGACCGTGGGAATGCCGGGGAACTTGCGCACCAGATGCCCCAGCACTTCCATCTGATCGGGACCGCAGCAGTGGACCGAGACCAGCACCGCGTCGACCGGCCGCTCCCGAACCGCCCGCACGGCGTCCGGAATCGAGTCCCGGTGAAGCACCGCGAAGCAGCCGCTGCCCGCCGCATCGACCCGGGGGCGCTCCCCCGGAAGCAGGACGGCAGCGACGGTTGCGGCTGATTGGTCGACTCCGTAAGACACCCGACCCTCCGGCGATATGGTGCATGAGGATGGGCGTCGCACGTCAACCTGGATTCAACCCGAAGAGCCCCGAAAGCGCGCGCGGCGCAACCATATTCGCGGAGCGCGCATCCAACCCGGTCGGCCCGTGTGCCGCGCGCGCCGACCGGGTATATTGCTGGTCCGGTTTTCCCATGCCAGTTGGACCATGAGCAACCCGACCCTCGATCTCTTCGCCGCGCTTCAGGCCGCCCTGGGGCCGCAATACCGACTCGAGCGCGAGTTGGGGCGCGGCGGCATGGGAGCGGTCTTCCTCGCCACCGACGCCACGCTGGACCGCCGGGTCGCCATCAAGGTGGTCCACCCTGAGCTCACCGCCCATCCCTCGATTGCCCGCCGCTTTCTGGCCGAGGCGCGAACCATCGCCCGGCTGCGGCATCCCAACGTCGTCGCGGTCCATACGGCAGGCAGCACCGACGGTCTCCTCTACTACGTGATGGACGAGGTGGCGGGCGAAAGCCTGCGCCAGCGGCTGACCCGCGAGCCCCGGCTGGATCCCGCGCTGGCGGGGCGGATCGTGGCCGACGTGGCGGCCGCCCTGGACGCCGCGTCGCGCGCCGGCATCGTGCACCGGGACGTCAAGCCGGAGAACGTGCTGCTGGAGGAGGCGAGCGGGCGCGCCATGCTTGCCGACTTCGGCATCGCCCGGGCGATGCTGGGCGACGGGTCGGGGCCGACCACCGGACAGGGCGTCGCGGTGGGGACGCCGGCCTACATGAGCCCGGAACAGGCCGCCGGTGATGAGATCGACGGCCGCAGCGATCTCTACGCGCTCGGGGTGGTGGCGTACGAGATGCTCGCCGGACATCCGCCGTTCCAGGGACCCAACCGGGTGGTCGTCTCCAAGCATATCGCCGAACGCCCCACACCGATCGAGCGGGTGCGGCCGGACGTCCCCCGACGGCTGGCGGCCACCGTCATGAAGGCGCTGGAGAAACACCCGGCCGAACGATGGCAGACTGGGGAGGAGTTCCGACAGGCGCTGAGCGGGGACCGGCCGGTCGAGTTCCCGGCCAAGAGGCGGCGCCGGCCACTGCTCACCGCAATCGGGGTGGGCCTGGCAGTGCTCGCGGCCGGCGTCGGTCTGATCCACCGGTCGCCCGGACCACCGGCGGGGGTGAACCCCCGGCATTCGATCCTGGTGCTTCCCTTCGACAACCTGCGGGACGACCGCGCGTTCGACTGGCTGCGCGACGCCAGCCCCAGCATGCTGGGCCTCAACCTCTCGCAGTGGAACGACCTGTCGGTGGTCGATCACGAGCGGCTGCATGACCTGCTGACCCGGCACCGGCTGCAGCCGGGGGACGACATCGGCCTCGACATGGCGCGCCGGCTCGCCCGCGAGGCGGGGGTCTGGACCGTGGTCCTGGGCGACTTCTCCCAGGCGGGCGACTCCCTGCACCTGGCGGCGCGGGTGTACGACGTCGCCAGTGGCGGGCGGGTGGACATCGCCCGGGTGGACGATCGGACCGGCGCCGACGTGCGGCCGCTGTTCGACGAGCTCGCCACCAAGCTGCTCGACCTGTCGGGCGCGCCCAACGAGATCCGCATCAGTCTCGCCCGCTCCACCACGGCGTCGCTCGAGGCGTACCGGGCGTATCTGACCGGCGTGGAGCAGCTCAATCGCTGGGACCTGGCCGGCGCGGAGCACGAGTTCCAGCGCGCCAGCACCATCGATACGACCTTCGGGCTGGCCTACTACAAGCTCGCGCTCACCCGGGGCTGGCTGGTCGGCATCAAGGACTCGACGGCCGATCGCGCCATCGTGCGCGCCACCACCTACTCGACCAATCTCCCCACTCACGAACGCACCATCATCAACGCGTATGGAGCGTTTCTCGCGGGCGAATTTCCCCAGGCCCGCAGCCTGTACCAGCAGCTCATCACCCGCGACTCGGCCGACGCCGACGCCTGGTACGGGCTGGGCGAGGCCTGGTTCCACGATACCGCGGGGGTCGATCAGGCGCCCTACTGGACCCGAGCGATTCGGGGGTTCAGGCACGCACTCGCGCTGGACCCGGACTACGCGTTGGCCTACGAGCACGTGCAGGCCATGCTGGGAGCCGCCGCGAGTGCCCGCCCGTCTCTCGCACTGGTGGCTCCGGATTCCTTCGCACCGACCCAGGGCCGCCAGGGGCAGTCGCTGATCGACAGCAGCACACTCGCGGCGGCGGTACGCCGGGCCCGGACCGACGTGCAGGCGAGCGCCCGGACCTGGGTGACCATCCAGCCCACCACCCTGCGGGCCCACGGCGCGATGGTCGACGCGTATCTCGCCGCCCGGAACTACCCCGCGGCGTTCGCGGAAGTGGACCGGTTCAAGCAGACCTCACCGGTGCATCCGGAGTCGCCCTTTGTCGAGGCTCGGATCCGCTTCGCCTCCGGGGAAGTGGACCGCGCGGCGGCCGAGCTCAAGACGACCCTCGACACCGTCGCGGCCCAGGATTTCCGGCGCTACGAGGGGGCGCCGACCGTCGTCCAGGACATCGCGGCGGCGGCCAACGTATTCGCCTATCAGGGCGACCTGGTCAGCGCGGCCAAGGCGATCGATCTCGCCGACCAGGTTCGGCTCGAGGTCATTCAGCACCCGGGAAGTCCCACCGACGGCCCGTTCAACGCGTCGTGGCGGCGGATCGAGCTGGGCGACCTCTACTCGGCCACGGGTGGCCCGGCTGCGTCCCTCCGTCAGGTCTGGCAGAGCGCGGCCGAGGCGGGCCGGGTGGCCCCGGCGGACCAGCGCCGGCACTTCGCCCACACCGGCGCCTCGGCGGCCATCGGCCTGTTCACCGGACTGGCGGCGGACACCACGGCGCTTACCGAGTACCGCGCGATGACCGGCGAGACCCTCAGCCGCGAGGTGCGCGCGCTACTCGCGCTCAGCCGTGGTGACTCGACGGGAGCGCGCCGCACCCTGGCCGAGCCGGACACGGCCGAACGGTCGAAGCACATGTACATGGACTATCGCCAGCCCCTCGCCGCCCAGGCCTACTACCTGCTTGGCGACTATCAGGCGACGCTCAGGACCCTCAAGGATTTCGAGCCCGACGCGTTCTGGACCGGCGGATTCGATGCCCGCTGGGGCATGCTGGGCCGGGTCCGTCTGCTCCGGGCCGCCGCCTACGAACAGCTCGGCCGGCGGGCCGAGGCCCGGCAGGAGTACCACCAGGTGCTGACCCAGTGGCGGTCCGCCGACGAGGCGCTCCGACCCTTCGTCCGCCAGGCGGAGCAGGGGCTGGCACGCCTGGGAGAGACCGGCTGAGCCGCCTGCCCGCTTACCATAACGCTCGGCCCCGGGTAGATTTGAGGTGCGTCTGGTTGGGCGCGATGGTCGCGGGCGCCGCAAGGTGTCTCGAGGAAAGTCCGAGCTCCACCGGGTAGACTGCCAGGTAACGCCTGGGCGCCGAAAGGCGACGGACAGGGCCACAGAAAATAGACCGCCTCGAGCGCGGGTCGTCGCGGAAACGCAAGCGCGCGAGAGGTAAGGGTGAAACGGTGGGGTAAGAGCCCACCGCGGCGCTGGCAACAGCGGCGGCACGGTAACCCCCAGTCGGAGCAAGGCCAAATAAGCGGCGTGGTGTGACCCACACCGACAGGACAAGCCGCGGGTAGGCTGCTAGAGGTGGCCGGCGACGGCCATCCCAGACAGATGACCATCCCACGCGTCCCGAGCGCCGGCCCGGCTCAGGTGCGGGGAACAGAACTCGGCTTACGGCCCGACCAGCGGCGGCCCTCCGACCCGATTCGGAGGGCCGCTCGCGTTTCGCCCCGGCCGTCCCGAATCTCCTGCCCCCGGGTTACCTTTTTCTTCCGAACCCTCTGGGAGAACGCGATGCTCGCTCAGCCCGTCGGCCCGACCATCCTGGCGACTCTGTTGGTCTTTCACGCCGGCACCGAGGCACCTCTCACAGCCAAATACCGAGTCGATCAGACCCTCACACAGGAGATCGACGCCACGTCGGCGGGGAAGGGGAAGCAGAGCGTTTCGTTCTCCACCTCGAGCTTCCTCACCTTGACCTTGACCGACAGCGTGGGGGGCCGGACGGTCAAGGTGGTGGTGGACTCGATGCGGGCCGACAGCACGGCGCCAATGCCCTCCGCCGTCTTCGACAGCGCGCGCGGGTCGGAGTATCACGGATTCCTGAGCGCGGCCGGGAAGCTGTCCGAGCTCGAGCTGGTGAGCTCGTCCGAAGCGGCGGCCAAGGTGCAGGGATTTCTCGCCGACTTCTTCCCCTGGGTCAAGACCGGCGTCAAGGTGGGCGAGCAGTGGGCGGATACCAGCTCCAAGACCACCGCGAACGGTACCGACAGCGTCGTGGTCAAGCGGATCGTGGCGTATCATGCGACCGGGAACGAGACCCGCAACGCACGGAAGGCGGTCCGCATCGCCAGCCAGTACAACTCCAACGTGTCGGGCACCCAGCCAACACCGAATGGCCCGGCGAAGATCGAGGGCACCGGGAGCGGCACCGGCACCTACTTCGTGACCCCGGACGGCACCTATCTCGGCGGCGACTGGCACCTGCAGTCCGCGCTCAAGATCTCGGGTTCCTTCGCCGACGATCCCCTTCCGATCACCATCACCCAGACCACCAAAGTCACGGCGCTCAGATGAATCGGAGGCGCCCATGAGACCCGGACGGCTGCTGGCCGCGGGACTGTTCTTGACCGGGTGCAGCTCCTCCAGCGCCGGCGGGGGACCCGGGACACCGTCACCCGCTCCCGGACCCCCGCGGCCGGGTGCCGTGACGCCGACGGCGGGCGGCAAGGGTCCGGCAGTCACCTACCGTCCCGCCCGGAGCGAGGGGTACAAGCTGGAGCGGCACGACAGCCTGACGCTGCAATACCCCGGCGGCGCCACCCAGGAGCAGATTCGGGACCGGATCGCGCACTTCCACCTCACGGTCGCCGAATCGGGCACCCCGGGCGCCTATCAGGTGTCCATCGTGCTGGATTCGCTGCAGGCGCTGGAGAACGGTGTCCCGGTGCCGCCCGATTCCGTCGCCGCGGCAAAGGGCGCACGCTGGACCGGCAGCTTGACGCCCAACGGCGATCTCTCGCCGCTCAAGGCGGACCGGGCGGGCACCTTCACCGATGAGCTGACCGGCCGGCTTCAGCTCCTGTTCCCCCGCCTGCCCTCTGGCGGCGTGCGCGACGGCATGGAGTGGACCGACAGCACCAGCTACAGGCTCGTGGCGGACGCGTTTCCCGGCACCGAGCACGTCATCACCAGGTATCGGGCCGGCGGCGGGGGGAGCGAAGGGAAGACGATCACGCTCCAGAGCGCCGGGTCCTACAGTAGATCGGGGACGCGGCTGCAGGGAGATCAGGAGCTGCAGATGACCGCGACGGGTGCACGTCACGGTGCGCAGCAGATTGGATTGGACGGCATCGTGCTCTCCTGCCGGGGCAACGATGCCGGGGACATGACGATCACGGTGCCTGCCGTGGGGCAGACCGTCCCGGTCAAGCAATCGGGCAGCTACTCGATCGTCTCGACTACCTCCCGCTAGGGACGGCGCCGCTCAAACCAGTCGGACGGCTGCCCTGGGGCTCAGTGCACCGGCTCGAACGGCCGCTCGGATTCCCGGCCGGCCAGAGCGATCTCGTCGACCTCGGCTCGAGCCTCCTGCCGGGTGGCCAGCGGCCGGAGGACCGCGCCGAGTCCCGCGCCCACCACCAGGCCGACGAGGGCGTAGAGCCGCTTCTCCCGCCGGTCGCGCGTCCGCCGGCGGTGCAGCTCGCGCTGAATCCGGGCCACGGTCTTCGCGGCGCCGCCGCGGAGCTCGTCGATCTCGTGGCCGAGGCGTTGCCGGGTCCTGGCACCCTCCGCCGGGGCGAAGAGCAGGGCGGATCCCGCGCCCAGCGCCAGGGCGATCAGGGCCAGAGTGAAGAACCCCCCGCCACCTTCCGTCTCTTGGGGCTCGAGGTCCTCTTGGGACTCGAGGTCGAACTCGTTGGTATCCATTGGCATATGAACTCCCAGACCGAACTGATGACTTTCTTCCGGAGTGACCCGAGGGAAAATAAATGTGCCCGCAGGGTGGTGCTGCGGGCACCGTCACCTCGCTGATTTGGGACTAATCCACCAACCTCAGCGGCATGACCAGTGTCAGGTAGCTCGAGGGATCGTCCCACCCCACCGGCTCGCAGGTGGCCGCGCGCTCGGGCGCCTTGAAGGTGAGGCGGACCTCGTCGGTGGGAATGTACTTCAGGATCTCAAGCAGGTACGCCGCGTTGAAGCCGATCTCCAGCGGATCGCCCTCGTAGCTCACCGTCAGCTCCTCCTGTGCCTCGCCCAGATCAGGCGTCTGCACCGAAAGCTTGCAGGAGCCGTTGGCGAACGCCATCCGGATGCGGTGGGTCTGGTCGCTCGCCACGATGCTCATCCGGCGCAGCGCGGAGGCGAACGCCGCCTTGTCCGCCGTGGCGGACTTGTCGTTCTCCCGGGGGATCACCTGCTCGTAGTTGGGATAAGGCCCCTCGATGAGCCGGGTGAAGATCTGGGTGCTGCTGGAGCGGAAGCCCAGGTGGTTCTCGCTCCGCGCGATCTCGACCTCCTCGTCGCTGCCGAAGAGCCGGCGGATCTGCTCCAGCGCCTTGGGCGGCACGATGAGATCGGCCTGGGCCGAGCTGCCGGCTGGCGGAGTCGGCACGTCCATCCGGGCCAGCCGATGCCCGTTGGTGGCCACCATCCGCATGCGCTCCGGCCGGAGCTCCCAGAGGACGCCGTTGAGGATCGGGCGGCTCTCCTCGGTGCTGGCGGCGAACGCCACGTGCCCGATGAGCTTCTGCAGGTCTTTGGACGATGTGCGCCAGCCACCCTCGAACTTGACCGACGGGAACGCCGGAAACTCTTCCCGCGGCAGACCGAGGAGCCGGAATCTGGAGCGGCCGCACTCGATCGTCACCCGCTGCTCCCCCGAGGCGGTGAGCCGGATGGCGGCGCTGGGCAGCTCCCGCACGATCTCGACCAGCTTCCGGGCCGGCAACGTGATCGCCCCCTCCTGCTCCACCGACGCCGACACGGTCGTACTCACCGCGATGTCGAGATCGGTGCCGGAGAGGCGAATCCCGTCTTTGGTGGCCTCGAGCAGGATGTTCGAGAGGATCGGCAGCGTCGTCTTGGCCGGTACGCTGGCCGCCACCGCGACGAGGCCTTCCTGGAGTTGCTCCCGCGTGATCGTGAGCTTCATGCCGCTCCTTCAGAGGAGGCTACAAAGTAAGACTGCTTTCCTATTTATATATACTAGCAGCAGTAGTAGAGGGTCTGGAAATGTGGAGCGCCACGATAAGCCGCCCGTGGGTCCACACTTATCGATCCGTGCCGATGTCGAGAGCGTGTGTGCCATGGGGACGGGCACCTCCCACTCTCCACCGCAATCCAGAGTTCCCACATCTCCCGCCGCTCGCGGGGATCATTCTGCGCACAACTCCTGTCGTGCATGCTCGACCCGCTCCCGAAAGGTGCGGTCGCGCGACATCTGCCGGCTCACTTTATCGACGCTGTGAATGACGGTCGAATGATCCCGGCCGCCGAACGCCTGGCCGATCTCGACCAGCTGCATCTCCAGCAGCTCGCGCGCGAGATACATCGCGATCTGCCGCGGCACGGTCAGGGTCTTGATGCGCGCCTTGGAGCGGAGCCCTTCCGGAGTGACCCCCCACCGCCGCGCCACCACTTCCTGCACCTTGTTGATCGAGGGCATCGCCTTGGGAATGCCGTTGCTGTCCTCGCCGGGCCGAATCTTGTCCGACAGCGCCTCCCGGGCGAGCTCGATCGACACCTCCTTGTGCTTGAGCGACGCGAAGAGCAGCAGCTTGATGATGCACCCCTCCAGCTCGCGCACGTTGGAGCGCACGTGCTCCGCGATGAAGCGCAGCACGTCGTCCGGGATGGTGAGCTCCAGATGGTCCTGCTCCTGCTTCTTCCGCAGGATGGCGATCCGGTGCTCCAGGTCGGGCTGGCCGATATCGGCCACCATGCCCCATTCGAAGCGGCTCACCAGCCGGGCCTCGAGCCCGGGGATCTCCTTGGGCGGCCGGTCCGAGGTCAGCACGATCTGCTTGTTCCCCTCGTACAGGGCGTTGAAGGTGTGGAAGAACTCCTCCTGGGTCATCTCCTTGCCTTCCAGGAAGTGGACGTCGTCCACCAGGAAGAGATCCACGTCGCTGCGATAGCGCCGGCGGAACTCCGGCATGGTCCGGCTGTGGATGCTCTCGATCACCTCGTTGATGAACTGCTCGGCGCCGACGTAGAGGATCCGGGTCTCCGGAATCCGCAGGCAGACCGCCTGGGCGATCGCCTGCATCAGGTGCGTCTTGCCCAGCCCGGTGGCGCCGTAGATGAAGAGCGGGTTGTAGGTCTTGCCCGGCGACTCGGCCGCCGCGTGCGCCGCCGCGGCCGCCAGCTCGTTGGATTTCCCGATGACGAAGGTGTCGAAGGTGTACCGCTCGTTCAGCGGCTGGGTGCTGGGATTCGTGGGAATCGCGGCCACGGGGGCGGGAGTGGCGGGTGCCACGAAGAAGTCCATCTGGGGACGCTTCTGCCGATCCTCGTGCACTCGGAATACGACCGAGGTCGGCTGGCCGAGCACCGGCTCGGCGAGTCGAGAGAGGATGGTCGCGTGCTTGGTCTCGTTCCACTCGACGGCGAACTGGTCCGGCGCTCCGACGATGAGACGGCCCTCGTCCAGGGCGATCGCCTCGGTCGGCTCGAGCCAGGTCCGGATCGTGTGATCTGGAAGTTCGCGGTGCGCCTCATCGAGGATCCGCTTCCATGCGTCTTTTGCGGATAGCTGCATCAGTACTCGAAAACGGTGGGAGATTTTTCAAGGGCAGGAGATGTTACGGATCGGGTGTGGAAAAGTCAATGCGGCCTTGACAGCAGAGAAATCAACTGTCGGAGTGGAATTCGCGGAGGGCGTCTCACGACCAGCGTCGCGAAGGCCCCGAGTCGCTTGAGCGCTGGTTGGCGGGCGAGATGACGCCGTCGCGACGGGGGCCCGCGGCTTGACCGTAGTCGAGTCTCTAACTAGCTTCCCCGGCTCACTTTGGAGGAACGCTCACATGAAACCATCGTATCGGCCGCGCAACAAGCGCCGGATCAACAAGCACGGCTTCCGCGCCCGCATGGCCACGCGGTGGGGGCGAGCGGTCCTCTCGCGGCGACGGAAGAAAGGCCGCAAGCAGCTCACGGTCTCGCTGCCATCGAAGCACGGAGGCTCCTGACGCCCTCGGCGCGCCTCCCGCGAGCCCATCGGCTCGCGCGCGCGTCCGACATTCGCCGCTGCCTCACTCAGGGCCGCCGCCGCCGCTTCGAACATCTGGACATGATCTGGACGGACAACACGACGGGCCACCCGCGGATGGGACTGATCGTTGCGAAATTTCAGTCGTCCGCGGTGGCCCGCAATCGTCTGCGGCGGCGCCTCCGGGAGCTCTGGCGTCTCGAGCTCCAGCCGCACCAGCCCGCCTGGGATCTGGTCATCCGAGCCCGCCGCGAGGCCTACGGCGCCACCTATCCGGTCTTGCGGGACGAGCTCCGCGCCTGGCGCCGCGCGACCCTCGCTGCGGGCTGAACGGTGCCATCGCTCACCCGCCTGCCCCGCCGGCTGCTGGCCCTGCTGATCCGCGGCTACCAGCGCGCCCTCTCGCCGCTCCTGCCGCCGAGCTGCCGATTTCACCCCTCCTGCTCCCAGTACGCGCTCGAGGCGGTCGGCCGACACGGCGCGTTCAAGGGCACCTGGCTGGCTCTCCGGCGTCTCGCCCGCTGCCACCCGTTCCATCCCGGCGGATTCGATCCCGTCCCCTGACCCGGTGACCTGAGGCCATGGACCGTCGTACTGTTTGGGCGATTCTGATCATGATGGTCATCGCCATCGCGCCCGCGCTCCTCATCAAGCGACCCGCACGCGGGCCGGGACCCGTCGGACCGGCGGACAGCACCGCCTCCGCGCCGTCCCCGGCGCCGCCGGCCGCTTCCGCGCCGGCGCCCGCCGACAGCGTGCGTCCCGATAGCGGCCGCGCGGCGCCCACTGGTGCAGCCGAGGATACCGTTCGCGTCACCTCACCCCTCTACACGTTCGGGTTCAGCACCCAGGGTGGACGGTTGGTGGAGGCGACGCTGGCGCAGCACCGCTCGATGGATCCCACCGAGCGGGGACGCGCCGCCCAGATCATCGCGCCGGGCAGCAATCTCCTCGGACTCACGCTGGTGATCGGGCGGGACACCGTGTCGCTCGCCGACTGGCCCTTCACCATCCGGCCCGAGACCCTGAGTGTCACTGGCCCCGCCGAGCTTCGGCTGTCCGCCACGCGCGGCGCGGTCGCGGTCGACCTCACCTACGCCTTTCGCCCGGATGACTACCGGGTGGCCATCTCGGGGCGGGTGACCGGGATCGGCCCCAACGGCGGCCAGCTCCTGATCGGCATGGGGCCGACCTTGGGAAACACCGAGGCCAACGAGGTCGAGAACCACCGGGCACTCGCGCTGGTCACCAAGCAGCGCAGCGCGGACCGCACCGACTTCTCCAGCCTCAAGGTCGGCGAGCCCACCACCGTGAGCGGCCCGCTCGAGTGGGTCGCGGTCAAGTCGAAGTACTTCGTCACCGCCGTCTTCGCGTTCGACAGCACCGGCGGGGCCATCAGCGGGGTCACCGCCACCGGACTCCCCACCACCGAGAAGCGCCCCACCAGCGCCGACGTGCGCCTGAGTATACCGGTCCCTCCGAGCGGCGCGTTCGAGTACAGCGTGTACGCCGGGCCCATGGAGTACGACCGGTTGAGCCGTATCGGCCACGACTTCGACGACGTGAATCCGTATGGCTGGCCCGGCTTCCGCACCATCATCCGCCCGGTGGCGGTGGCCGTGCGCTGGCTGCTGGTCTGGATGCACGAGCACCTGCACCTGGCGTACGGGCTGGTGCTGGTGTTCTTCGGGGTCCTGGTGCGGGTGCTGCTCTGGCCCCTGAACCAGAAGGCGATGCGAGCCAACATGCAGTTGCAGGCGGTGCAGCCGCTCATGAAGGACATCCAGGAGCGTCACAAGAACGACCCGCAGCGCCTGCAGCAGGAGATGTTCAAGCTCTACAAGGAGCACAGCGTCAATCCGCTGGGCGGCTGCTGGCCGATGCTGCTGCCGATGCCGGTGCTGTTCGCGCTCTTCTTCGTGTTCCAGAACAGCATCGAGCTCCGGGGGGCGTCGTTCCTCTGGCTGCCGGACCTCTCGCGGCCCGATCCGCTCTACATCATTCCGCTGGTGATGGGCCTCTCGATGTTCGGTCTGAGCAAGGTGGGCCAGGTGGGGATGGAGCCGAACCCGCAGATGAAGATGATGCTGTACGTCATGCCGGTGATGATGACGTTCCTCTTTCTCAACTTCGCGTCGGGGCTCAACCTGTACTACGCGGTGAGCAACATCGCGAGCATTCCGCAGCAGTGGATGCTGGCCCGGGAGCGGCTCAAACGGGGTGGCGGGGCGGTGGTGGGGACGAAGCCCGCCCCGGCGGCGCAGGTGGTCAACAAGAAGAAGAAGGGCTGACGCGGGTCTCCGGCCGGGTGAGGCGGACCGACATCGAGCGCTGGTCGATCGCCACCGCGAAGTCGTGCAGCACCCGGGTGCCGATGGTGACGCGCGAGGGAATGTCCGCCGGCAGCGGATGAACGGCGATCTCCGGCTGGTGCACCGTGTACCGACCGAGCCGGATGTCGCCGCTCAAGATCCCCATCTTCACCTCCACCGGCGCCCC
>JBBSHB010000038.1:0-23553 GCA_038253515.1 Gemmatimonadales bacterium | reverse complement strand
GAGCTGGTCGGCGATCTCCCGGAGGACGACCAGGCGGTCGCCTGGTCCACTCTCGCCGGGGAGGCCGCGCCGGGTGGCCGCCAGGGCGGTGCGCGCCTCCTCCAGCGCCAGCCGCACGGCGGCGCCGACCGGCGGAAGGTCGGCGGGCCGCCTCAGTGCCCCCTCCGACGCCCATCGCGCGACGTCGGCCGCATACCGGGCGAGCGCCCGGTAGCACGCGGCCACCGCCAGGCGCACCGGCCGATAGGGACGCAGCGGCCAGAGCACCAGCGACACGAGCATCGCCCAGAGTCCGCCCAGCAGGACGAGCCCGGCGCGAGTGAGCGCCTCGCGATGGTCTCGCGGAGGGAACGCGAGGGCGATCACGAACAGATTGAGCGCGGAGGTGCCCACACTCGCTCCGGCGCTTCCCCACACTCGCGCCAGGCTGCAGACCAGGGCGACGACGAAGGTCAGCACCATCGCCAGAGGCATGCGACCCGCGCTCAGTGTGCCCAGGGCCACGGCCAGTGTGCCGGCGAGGGTGAGGGCGCCCATGCTGGCCGCCCGGATCCGGTAGGGACCTCCCTTGTTGGCCAGGGTACCGGTGAACCCGGCCAGGCTGAGCCAGGTGCCTCCCGGGATCGCGAGAAGCTGAGCCACCAGTAGCGGGACGACGGTCGCGATCGCCGCGCGCAGTCCGGCGGCGTACGCGGGACGCGCGGGCGCGAGCGCCGTCGCGGCGCGAACATCGATCAGGGCCCTGCGGAGTGGAGTCGGCGGGGTCGTCGACATGCCGGCGGCCCGGGGGCTCAGTCCCCGTCCGACCCGAGCAGTGCGGCGGGAGTCGCTCTGAGGGCGCGCCAGGCGGGGAGCAGGGCCCCGGCGAGCGTGGTGACGACGAGCAGGAGAGCGAAGCGGAGCAGCACGCGCGAGTCCCACGCGGCTGCCCCCGTCATGACGCTGGGCAGAATGCTCCAGATGGCCTGTCCGAACCAGAGTCCGAACCCGGCGCCGACCAGCCCCGTCCGGGCCGCCCGCGAGAGGATGCGAAGCAGCAGGGGAGCCCTCGGTGCTCCCGCCGCCCGGCGAAGCCCCAGCTCCGGCCGAAGCGAGAGGACCCAGAGCCGCATCAGGGTGAAGGTGCCGACCACCGCGATGGCCAGCGTGACCCATCCCTCCACCGCGAACCAGCGGCTGAACCAGACGAGCGGCGCCGCTTCGGCCGCGAGGAGGGCACGCTCCGCGATCGGGCTCCCCAATGTCCCGGATCCAAACGCGGCCTCGAGCGCGCGCCTGACGACCGGCGCCGGGTCAGCCCGCGGCGGCGCCCTGACCAGCAGCTCCGCGGACGGGATCGGGTGCTGCAGGATGCTCAGGTACACGGTGTATCGGGGCTGCAGTCGGCCGCCAAGGGCCATCGCGGGTGGGTCGTCAACCACTCCGACGACGGTGTGCCAGGTTCTCGGGTCGTCGGCCACCAGCATCCGCCGGCCGATGGCTTCGCCCTTCTGGAAATGACGCGCGGCGAGGGCTCGGCTGATCACCGCGACCGGCCTCGCATTCCATCCATCCTCCTGGGTGATCGCCCGGCCCGCGACCAGGCGCACCCCGAGCGCCTTGAAGGAGTCCGCGCTCACGAACTGGTGGGTGGTCGAGACCAGGTGCCATCTGAGGTTCATCCCCCCGCTGCTGCAGATCCCGCAATCGGTGGTCACCGTGCTCACCGTGCCCAGTCCCACCAGTGCGCCGGGGCTGGTCAGGCTCACGATCTCCGATTCATCGCCGTCGAGCTCCTGGAGCAGTGAGGCGTACCGCGCGGCCCGATCTGCCGGTCGGGGATCGGCCGCGGTGAGCTGGTACACCTGACCGTTGCGGGCCGAGGAGTCCAAGCCTGCCGTAAGCCCCGCGGCGTGGCGCCCAAGAAGCGCGCTCACGACCAGGACCGCCAGGCTGACGCCGAGCTGGAGCACCGCCGGTCCGAGGAGGCCGGCCGGCTTGCTCTCGGCTTCGAGGATTCGGCTCTGCCGGGCGAAGACCAGCGGGAGGATGGCTCCGGCAAGGATTACGGCGCCCATGATGACCAGCGGGGCGATGTTGGGGACGAGTACGCCGGGCAGGACCCGGCCAGGCCAGCCGCCAATCGCCCATCGGGCGGCGAGCGTTCCCGCGGCGGCTCCGGCGGCAAGCACGGCGGCGGCGACAATCGCGCCTTCGAGCAGGGCGCTCGCCGCCAGCGCCCGGCGGGACGCACCGACGGCGCGGGAGACCAGCACCTCCGACTCCCGGCGAGCGGCGCGGGCCCCGAACAGCGTCAGGATGGTGACCGCCGCGATCGCCAGCGTGGCGATGGCGGTGCCCAGCAACAGGTGGAAGAGCACGTCCACTCCCTGCTGCTGGATGGCGGCGGGCCCCTGGGCGTCCTGACTCCAGCCGGCTCCCAGATCGGCCCCACGCTCGAGCCAGGGGCCGAGGCGGGTGGCGCGTCCGGGGCCGGTGGAGAGCAGCGCGGCGACCGGCAGGAACGCGGTCAGGGCCAGGAACCCGGTGCCCGTCAGCAGCGCCACCGTTCCCCAGTACATCCGAAGGGCCGCGAGCGCGGGAACCGCGACGCGCCGGGCCTTTGGCAGGAAGTCTCGAAGAAGTCGCATCATGGGATCGGAGCCTGAGGGTGGTAGCTAGCGCTGCCCGGTTGGAGATTAGCTCCCGCGGAGCCGACCGCCAGGCCCGTGGCGCCCGGCGCAGTAATATTCCCCCATGCCCGCCTCCCGCGAGCTCTCCACGCTCACCGCTCTCGCCCAGGCGCTCAGCCGCTCCGCCGATCTGGCGGAGTCGCTGGACTCGGCGCTGGCGACCGTGGCGGAGCTGCTGGGGCTGGAGACCGGCTGGGTCTGGCTGCTCGATGACCAGACCGAGGAGCCGCGGCTCGCCGCCGCCCGGTCGCTCCCACCCGTGCTCCGCGACCACCCCGAAGCAATGCATGGCGACTGCTACTGTCTCTCGACCTTTCGCGCGGGAGACCTGCGGGGCGCGGCCAACGTGAACGTGGTCTGGTGCAGCCGTCTGGAGAAGGTCGTCCAGGCACCGGCCGGCGAGGGACCGGCCGGGACCAGCCTGCGGTGTCACGCGAGTGTCCCGCTCGCGGTCGGTGAGCGGCGCCTGGGCATGCTGAACGTGGCGAGCTCGGACTGGCGGGTGCTCTCGGACGACGAGCTCAGTCTTCTCACCACCGCGGGCGCCCTGGTCAGCCTCGCCGTCGAGCGCTCGCGGCTCGAAATCGCCGGCGCCCGCGCCGTCGCGGCCGAGGAGCGGAACCGACTGGCCCGGGAGATCCACGACACGCTGGCGCAGTCGCTCGCCGGGCTGACCATGCAGCTCGAGGTCGCCGATGCCCTCGCCGCGCGCCAGGGGGACGAGCGGCTGAATCAGGCGGTGACCCGTGCCCTCGCGCTCACCCGGTCCACTCTTCAGGAGGCGCGCCGCTCGGTGCTGGATCTCCGCGCCGCGCCGCTGGAGGGACGCACGCTCACTCGTGCCCTCACCGAGCTCGCCGCCGTGACGAGAACCGCCGCCCCGGAGTTGGAGGTCGAGGTCGCCAGTGAAGGATTCGAGCGGACGGCCGGAAGGCTGCCCCCGGCCATCGAGGTGGGACTCTACCGCATCGCCCAGCAGGCGCTCGCCAACGTCGTGCGGCATGCGGGCCCGGCGCGGGCAGTCGTTCGGCTCACGCTCACTCCGGGGCAGGTGCACCTCAGAGTGGAGGACGATGGGGTGGGGTTCGATCCCATGGCGATGCCGCCCGACCGGTTCGGCGTGGTCGGCATGGGTGAGCGCGCCCGGCTTCTGGGAGGCGCGCTCGTCATCGAAACCTCTCCCGGCGGCGGCACCGCCATCGACGTGGTGGTCCCGCTGGATGATGCCCCCACCAGTCAGCTCAGGTGATGCCGTGACTGGCGGCCCCGGCGCGTCGGCCCCACGCGTCCCGATCCGGGTGGCGGTGGCCGACGACCACCCAGTGGTCCGCGACGGGCTGGTGGCGATGCTCGAGACTCAGTCCGACTTCACCATCGTCGGCCAGGCGGCGACCGGCAGCGAGGCACTCGCGCTGGTTCGCGCCAGCCGGCCGGACGTGCTGCTGCTGGATCTGGAGATGCCGGGGCTCGACGGCGTGGGGGTTCTGCGCGGGCTCCACGGTGCCGGGGCACACACGCGGGTGATCGTCTTCACGGTCTTCGACACCGATGAACGGATCATCGCCGCGGTCGAAGCCGGCGCCGCCGGTTACCTGCTCAAGGGTGCCCCGCGCGAGGAGGTCTTCGCGGCCGTGCGGGCGGTGGCGGGCGGCCGCTCGCTGCTGGCGCCGGTGGCCGCCTCCGCGGTCCTGCGACGGGTGCGCGGAGAGGCCGCCGGGGCGCCCGGCGGGCCCTCGCTCACGCCGCGCGAACACGCCGTGCTCGCGCAGGTGGCCCGTGGCCTGGGGAACAAGCAGATCGCCGCGGCACTCGGCATCTCGGAGCGCACGGTCAAGTTCCACGTCAGCTCCCTCTTCACCAAGCTCGGCGCCGCCAATCGAACCGACGCGGTCAGGCGTGCCGCGCAGGCGGGACTGATCGCCCTGTAGCATGCATTTCAGAACCGGGGGCGGGCCTGTCATCCCAAGCGCCGCTCTGTCATCCCAAGCGCCGCTCTGTCATCCCGAGCGGAGCGAGGGATCTTCTCACCCGGGGGTCGAACTCGGCCTGGCAATCCCTCGTCGCTACGCTCCTCGGGATGACATGACACTCCCAGCCTCTTCCCCGGGCACGAATACGACAGGAGTTGCGACGAGCTTGTAGGCTGAAGCACCACGGCTCCTGTACCAACGGACAGGTATTCCCCTGTCCGTTTTCCATGCCCACACCGGCCTGCCGGTCAATGCCCCGAAGGCACGGAGCGCGCGATTCTTCGGTTCGTCCACGAGCAGACTACGAATCGAGGATCATTCAATGGACAATGTGAACGAGCGTACGGCACTCATCACCGGGGCCTCGCGCGGCCTGGGGCTGGCACTTGGGCGTGGTCTGGCCGCACGCGGCTGGAACCTGATCATCACCGCGCGCGACCCGGAGCGGCTCCGCCTGGTGCGAAACGAGCTCGCCCGCGTCACTCATGTGACGGCGCTCGCCGGGGACGTCACCGATCGGGTGCACCGGGGGGCGCTGGCGGTGCTCGCAGAAGGCCATGCGGGGCTCGACGCCGTGGTGAACAACGCGGGCGCCCTGGGCCCGAGCCCCCAGCCGGTGCTGCTCGAGTACCCGCTCGAAGTCCTGGCCGATGTGTTCCGGGCCAATGTGCTCGCGCCGCTCGGCATGCTGCAGGCGCTTCGGTACCAGCTCAAACCGGGCGCGCGGGTGATCAACGTGACCAGCGACGCCGGGACGACGGCGTACCCCGGCTGGGGCGGCTACGGCTCGACCAAGGCGGCCCTGGAGCAGCTTTCGGCGGTACTCGCCGTCGAGAACCCGGAGCTCAAGGTGTACTGGGTCGATCCGGGCGACATGCGCACCGACATGCATCAGGCCGCCTTCCCCGGCCAGGACATCAGCGACCGGCCGCTGCCCGACGCCCGCGTGCCCGGCTTCATCACCCTGCTCGAATCCGATCTCCCCAGCGGGCGCTACTCGGCCGCCGAGCTCGGGCGGGTGCCCGCGGAGGTAGCGTGAGCCTGCCGCTCCAGGCGCCGCCCAGCCCCACCGGGCTGCTGGAATTCGAGCTGCCAGAAGCGCTCGCGGCCGCTGAGCCGCCCGAGGCGCGCGGGCTGGCACGCGATGCCGTGCGCCTGATGGTGAGCCGAGCGGCCGACGACAGCATCATTCATCGTTCCTTCCACGATTTCCCCGACTTCCTGGCGCCGGGGGACGTACTGGTGGTCAACACCAGCGCAACCATCAATGCCGCCATCGGAGCGTCGCGCCTGGGGCCGGCCGACCGCGAGCGGATCGAGCTTCACCTCTCCACTCCTCTGCCGGATGGACGCTGGGTGGTCGCTGCGCCGTCTCACGGCCGCCGGAACCGCACCGCTCCTGGATGCACGAGCCGGAGAGCGGGTCCGACTGGCGGGCGGGGCCACGGCCGTGCTGAAGCAGCCGTTTCATCCCAACGGCCGCCCGATTGAGCGGGATGGCCGGGTGCGGCTCTGGATCGCGGAGCTCGCCTGTCCAGGCGGCGTGCTGGTGTACTTCACGGATCGTGGGTCGCCGATCCGCTACGACTATGTGCCCCGGCAGTGGCCGCTGGCGTATTACCAGACGGTGTTCGCCACCGAGCCCGGAAGCGCCGAGATGCCATCGGCCGGCCGGCCATTCACCCGCGAGATCGTCCAACGGGTGAGGCGAATGGGTGTGTCCATCGCGCCGGTGGTGCTCCATACCGGCGTCGCCAGCCTCGAAGCCGACGAGCCGCCCTATCCCGAGCGGTATCGGGTGCCCGAGGCCACGGCCGACCTGGTGAACCGCGCCCGTACCACGGGCGGCCAGGTCGTCGCGGTCGGCACGACGGTGGTGCGCGCTCTCGAGACCGTTGCCACCCCTGACGGGCGAGTGGGGGCCGGAGAGGGTTGGACGGAGCTGGTCGTCACCCCCGAGCGGGGCGTCTTCGCGATCGACGCGATTCTGACCGGGTTGCACGCGCCTCGAGCCTCGCACCTGGCGATGCTCGAAGCGCTCGCGGGGCGGAATCATCTGGAGACCGCGTATCGATCCGCGCTGCGTCACCGATATCTCTGGCACGAGTTCGGGGACCTGCATCTCATTTTTGGGGGAAGCCGAGGGGATCTCGAGAGGAGAACCGGTCGGGCCCGGAGCACTCGGCCGTCATCCCTACGGAAGGAGCGGGCTGTCATCCCTACGGAAGGAGCTGGCTGTCATCCCGAGGCAGGGCTGTCATCCCGAGCGCAGCCCTGTCATCCCGAGCGGAGCCCCTGTCATCCCGAGCGGAGCCCCTGTCATCCCGAGCGGAGCGAGGGATCTTGCTCGGTGGTCCCGGACATTCGCGAACAAGATCCCTCGTCGCCTTCGCTCCTCGGGATGACAGCCGTCGCTACGTTCCTCGGGATGACAGCCGTCGCTACGTTCCTCGGGCTGACAGCCGTCGCTACGTTCCTTGGGATGACAGCCGTCGCTACGTTCCTCGGGATGACAGCCGTCGCTACGTTCCTCGGGATGACAGCCGTCGCTAACGCTCCTCGGGCTGGCAGCACCGGCGACCTCCGCTCGAATCACCGATCCGCAGCCGATCCTGAAGCGCGCTCTTAGGCAGCACAGCCACTTCGAGTAGGCAACGGGCTGTCGAACCCGGTTGACAGTATTTCCGTCATGTTGTACGATATATCGGAAGCAATGTCGCACGATACTCCAGGAGGAAGACGATGCACGATCGACATGGCGATTGGGGATTTGGACCCGGATTCCCCTTCGGTTCCGGATGGCGCGGTCCCTGGGGCGGCCGAGGGAAGGGACCCCGCCGGCGCACCCAGATGTTCGAATCCGGCGAGATCAAGTTCGTGATCCTTCGGCTGTTGAAGGAGAAACCCCGACACGGCTACGAGGTGATCAAGGCCCTGGAAGAGCAGATGGCCGGCTGCTATACGGCTTCGGCGGGCACGGTCTACCCCACGCTGCAGCTGCTGGAGGACGAGGGCTACATCAAGGCAGTGGACACCTCCGGCAAGAAGGTCTATCAGATCACGCCCGAGGGCGACCGCTATCTGGAGGAGCACCGGGACCTGCTCGACCAGATCGTCGAGCGGGTGCGCGAGACGATTCGCGATTTCACCGGTGGTGGCCTGGGTGAGGTGCAGGGTGCGTTCGCCCGCCTCGCGGGCACGACGTTTCGTCGGGCCTGGCGTCGCGGCCCGGACGACCCGGCGCTCAAGCGAGTCGCCGAGATTCTCAAGAAAGCGGCCGAGGAGATCGAGCAGGCCTGGCAGCCTGCCGCTTCGGACCCGAGCACCGAGGAGAAGTGACGATGTGGCATTACCCCTGGATGTTCTGGCTGGTGCCCCTGCTCTTCTTCCTTTTCGCCACTCGACGACGGCGCTGGAGTCGCTGGGCGGGCCCCGGCCGGCGCGACGTCCCGTCGGAGGTGGGGAAGCGGATCGAGGATCAGGCGACGACCGTGGAGGCGCTCGAAGCCCGAGTGGCTCAGTTGGAGGAGCGGCTCGATTTCACCGAGCGCCTGCTTGCGGGACGCTCAACCACGGCGGCCGGCTAATCGCCGGCCGCCTCAGCCCCGAAGCCGGACGGTGATTCCCCACGGGTCACGCGCCAGGAACGCGCCGTCGGCCGCGGTCACGTCGTAGCCGGCGCGGCGCAGACTCGCGGCTGCGGCCTCCGCCGTCGGCCGGTCGGGGAGCCTGAGCTCCCAGAAGAGCAGCCTGGCGTCATCCTCGGTCGCCGCCGGGGATCCGGCTGCCCAGGTGTTGAGGCCGACATGGTGGTGATAGCCGCCGGCGGAGAGGAACAGCAAGCCGGGGAGGGACCAGGCGGTCTTGTCGAAGCCGAGCGCCGCATGGTAGAAGGCTTCCGCCGACGGGAGGTCGCCGACGTAGAAGTGCACGTGCCCCATGGTCGTGCCGGCGGGCGGTCCGCGCCAGGGCTGGTCGCCCGCAGCCGCGAGGACCCCCTCGCTGTCGAGCGGGAGGATGCCGGCGACCATCTCGCCGTCCCGGTAAAGCCACTCGTCGCGCGGCCGGTCCCGATATACCTCGACGGTGATCCCGTCCGGATCCACCAGGTACAGGGCCTCGCTGACCAGGTGCTCCGATGACCCGATGTGCGTGCCCAGGGCCGTCGCATGCCGCAGGAACCGTCCGAGATCCTGTCGGGTGGGCAGAAGGACGGCGAAATGATAGATGCCGAGGCGACCCCGCCGGGGCACCGATCGCACACCAGGCTTCTCTCGGAGTTCGAGCAGCACAGCCTCGTCGCCGGGAGCCCCCAGTCGAGCCGCGCGCCCGCCCGGCGTGTCGTTCCGGGCGATGACCCGGAGTCCCAGGACCCGCCCATAGAAGTCGAGCGAGCGCTCCAGCTCCGCCACCTGCAGCGCCACGGCGCCGAGGTGGATTTCACCCGGGAGGCGAAAGGCCGGGGCGTCGATGCCGGGACTCATGGGGTGGCAAGATACACTAGCCGAACAATCCCGCCCCTAAGGATCGGCGGCCGGGACCGGCCCCCCGGCGGGTGTCGATTTCGCCTGCTCCCGTCCGTCGCGTGAGTAGAACCCGGGTTCACACCCGCTCGAGATCACCCGGGCGACCGTTCCGAACTCCCGATCCCGGAAGGAGACACCACGATGCGATTCATGATGCTGATGATCCCAAAGGGGTACGAGAAGGCCGCGCCAGGCACCATGCCGGACGCCAAGGCCGTGAGCACCATGATGAAGTACAACGAATCCCTGCAGAAAGCCGGGGTGCTGCTCGCGCTCGATGGCCTCCACCCACCCTCCATGGGCGCGCGGGTCTCGTTCTCCGGAGGCAAGCCCAAGGTGACGGATGGGCCCTTCGCCGAAGCGAAGGAGGTGCTCGGTGGCTACTGGATGATTCAGGTGAAATCGAAGGAGGATGCGGTGGAATGGGCGTCGCGCTGTCCCGCCTCGGACAACGAAGTGATCGAGGTTCGCCAGGTCCAGGAGTTCTCCGACTTCCCTCCCGACGTCCAGGAGGCCGCGGCCGGGTTTCCCGAGCTCAAGTCCTGACCCGGTCCCCGCGGCGGGCTCGGCCTTGCACCGACAGAGGAAGATGATCTGATTGGTAGCCGTGACGGCTACCGCTACTCATCGCGCGATCGACGCGGTCTGGAGGATCGAGTCGGCCCGGCTAATCGCCGGTGTCGCGCGCATCGTGGGCGACGTGGGTGTCGCCGAGGATCTGGCGCAGGACGCGCTGGTGGCCGCGCTGGAACGGTGGCCGGAGTCGGGCGTTCCGGACAACCCGGGCGCCTGGCTCATGGCCACGGCGAAACATCGGGCCATCGACCATTTCCGGCGGGGCAAGCGACTCGAGCAGAAGCACCTGGAGCTGGGGTACGAGCTCGAGGCCCAGCAGGAGAACGCCCTCCCGGATCTCGACGCCGCGATCGACGACGATGTCGGTGACGACCTTCTGCGCCTCATCTTCACGGCCTGCCATCCGGTGCTCGCGCGCGAGGCCCGCGTCGCGCTCACGCTCCGCCTGCTCGGGGGCCTGACCACCGAGGAGATCGCGCGGGCCTTCCTGGTCCCGGTGGCCACCGTCGCCCAGCGGATCGTCCGGGCCAAGCGGACGCTGGCCGAGGCGCGGGTTCCCTTCGAGGTCCCTCGGGGAGCCGAGCTCGCCACCCGGCTGTCGTCGGTGCTCGAGGTGATCTACCTCGTCTTCAACGAGGGCTATGCGGCGACCGCCGGCGATGACTGGATGCGCCCTCAGCTCTGCGAAGAGGCGCTCCGGCTCGGCCGGATCCTGGCCGGGCTCGCGCCGACCGAGCCGGAGGTCCACGGCCTGGTCGGGCTGATGGAGATCCAGGCGTCGCGCCTGAGGGCGCGGATCGGTCCGTCGGGCGAGCCCGTCCGACTGCTCGATCAGGACCGCGCGCACTGGGACCAACTCCTCATCCATCGTGGTCTCGCGGCCCTCCAACGCGCCGAGCAGCTCGGCGGCGCGTCTGGTCCGTACGCACTGCAGGCCGCGATCGCCGCCTGTCATGCGCGAGCCCGAACCGCGGCGGAGACGGACTGGGCGGGTATCGTGGCGCTGTACGACGCGCTCGCCCGGCTGATGCCGTCCCCCGTCGTGGCGCTCAATCGCGCGGTGGCGGTCGCGATGGCGTCCGGCCCGGCGGCGGGTCTCGAGCTGGTCGACGCGCTGGCGGCCGAGCCATCGCTCGAGGGCTACCACCTCCTGCAGAGCGTCCGCGGCGACTTTCTCGAGAAGCTCGGCCGTCGCGACGAGGCCCGGGCGGAGTTCGAGCGCGCGGCAGCGCTCACCCGCAATGCGCAGGAGCGCGAGCTGCTGCTCGAGCGCGCCCGGGCGTGCGCCTTCCCCGCCGCGGACCCTCCCGGATACCCTTGAGGCGTACCTGGAGGCATGTATGACCATCGAGCGCCACCCTGAGCCGACGATCACGCGGTTTGCCACCGTGTCGGTCGGCGGCCTGACGGCCGATTACACCCGGCTCCCGCCGGGCACCGGACCGTCGATCACCGCCGGTCGTGCGATCGGCGTCGTCTTCACCCCCCAGCGCCGTGCCGCCTGGCGGGTTGGTCGGGGCGAGCGCCGAGCCGGCCCGGTGGGCTTACATAAACCCTGCAGCGGACCCCAACCGCAAAGTTGAGGTCCGCTGTAAAGTGTGATTCAACGCGCGGCAAACTATAGATCAATCTGGCGGCAATCTATAGATCAATCCGAGGCGCCCCGCCCCCCTACTGCACCGCGTTCATCATATCGAAGATCGGCAGGTACATCGCCACCACCATACCGCCCACGATGACGCCGAGGACCACGATCATCACCGGCTCCATCAGGGAGAGGAGCGCGCTCACCGCCACGTCCACCTCTTCGTCGTAGAAGTCGGCGATCTTGGAGAGCATCTCGTCCAGCCCGCCGGTCTGTTCGCCCACCGCGATCATCGAGATGACCATCGGGGGAAACACCGCCGAGCGCTCCAACGGGGCCGCGATCGTCTCGCCACCCGCGATCGACTGGCGCGAGGCCATCACGGCGTCATGCACCACCTGATTGCCCGACGTCTTGGCCGTGATCTCCAGCCCCTCGAGGATGGACACGCCCGAGCTGACCAGCGTGCCGAGCGTACGGGTGAAGCGCGAGACGGCCGACTTCCGGACCACGTCGCCCAGCACCGGCGCCTTGAGCAGCATGCGGTCGATCTGCAGCCGGCCCGAGGCCGTGGCGTAGTAGCGCTTGATGCCGAAGATCAACCCGCCGATGCCGAGCCCGATGGCCCACCAAAAGTGGATCAGGAAGCTGGACAGCCCGATCACGATCCGGGTGGGCAGCGGCAGCTCCAGGTTGGCCGATGCGAACATGTTCTGGAACGTCGGGATCACGAAGATGAGCAGCACCGAGATGGCCAGGCCCGCGACGCAGAAGATGACGCCCGGGTACACCATGGCGCCCTTCACCTTGCGGACCAGCGCGTCGTTCTTCTCCAGGAAGGTGGCCAGCCGGAGGAGAATGGTGTCCAGGATACCGCCGGCCTCGCCCGCGGCGACCATGTTGACGTACAGGTCGCTGAACGCCTTGGGATGCTTGGAGAACGCATCGGCCAGCGTGTTGCCCGATTCCACGTCGTAGACCACCGCGCGGGTCACCCCGGCGAGGGTCTTGTTCTCGGTCTGCGCCGCCAGGATGCTCAACGACTGCACCAGCGGCAGGCCGGCGTTGATCATGGTGGCGAACTGCCGGGTGAAGATCACGATGTCGCGGGTCTTCACCCGCGGCTGGCCGAAGCTGAGCTTGATCGCCTTCGGGGTCTCCCGCACGCTCACCAGAATCATGCGGTTCTTCCGCAGATACGCGCCGACCTCGTCCTTCGACGGGACGTCGAGCTGGCCCTTCTGGATCTGGCCGGTCTGGGAGTTTCTGGCGGTATACTCGAACATCGGCATCGCTGAGTCTCCGATTAGCGGCGAGCGGCCGCGGCGCGCTGCGCCCGCTCGGCCGAGACGATCTCCTGGTCCTCCATCGGCGTCACCCCGATCATCCGGAGGAACTCCTTCGGCTCCTGCGATACCCGCTCGCACTCCTCCTGGCTCACTTCACGATTGGTGTAGAGCTGGAAGAGCGAATCATTCATCGTCTGCATGCCGTGCTTCTTGCCGGACTGCATGGCGGAGTAGATCTGGTGGATCTTGTCGTCGCGAATCAGCGCCCGGATGGCCGGCGTGGCCACCATGATCTCCGCTGCCATGACCCGGCCCCGACCGCGTGCCTTGGGCAACAGGGTCTGGGTGATGACACCCTCCAGCACGAAGGCGAGCTGCGCCCGCACCTGCGACTGCTGGTTCGAGGGGAACACGTCGATGATCCGGTTGATCGACTCGGCGGCCGAGTTGGTGTGCAGCGTGGCGAGCGCCAGGTGGCCCGTTTCGGCGATGGTGAGCGCCGCCGAGATGGTCTCGAGATCGCGCATCTCACCCACCAGGATGACGTCAGGGTCTTCCCGCAGCGCGTACTTGAGCGCGGTGGCGAAGTTCTTGGTGTCGGTCCCGATCTCTCGCTGGTTGACGATGCAGCTCTGATGGCGATGGATGAACTCGATGGGGTCTTCCACCGTGATGATGTGGCCCTTCCGCTCCTTGTTGATCTTGTCGATGATCGCCGCCAACGTGGTGCTCTTGCCCGATCCGGTCGGACCCGTCACCAGAACCAACCCGCGCGGCCGTTCGGCCAGCTTGGCGATCACGGGCGGGAGTCCCAACTCCTGAAAGGTTCGCACATTGAAGGGAATCATGCGGATTACCATGGACACACAGCCCCGCTGCTTGAAGCAGTTGCCGCGGAAGCGAGCTAAGTTCTGAATCCCGAAGGAGAAATCGAGCTCGTCCTCGGTCTCGAACCGCTTCTTCTGGTTCTCGGTCAGGACCGAGTAGGCCAGCTGGAGGGTATCCTTGGGTGTCAGGATCTCGGGCATCGAGCTGGCCGCTATATCACCATCGATACGTAACTTAGGACTCTCGCCGGTGGTAATGTGCAGGTCGGAGGCCTCCTTCTCGATCATCTCTTCCAGCAGTGCCCGCAGATTGAAGCTCATCCGGCTGTCTCCTTGACCACTTCTTCGAGGGTCGTGACACCGCGCTCGATCTTCTTGAGGCCGTCCATCCGCAGGGTGAGCATCCCGTCGATGACGGCCTGGTCTTGCAACTCCGCGACCGAGGCGCCTCGCAGGATCAGGCGGCGCAGCTCAGGGGTCAGGGCCATGACCTCATAGAGGCCCGCCCGGCCCTTGTAGCCGGTGCCGCCGCACGTTTCGCAACCTGTTCCCTTCATGAACGGTAGGGCGCGCATTCTCTCAAGATCTGTGCCCAGGGAGACGATTTCTACCTCGGTATACTTCGCCGGCGCCTTGCAGTCCTTGCAGATACGCCGTACCAAACGCTGTGCCACCACCAGATTGACGGCACTGGCCACATTGAACGCCTCGATCCCCATGTCGATCATCCGGGTGATCGTGCTCGCCGCGTCGTTGGTATGCAGGGTGGAGAGCACCAGGTGCCCGGTGAGCGCGGCCTTGATGGCGATGCCGCCCGTCTCCAGGTCCCGGATCTCCCCGATCATGATGATGTTGGGATCCTGCCGGAGAAACGCCTTGAGTGCCGCCGCGAAGGTGAGCCCGATCTCGGTGCGGACCAGCACCTGGTTGATGCCCATCAGGTTGTACTCGACCGGATCCTCGGCCGTCATGATGTTCACTTCGGGCGTGTTGACCCGGGAGAGCGCGGAGTAGAGCGTGGTGGTCTTTCCCGACCCCGTGGGACCGGTGACCAGCACCATGCCGTAGGGATTCAGGATGGCCCGCATCAGGTCCTTCTCCGCCTTCACCTCGAACCCGAACTTGGTGAGGTCCAACGTCAGGTTGCCCTTGTCGAGAATGCGGAGCACGATCTTCTCGCCGAAGAGCACCGGCAACGTGCTCACCCGGAAGTCGATGACCCGGTTGCCCATCTTGAGCTTGAGCCGGCCGTCCTGGGGCACCCGCCGCTCGGCGATATTGAGCTGCGACAGGATCTTGATGCGGGAGGTGAGGGCCGCCTTCATCTTGAGCGGCGGCCGCATGATCTCCAGCAGCACGCCATCAACCCGGTAGCGCACCCGGATCTCGTGCTCGAACGGCTCGATGTGAATGTCGCTCGCGCCCCGCTTGACCGCGTCGATCAGCATCCCGTTGATCAGCTTGACCACCGGCGCGTCTTCCATCTGCGCCTGGGTGGCCGCCTCCTCCTCCCGCTCCTCCACGATCTCGACGTCCTCGCCCGTCGCCTCCATGTCCTTGAGGATGGTCTGCAGCTCCTGGTCGTTCGACTGCTGATAGTACTTCTCGATCAGGCTGCGGAGGGTGTATTCGCCGGCGATGACGGGGAAGAGGTCGAAGCGGGTGATGAACTTGAGGTCCTCCAGCAGGCCGAGGTCGCTCGGGTCGGCCATGGCGACAGTGAGGGTGCGGCCCTCCCGCTTGAGCGGAAGCACCACGCCCTTGGTGGCCATGTCGGCGGGCACCATCTTGAGGATCTTGGGATCCACCTCGAAGCGCGAGAGGTCCACCGCGGGCATCCGGAACTGGCGGGCGAGGACCTTGGTGATCTCCAGCTCCGGCACCAGCCCGAGCTTGACCAGGACATAGCCCAGCCGGTGCTTGCTGGCCTTCTGCTCGACCAGGGCCTGCGCCAGCTGCTCGCGCGAGAGCAGCCCTTCACGGAGCAGGACTTCTCCGAGACGGTCGCCACCACCGGCCGCTGCGGTCGCCATGGTTCGATGGACTCTGGATGGATTGATGGTTAGGACGGGGCTGCGGCCGGAAGCTAGGCGGGGGGCGGAGAGAGTCAAGGATCACCGCACCTTCACCCGGCCCTGCAGCCTGGCCAGCGCGGCGGGCCCGATTCCCGGTACGCCGCCCAGCTCTTCGACCGACCCAAATCGCCCGTGAATTTCCCGGTAACGGACGATGGCAGCAGCACGAGCCGGGCCAACCCCGGGGAGACCCTCCAGGTCCGCCGGCCCGCCGGTGTTGAGGTCGACCAGCCCCGCCTGTCCGGCAGGGGCCCGGCCCGCTGCCGGTGTGCCCGAGAAGCCCAGATGGGGTCCGATGGTCTGCAACAGGCCGGGTCCGACGCCCCGCACCCGGTCCAGCCCTTCGGCGCCTCCGAATGGACCGTGAGCCTCCCGGGCCGCCACGATCGTCTTGGCCAGCCCCAGCCCCACCCGGGGCAGCCGGGCGAGCTCCGCCGCGGTGGCGCGGTCGGCATCGATCCGCTCGTCGGGGCCGAGCGGCCGAGCAAGGGCGATGATACTGTCGCGATGCGCGCCAGGGGACCGCGGGGGGAGAACGGAGAGGAGCTCAACTTCGCCCGGCGCTTCGCCGGGCCGGCCCATCAGCCAGCGCACCCCCTGCCCCACCAGCGCGAGGGCGAGTAGCAGCATCAGCGCACGACGCTCGGCGGACGACATGCGGCCATCTTACGGCGACGCGGACCCCGACAGCACGCCGTTCCCCGCCGCACGGGTCCGAATCGGGCGGGCGCCGGCCGGAGGGCCGGCTACTTCTCCTCCCGCCGCACCAGGGCCACGGCTACGTCGCCCACCACCTGAAGGCTCGCCGCACTCACCTTGTCGATGGTGTCGCCGATGGTGTGCCAGGAGGGGTAGTCGAAATCCACCACGTCGATCGCGCGGATGCCGGCCTTCTGGAGCTCGAGATGATCGTCGATCAGGGTATGCTTGGGCGAGTCGATGAAGACGTTGGAGTAGCCCAGATCGCGGGCCCTGCTCCAGACCAGCTCGACCACCTCGGGCGCACCCACCAGCGAATTGCCCTCCTGATAGATCTGCAGATCCTTGTCCGCGATCAGGTCGAACAGCACCGCGTAGAGCGGCTGGGGGCCGGACACCTGGTGGGCCGCGTAGTAGCGGGAGCCCATGAGCACGTCGGCCGGCGCCTTGGTGAAGTCGCCGAAATCCTCCCCGTCCACGAAGAGCAGATCGACCCCGACGACGCTGGGGTGCCGCTTGAGGACATCGGCGACGCCGAGGAGAAGCGCCACGCCGGACCCTCCGTCGTTGGCGCCGGGCACCGGACGGGTCGAGTCGGGTGAGGTCGGACCGTCGGCGGTCGGACGGCTGTCCCAATGAGCCAGGAACAGGATCCGCTTCTCTGCGGAGGGGTTGAAGCGGGCCACGAAGTTGGTGAGCGCCAGCGTATCGCCCTTGGTGGTGACGTGGGTCCACTGCTGGGTCACCAGGGTGTCCGCCCGCCGGCGGAGCAGGCTGTCCATCCAGGCGATCATCCGCTCGTGCGGGGCGGTCCCCGGAATCCGGGGACCGAACGCCACTTGGCTCTCGATGTAGTGGAAGGCCGCCGTCCCCTCGAATTCCCGGGGCCGCCGAGCCTCGTGACAGGCGGCGAGGAACAGCAGGACGAGGAGGGCGATGCGGCGCATGGAGGCCTTGGGCTGCTGGCTCAGGGTTGTCGGTCGGGAGCGCTCGGCTGGGGGACGAAAGAGGGGTCGGTTGCGGAAGTCAACGACCCGGCGGGGGACCTCGCGCCGGTCTCACCGATAGTCCCCCGCGAACAATGAGAGCTGGAACGACGCGATGATCGAGATCTGCGAGGTCCTCCGGCTCAGATGGCGCGCGTCGTTGATGGAGTAGCCGAATTGCAGCCCGCCGCTCAACGTCTGCAGGAAGTCGGTGTCGAAACCGCCCCGAGCCTCCTGGTGCAGCACGTCGGAGATGACGGTGCACTCCGCCGCCGCGGCACCCCGCTGCAGACAGCTCCGCGAGCTGCTGTTGAGCAGCGTGAGGGAGCTGCGGATCTGCTTGCGGGCGCGGCTGATCGACCGCGGCAGCCGGAACGCGTAGTTGAAGGAGCCGGTGAAATCGTTCTGATCCAGCTGGGTCTCGTTGCCGTTCGAGGCGTTGCTCTGGTTCAGGCTCGTCACTCCTACCGTCATCGAGATCCCGTTCCGAAGGCCGAGCTGGAGGTCGGGAGTGATGGAGGACGAGGATATGGCGGCGAGCGCCGGTGGCCCACCGAGGTTCGCCTGGGTCGAGCTGCCATCGCGATGGCGGAACGTCGTGCCCACCGCCACCAGCGCCAGGGGACCGCCCCGGAAGGTCCGGCTCCAGCGGACGTTGCCGACCGGCCACTCCTCCTGGGTCGTCTCGGTCTCGATGAACCCCTGGCTCACCCGTTGAAAGCGAGTCGTCCTGGTGAGCGCGTGGGACAAGGTGACGCTGAATCCAAGCGGCAGGTCGGCACCGCCCGCGATCGCGGCGGTACGCGCGTCCGAGGCGCCGATGGCGCTCGCCCCCTCCTGAGTGAGGAACGACTCGAAGCCGCCGAGCGCGAGCTCATAGTGCACCCCGGGGTCGAAGGCGGCGAGGTCATAGGTCGATGTCCGGGTGAGCCGGGTGCTCAGGTCCACCGGCCGCACCCGGGCGAGCGCCTTGCCCAGCAGGCTGCTGTCGCCCACCAGCTGGCGAAGCCCGCGGGCGAAGTCCACCGCCGCGCCGAGCTCGCTGGTCCGGGTGTTGTTGAGCGTCTGGGGAAGGATGAACGAGCCGCTGTCGCCATCCGCCCGCACCGGATCCCGGCTGGAGAGCGTGCGGGAGAGAATGAAGTTGCTGGTGCTCAGCAGCCGTGGACGGAGCCACGACGCGACCGTCGGCGTGAGCGCGACCGTGGTGACCAGCGTGCGATCGCGCTCGACCCCCGCCGGCACGCCGAGGAAAAACTTGCGCCGGGCATACGCCAGCCGTCCGAGCGGGCTCGAGTCCGGGTAGACTCGAAGGTCGCGGGTGCTGGTCAGATCGCTGCTCAGGCTCAGCATGCCGAGCGGCTGCCAGGTGAGCCCGGCCGAGTTGCGCCAGAGATGGGCCAGGTTGAGCGTGGGCTGGAGGAGATCGTCTTCGCTCCGCGCGATCGGTACCCGGAACCCGGTGGAGTTGGTCTCGTCGCGACTGAGCCCGCTGTTCAGCCGGATCCGGGAGGGAACCAGGCTCACATCCGCTCGGCCGAGTGCCTTCCCGGTCTCGCTCTCTCGGAGCCAGCGAGGGAGGCCCTTGACCAGTCCGCCGAACGGAAGGCGGAATCCATGCCGCCGCATCTGCAGGAGATAACTCGCGTTGAGGGCCAGTCCGCTGGCGCTCGCCTCGGACAGCTCGGTCTGGGTGCGGCCCTGGGTCAGGTTTCCGGTAAAGGACAGCGGATCCGCCAGCGCCTTGGTGAGCCACCTGGTGCCCGGCACGCTCCGCCGGATGGAGAGCGAGTAGGTGGCGCTCCACGACTCCGGGCGCCGGAGTCCCTCCAGGGCGGCGCCCCGGAGGTCGGTCCCGCTCAGCAGCTCGGGATTGACGGCGGTCCTGGCGTAGGTGACCGTGAGCGGCATGGCCAGACCCAGCCCGGCCGGCAGGAATCGATCGAGGCGCAGGTTCCCCCCGGCCTGCAGCACGTTGCTGGCGAGAAAAGATGGGTCCTCGTTGATCTGGCGGAACTGTCCGTTCTGCCGGGTGTAGGCGAGGGAGAGATTCCCCACGTCGGATGCGGTGAGCCGCGCATCGATCGAGGCCGCGGTGCCGGTCTTGGAGACCGGATCGCCCAGGCGGATGTCATCCACCCACAGCTCCGCGTCCGTCACCAACACCGTCTCCGCGACGCGGTAGATGCCGGCGGAGATCTCCTGCACGGCCGCCAGGTTGGGAGGGTTGACCCCGGGATCCCGGAGGTGGACGAGATAGCCTCCCTCGCAGGCGACGTAGGCATCGGTCTCGTTGGTGCCGCACTCGGTCGAGCCCGAGGGCGGCTCGCCCCGGAGCCACCGGTTTTCCACCACCGCCCGGAGCCGGCGCCAGGTCTCGAGATCGATGATGGCCTCGGGCTCCCAGGTGGTCGATCGGGCCGGCGTGCGGTAGAGGTAGAAGTTGTCGTTGTCGCTTCCCAGCTTCACGAACGCCTGCAGATCGCCCTCCTCCCAGCCCGGCCCGCGGCCTCGGAACCAGACCCGCAGGGTCTCGTACGTGAGCAGGTTCTGCGGCCCGGCGGGGAAGCGCAGGTAGGCCTCGGCCCGTTCGTTCACGGCGAGACCACTGCCGATGATCCGGAGTGACTTCTCGTTGATCTGCGTGCCCGCGCTGGAGCGGTCGCCGCCGCGGCGGGAGACGTCGTCGGTCACCCCCGGCGGCGATTCGTAGCCCAGGTCGGTGCGGTTCTCGGTCGAGACGGTCGCGCTGCTGACTTCGCCGTGGGCCAGCCCCGTGGCTCCTGTCAGCCCGGCGATCGGGGTCTCCGCCCGTCGCACCCAGGGCGATCCGACGAACCGCAGCCGCGCGAGGGCCAGACGGGACACGATGTCCGGCGACCCGTTGTCCGGTGGGGTTGCCAGCGTGAGACGGAGCTGCTGCACCAGCCGGAGCGTCGGCGTGTTCAAAGTGTAGTCCGGCCGGCGAATCGGAATCCGGTAGAGCTTCCACTGCGAGGTGCGGCCCAGGGAGTCGACCGAAGTCACCCCATTCCGCACGAAGAAGCTGTCGGCGGCCAGGTCCACGACGAAGCGGAAGACGTTCTCGTTCGGTCCGTTGGCGTCGAGCTCCCCATCTCCATTGAGGTCCTCGGTGTCCAGCAGCCCGTTCCCCGCGGTGCACCGGCTGCTGAGGTCGCCCCAGGGGAAGACCGAGACTACCTCGCCCAGAGTCTGCTGGCAGAGGGGAAACGACTCGATCGGGCCTTCTCCCAGCTGGAGGATCGAGTCGGGACGGTCGCCCAGGATGCCGATGTCGTCGACCGCGGCGTTGAAGATGCCGATCTCGCTGCGCTCCGTGTCCAGTCGGCCCTGGCCGACGTACTGGCGGCCGGTGAACACGGTGTCAGTCCCGGTCACGGTCAGGCTCTCGGGTGCGATCGCCACCGCATCCTCGCTGACCGTGCCCAGGTCCACCAGCAGCCGAAGACCTGCCGAATCGGCCGGTTGCCCGGCCGGCTGGAAGACCCAGAACTCGAGGAACTCGTCCTTGGTGAGATCCAGGCCGGTGGAGCTGAGCGAGGTGACGATCGACCTCCACCGGGGCCGGAAGTCCCGTCGAGGCATGGACCAGCGGGAGTGGTTGTTGCGCTGGACGATCCCGCCGGCCGTATCGGCGTGCAGCGTGAGGTACATGATCGTCTCCGGCTCCCCGCCCTGGCCGGCGACCCGGATCAGCGTGTCGATGTCCTGCGGGTGCAGCTCGAGCGCCTTGCCTGCGGCGGAGGGAACGAGGTTCTGCCAGGTCAACGCGACCGCGTCGGCGACGTCGAATCCGCCGGCGAAGCCGATGTCGTCCAGCCCGAGCGTCTGCTGAGGCCGGCTGCCGAACTCCCAGGCAGACTCCCGCAGGGGGATCGCGAGCCCCGCGTCCGACTCGAACTCCTCCAGGAATGCCTGCCCTGACCGGTTCGGGTCCGGCTTGGTAAACGCGAACTCGGCGTTGACGTCCAGCAGCGAGGGCGCCACGGCCGGCTTCGAAGTCACATGGCTGAGCAGCCGGCTGATCGACGCCGACTTGAAGTGGAGCTGGGTGTTGACCCCGCCGATGAGGTTGGCGCTCGCCTCGAATCCCAGCGCCGGGCGAGTGAAGGCGCTCTGCTCCCGCTGATAGAGACCGATGAGGTTGACCGCGCCCAGATCGCCCAGCGAGTAGCGGGTGGAGAGCCCCAGGATCGTCGTCGGCGCCACCGCGAAGAGCCCGCGCTCCTCGAATCGCGCGGTGACTTGCGCCGACCCTTGCCCGAAGAGGGCGTCGGGATTGAGGAAGGTCACCTGGCCGAGATCGTAGGAGATCGAGTAGTCGACCCCCCGCTCCAGCCGCCGGCCTCCCACGAAGAGCTGCTCGCTGCCCTCCCGGAGCTGGAGCGCGTTCAGGTTGAGGGTGGAGCGGTCGCCTCCGCCGGTGGCATCGTACTGCAGGCTGATCGCGAACTTGGCCGATGCCTGGGAGAGGAGCAAGAAGAGCGGCGTTCGGTAGAGCGAGTCGGAAATCTCCGCCGGGGAGAGCTTGGCGGGGTCGGCGAACGGCTCCAGCGTGGGGAAGACGATATACGACTCCTGGATGACCTGGGCGGCCTGAGGGTCGCGAGCGCGGGGGAAGAGCCGATTCTCCCGGTCGAACACCGTGGGGTCGCTGGGCGTGGCCAGTCCGAGAAGCTGGAGATAGGTCTGCACCGATCCCGAGAGCGGCCGCTCGCTCTGATTGAGGGTGATTCCCACCGTCAGCGTGCTCGGGTCCAGGTCCGACCCGGCCACCCGGTACACCTGCCGCATCTCGTAGCGGAAGGTGGGCAGCTCGGGGCCCTGCTGGGGCTGCACGATCAACTCCAGCGTGTCCTTGGCCTGCCGGATCCCGCCGACGGTGACGCTCCCCCGATCGGATTCGGGGAAGGTCCCGATGGTCGTCTGCGCCGCAGTCCGATAGCTCACCGCGAGAAAGTCCTTCTGGTCCAGCTTGGTGGCCAGGGCGATCCACAGTCCCGACGGATCGAGGTAATAGTCGGTCCCCTGGATCAGGAGCTGCCATTGCACCGGGCCCAGCTCCTTGGGGTTGTCGGTGCGGCGGGCCAGCGCGGTGATTCCACCGAGATTGGGGTTCACGCCGCTCTTGCTGTCGGGGGGCCGGTAGCGGTAGACCCGCACTTCGGCCGGACGGTAGGTCGTAGACAGCACGCTGGGGTCGAGCGACAGGATGTCCAGCGCCGGATGGCCGGGCAGGCTGTCGGGGTCGACCACCCAGAAAAATCGCCCGCTCTCGAAGTCCAGGTCCCGGACTTGCCGGGCCTGGGTCTGGCTGGTCGTCTGGCCGACGGTGTAGGTCCGTTCGGCGACGATGCTCCCTTTCTGGGTGGCTGCCAGCGTCTGAAGCTGGACGGGTCCGACCTCGAACGTCGCGTTGACCCCGAAATTGTTGCTCGGCACGGCGGCGGTGATGAAGCGGGAAGGCGGCGGCTGGAAGACGACGGTGCCGACGTCGATCCGGCGAATGATCTCGTCGGGCAGTCCTTCGTAGTAGATCTGAACGTTCTGGTTGCCGGAGTAGTCGCGCTCGGTGTCGAGGTCCACGTTGACGTGAATCCGGCGTCCGAGAATCCCGGAGGAGCGGATGTTGACCTGGTTGTCCAGACTGGGCGCCTTGAAGTTGCCGCGACATCCCGCATCAGGATCGAGGAGCAGGATCGGCGTGCAGTGCTCCTCCCGGACCCGGTCGGTTCGGACCTCCAGCCTGGCTTGGCCATCCAGGCTCAGGTCGGCATACTTCGTCGGGAGACCAAGCATGTTCTTGTGCGGCGTCTCGCCTTCCGCCACCTGTTCCGGTTCCTCCAGGGGAGTCCGGTAGATGGTGAGCAGCCGGAGTCCCAGCGCCCGCGCGGTGTGCACGCTGTCTAGGGTAGCGGCCAAGGTGCTGTCGAACTCGGCCCGGTGCGCCGCGGGCGTGCTCCGCGGCGCGCCCAGCCAGGTGAACCGGAGCGCCGCCGGCTGCTGAAGGACGAGTGGCGCTTCGGCAAACCTGAGGCGGACCCCGAAGCCGGTGGTGTCCGCCTGCGCGCAGAGGAGCCGGGGCAGCGCGAAGAGGCAGCAGCCCAGGGCAACCAGGAAGCGGGGCACTCTAGAGGATCACGGCGAGACTTGAGGAAAGTGGATGGGCCCAATATAATGGCCAGAACAACCCCTTACAACCAGACGAGTTAGAGCGTTGCGCCTCCTCAGTCGCTATCTGCTCCGCCAGCTCGCCGCGCCCTTTTTCTTCGGGCTCACGGCGCTGACCAGCCTCATGCTGCTGAGCCAGATTGCCAAGAAGTTCGG
>JBBSHB010000037.1:0-23725 GCA_038253515.1 Gemmatimonadales bacterium | reverse complement strand
GAGGTAGCGCGAGAGCACGCGCGCGGTGTCCCGGATCGGCTCACCCCGGCCGAGCTGGATGTCGCGGGCGGAGAGGAAGAGGGCGTGACCGCCGAGCTGGAAGGCGCCCACCTCGAAGGAAACCCGCGTACGGGTGGAGCTCTTGGCGAAGATCATCCCCAGCGTCTTGCCCGCCAGCGGCTTCTCGGCGTACTCCCCGCGTTTCATCCACTCCGCCAATTCGAAGAGGGTGATGAGCTCGGGGCAGGTGAAGTCGGGGATGGCGAGGAAGTGGCGGGTGGGGCTCATAGACCGTCGGATGTGGAGGCCGGATGGTCACGTCGGGAGGGGATTGTAGTCGGGAGGGGGGGAGGGGGCAAGCGGAGCGGAAGAGTGTTGGTGGCACGGGTCAGCGCGGTTGGGGGAGGGACCGAATCGGTCCGTCGATCGACGGTCATGGCGCGGCGGATCCGGGCGTGGGTCGAGCCGCGTGCGAGATCCATCTATTGCCGGAGCGTGGCCAGGAGATAGCTTACCGGATTCCACTCGCATTCCAGGTTCTGGCCCTGCTTCCATGTGTCGTTCGGTGAGCCTCCTCCGGTTTTTCCTATCACCTCGTGGCTTGCTCCCGTGAGGGATGTCTCGACTGCGCTCGGCCTGGCCCTCGCTGGGCACTACCGGGTCGAGCAGGAGCTGGGCCATGGCGGGATGGCCACCGTCTTCCTGGCGGAGAGAGCGGATGGCGGAGGTCCGGTCGCCGTCAAGGTTCTGCATCCTCAGTTCGCCGCCGCTCTCGGACCGGAACGGTTTCACCGTGAGATAGAGATCCTGAGCCGACTCCGGCATCCGCAGATCGTGCCGATCCTCGACTCGGATGAGGCGGGAACGCTGCTGTATCTAGTGATGCCGTACGTGCCGGGGGAGAACCTGCGGTCGCGGCTGGAGCGGGAAGGCCAGTTGCCGCTGGAGGCGGTGCTCTCGATCGCGGCAGACATCGCGGCGGCCCTCGACTACGCGCATCGTCAGAACGTGCTCCACCGGGACATCAAGCCGGAGAACATCCTCCTCGAGGGCGACCGAGCCCTGGTCTGCGATTTCGGGCTGGCGCGCGCCATCGACCGGGCCGCGCTGGAGTCGCTCTCCTCGAGCGGGCTGGTGATCGGCACGCCCGCCTACATGAGCCCGGAGCAGGCGATGGGGGAGGAGGACCTGGGCCCGGCGTGCGACGTCTACGCGCTGGGATGCGTGCTGTACGAGATGCTGACGGGGGAGCTGCCGTTCACCGGCGCAACCGCGCAGGCGGTCATCGCGCGGCACCTCAGCGAGCAGCCGCGGTCGATGCGGGGGGTGAGGCCGGAGCTGCCGCGGAACGTGGAGCACGCGGTGCTCGCGGCACTGGCCAAGGCCCCGGCCGAGCGGCCAGGGAGCGCCGGGGCACTAGTGAGGCTGCTCCAAAGCGGTAGGCGGTGAAGTGCGCGAGCCTCTCCTAAGGATCAGGAAACCCTCGCCTCATGGGGCCGAGCTTTGCGAGATGCTCGCGGTGTTGGCCGCGCTGGAGCGGTCCCCAAACCGGCAGCCGTCCAGCGCGGGAGAATTGTTGCGCCGCTTGGGGATATGAACGGACGGGCGCCGGCCCGAGAACTCTGCGTCGCGACGCCTCCTGCTAACTCTCCTCCTCACTGGGCAGCGGCGGGTAAGGCGGATACCCATACTCACTCACCAGCTCGTCATGGAGATCTCGCATGACTTTCTCGGCTCGAATCGCCATCGCCTCCCAAGGCAGGAGATCGGGTTTGGGATTGATGAAGCCCTCGTCACGCAGAATCCTCGCCTTGAACTCCTCGTCGGCATCTTCATAGTGCTCGCTCAGGGCGAGAGAGATGTATTCAGTTTGCGGGAGAGGTCGAAGCAAAAGGTGGCCAGCATGAAAAACCGCTCATCTGGATCGTGGCCCACCGACTCCAATTTCGGGGTCTTGCCTCGGGGGTGATTGTTGGTGGCCAAGGCAACGTTCCCTAGCTTCGTATTCAATGCGGTCGCCATGGAATCCTCCTGAGCAGATTGTAGGACAACTTACTTCGGACCATCAGCTTCGCCGTTCTCAGTCCATCTGAGTCGCGCCAGCGGCTGGCTTCAATGCTATCCCCGCGCTTCGCCGCCAGCTCGCCAACAGGAAGCGTTGGGAGGCCATGGCCGTCAGTGAGTGATTCCCGGTGTAGAGCTTAGTGATGCGCGAGAATGACCGCCGGAGAGAGGCGATCGCGACTACCGTGTCGTCGGCGGGCAGCGTCACGTGCTCCTCGAGCCCAGAGCGTCCGCGACTTCGTAGGCGATCTGGAGAGCGTCGAACAGACGGAGCTGCCGCTCCCGTCGGAGTCGGTCGCGCAGCGACTCGCCCGCGATGGACAAGCCGTCGGCGGAGCCGGAGTCGTAGAGGGAAAGAGGTGCGTGTGTTGGAGTGCGGCTCCGATGTGAATTTCGCGGGGGGAACCGCTCGGTTCCCAGTCCGACGGCCAGCTGTGGACGGACCACCTTGATCGCGACATCGCGGCCGTGCTGGAGGTCGCGGGCCTGATACACCACCGCCATCCCCCCGTGACCGATCTCGCTGTCGAGGCGGTAGCGACTGGCTCATGCGGCGCGCAAGTAATCCAGCTGATCCATTGAGGTGATTTCCGGGGGCCGCTCCGCCAACGGATCGTCGCGACCGGCTGAACGGGGGGCGCGGCCACGGCAACCACCTTTGCGGGGGCCGTTCTTACGATACGTCCGCCAACCTGCGGCGGCTAGATCGGTTCGGGGAGTCTGCGGGACTAGGGGTGCAGCTCGAGACGAGCGGCTACAAGGCGCCGCAAATCGTCATCGTTGATGATCTTCGCCAGCCGCTCCGGCACCACCTCGCGCCGATTGGCTCGCGCCATCGAGCGGCTGGCACGGGAGCCGCTGTCCTCGAGCGGGCTGGCGGACGCCCGCTCCGATATCCACGCGCTGTGCCGGTTGATATGCGAGATGCTTGCCGGAAACCTCCCCTCACCGTCTCGACCGCGCAGGCCATCGTGGCCCGCCTCATCAGCGGGGAGCGTCGGCCCCTCCGGTCGGACCGTCCCGACGTGCCTCCTCGTGCAGAGGCGGCGCTCCTCTGGGCGCGGGCGAAGCTGCCGGAAGACTCGCCGCCCACGTCCGCCGCGCTCCTGGAAGAGCTGCGGGCGTAGCGAGCGGCAGCCCGACGTGACCGGCCCTAGCTGCCCACCCGATTCGCCGATTGCAGCAGCAGCCGGTCGTGCTCCTCACCAGTCTCCTGATAGAGCCGGATCATGATTTGCTGGGCCACGATCGCGCGCTGCTGCCAGGTCGACCCGGCATTGATGTCTTCGGTGTCCTGGAGGATCTCGCTCGCCAGCTCGGGCGGAACCTGCTCGGCGAATGGGCGAGCAATCTTGGTAAAATATTCCAGTTTCCGCGTCAGATCGAAGCAGTAGGTGGCCAGCAGGTAGAATGCTTCGGGCGATCCCACCTCCACCGACGCGAGCTTGTCGGTGACCCCTCTTATGGGGGGCTGGCCGACGACGTGGAGCGTGGCCATTACAGCCTCGATAGTGGTCTGGTCGTAGGACATGGTGGTCTCCCGGTTCAGGACATGGGCTTCGCAACCATATGGCTGCAGCGGCCCGGGACTGCGCCCGGCCTCATCGGCCGGTTGGGGATGGGGACGGTGCGGGTCGGACGGCAAAGAGCAGGTCGCCGATCGACCATGAGTTGCGGAACGAGTCGCGCCAGCGCTTCGCGCCGGCGCTGAGGCCGCGAGCCTCCAAGAGCTCACTGAGCAAACGGCGTTGGGGGGCCATCGAGGTCAGTGGGTAATACCAGGTGTACGGCTCGTCGATGCGGCTGAGCGAGTTTTGGAGCAGCCCGATTGCCCGAGCCGAATCGCCGCCCAGCAGAGCCAACCGGGCCTCGAGCGACATCTGAAGGGAGGCGGGTGTGGGATCCGAGAGATCGGTCGCCGGGCGCGCCCGCTTCATGCGGGCCAGCAGTTCGAGGACCTCCGCCGAGTCCCCCATGAGGGTGGCCTGGTGGGCCAGCGCCTGAAACCCCTGTTGGAGGTCATCCCACATCGGAAGGGTGAAATCGGGAATCACTCCACCGGCCACCTGCGACCGGGCCCAGTCAAGCATCGGGTTCACGACCTCCGCCGCGGGGTAGCCGGCGAGGTAGGCGTGCACCATCCAGGCGTCGATCGGGTGGTTGCCCGCGTGCTCCTTCCAGACCGCCACCGCCTCGGGCCAGCGACCCTGCGCCGCCAGGACGGCCATCCGGAACTCGGCTCCCCTCTGGCGGTCATCCGGTGTGCGGTGGGTCCCTGTCAGATAGCCCGCGAGGGTATCGGCCAGGGGCAGATCGGCCGACCCATGGGCCCACAGGGCGATCACCTGGGAGAGCGCCTGCCGGTCCGCCTGGCGAAGCTGGTCCTCTGCCGCCAGGCGCGCCTCCGGCCGGCCGAATCGCAGGAGGATCGCTGCTTCCCGGACGAGCCTGGATGGATCGTCGCGGCCCATCCGGCTCACGTACTTGGCTGCGCGCGCCGAATCGCCGGCGAGTAGCGCCAGATCCACCACGTGGTCGTAGACCGGGGCGAAGGCACTGTCGAGCTCGACGGTCCGCTCGAGCGCGGCTTGGGCATCGCTAGGTGAATGGCCAGTATAGCCGGCGAAGTGGAACAGAGACTCACCGAGTCCGAACCAGGCGTCGATGTCCTCGCGGTCGTCGAGGACGGCGCCCTGAAACCTGTCAATCGCAGCCTCGCCATTCCCCAGAACGAATTGACGGCGCGCCTCCAGCAGGCTCACCCAACGGGCCGGCAAGGGGGGCCGGAGCCGAAGGCCCGCCTCCAAGGTCGAGAGTGCAGCCGAGTAGTCGTACCTCCAGCCATGCACCTCACTCAGGCGCAAGTAGGCCAGCCCGCAGGAGGAGTCGGCTTCGATTGCCCCCCGGTAGGCGTAGGCGGCTCCATCGTAGTCCCCAGCCGAGAACTTGACTTGCCCCTGGAGAAGATGGCCCAAGGCAGCCGCCGAGGAGGTGGAGGAGAACGCCGCCCTCCGGGCCCCGAGGTCGAGGCTCTCGCGACCCGCAAGTGCTCCGATCAACTGCACGGCGAGTCGTCCGACCGGGCCGTCCAGGTCGGGGCTGAGCGTGCTGTCAGCAGCCTTGATCACCCGTTCCCCGTTGGACACCGAATAGATATCGAGGCTCACCCGGGACCCGGCGCCCGCTGGAAGCACCGCACCGGTAACCACATACTTCCCTCCCAACCGGGCGGCGGCGCCAAGCAGTTTGGAGAGGGGGACCGAGCGCGAACTGCCAGCGGGACCCAGTAGCCCGCTTCCGTCGATTGAGCGCAATCCTGGCACCCAATCGAGTGCCTCCGCGAGCAGGACATGACCAGCGACCGCCGACCCGCGGTGGGGATCGCGAGGATCAGCCGATCCGTCGAACGGCAGAACGACCACGCCGATCGGCGAGGAGGAGGAGGCTCTGGGCGCGTGATGAAGAATCGCAGCCAACGCGAGTGTCGCCAGGACTGCTGTCCCCGCACCCAAGCCAAGGGGAAGGCGCCAGGCGCGTCGGCGGCCGGAGCGCTCCCGGGTTCCCGTCCCCTCGGTGAAACTGGCAGCAAAGGAGGCGGCCGTCTGAAACCGGTCGGCCGGGACCTTTGCGAGCGCTTTCTCGACGCTGGCTTCGAGCTCGGGGGGCAGCCCGGGCCGCACGACGTGGAGGGGCGGGGGAGAGTCCTGCCGATGCCGGGCCAGGATGTTTTGGGGAGTCCGGCCGCTGAAGGGCGGTTCCCCGGCGAGCATCTCGTAGAGCACGCAGCCGAGCGCGTAAATGTCGGTGCGGGCATCAACGCCGTGATCCCCGCTCCCCTGCTCCGGGCTCATGTACTCCGGCGTACCGACGGCCATGCCGGTTCCCGTCAGGGCGTCCGCATCCGCCTCCGAGATCGCCTTCGCGATCCCGAAGTCCGCCACCAACGCGTGCCCCCCGGTCAACAGGATGTTGGCCGGCTTGATGTCGCGGTGGACCACATTGTGGGCATGGGCGTAGCTCAGCGCGTCGGCGACCTCCCGGGTGATCTGGAGGGCGTCCGCGAGCGGGAGCTGCTTCTCTCGCCGGATCCGCTCCCGGAGGGTCTCGCCCTCGACGTAAGGCATGACGTAGTAGAGGAACCCGTCAGCGGTACCCGAGTCGTAGAGCGGCAGGATGTGGGGGTGCTGGAGGCGGGCCTCGATGCGGATCTCGCGCAGGAACCGCTCACTGCCGATCGCGGCCGCCAGCTCGGGCCGCAACACCTTGATCGCGACGTCCCGGTCGTGCTGCCGATCGTGGGCGAGGTAGACGTGGGCCATGCCCCCGGACCCGATCTCCCGATCGAGCTCATAACGGTCCGCGAGCGCGGCCCGCAGGCGGTCAACCTGGTCCATCACGGTGGCACCCACGTGAGGCCTCGGTGGGGAGCCGGCGAGCTCCCCCTACCCTGAAAGCTGGCTGATTCTGGAGTTTGTTACTATACGTCGTGGAACGGCTTGCCGCTAGAGGATATACCGCCTGAGATCGTCGTCGTTGATGATCTTCGCCAGCCGCTCCCGGACGTTCTCCGCGCCGAACACGATCTTCTTTTCCGGATAGTCCGGCAGCTCGAAGAGCACTTCCTCCATCAGCGCCGACATCACGGTGTGGAGCCGCCGCGCGCCGATGTTCTCCATCCGGTCGTTGGCCATGAACGCCACCCGCGCCACCTCCGCGATCCCCTCCGGGGTGAACTCGAGCTCCGCCCCCTCCGCCGCCACCAGCGCCTGATATTGCCTGGTGAGCGCGTTCTCCGGCTCGGTCATGATGCGAATGAAGTCCTGCTCGGTGAGGGGCAGCAGCTCCACCCGGATGGGGAAGCGGCCCTGCAGCTCGGGGATGAGGTCCGAGGGCTTGGACACATGGAACGCGCCGGCCGCGATGAACAGGATGTGGTCGCTCCGGACATAGCCGTAGCGGGTCTGCACGGTGGAGCCCTCCACGATCGGCAGGAGATCGCGCTGCACTCCTTCGCGGGACACGTCCGGCCCGCCCGCCTGCCCCCGGTCCCCGGCGATCTTGTCGATCTCGTCGATGAAGATGATGCCGTGGTTCTCCACCCGGTCGAGCGCCTCGTTCACCACGTCGTCCATGTCGACCAGCTTCTTGAGCTCCTCGTCGATCATGACCCGCCGGGCCTCCGGCACCTTCACCGTGCGCCGCTTCTTCCGCTTCGGCAGCATCTCCTGGAGCATCTCGGTGAAGTTGATGTCCGCGCCTTCCATCCCCTGGGGCGGCTGGATCAGGTCCATCATGGGAAAGTTCTGGGGCACCACCTCGATCTCCACCTCCCGATCGTCCAGCCGGCCGTCGGTCAGCATCTCGCGCAGCTTCTCGCGGGAGCGCTGCCGCCGCTCTTCCTCCGCGGTGGCGGCGCGCTCCGGGCGGGCCTGACCGCTGGAGCCCACCACGAACACCGGGCTCACGGTCGTCCCGGCGCCATCGGGTTTCATCGGCGGCGGAGCGGCCGGGAGGAGCAGATCGAGCAACCGCTCGTCCGCCCGTCGCTCGGCCTGGGGATAGACCTCGTCCTCCCGCTCGGTCCGCACCATGTTGATGGCGGAATCCACCAGGTCGCGCACCATCGACTCCGCGTCACGGCCGACGTAGCCCACCTCGGTGAATTTCGACGCCTCGACCTTGATGAACGGCGCGCCGCTCAGGCGCGCCAGCCGCCGCGCCACCTCGGTCTTCCCCACGCCCGTGGGGCCGATCATGATGATGTTGTACGGGGTGATCTCGTCCCGGATATCGTCCGGCGCCTGGGCCCGGCGCCAGCGGTTCCGCACCGCGATGGCGACCGCCTTCTTGGCGGCTTCCTGTCCCACGATGTAGCGGTCCAGCTCCGCCACGATCTGCCGCGGCGGCATCTCCTCCAGCCAGGGGAGCGGTGCCGCGGGCTCGCCGGTCTCGGGAACGGGCACGTCGGTGGCGATGTCGGTCATATCACTTCTCGCCCGGCAGCTCCAGAATGGTGATGTGCCGGTTGGTGAAGACGCAGATGTCGGCCGCGATCTCGAGCGAGCGCTGCACCACGTCGCGGGCGCTGAGCCCGCCGACGGGAAGCAGCGCCCGCGCGGCGGCCAGGGCGAAATTCCCGCCCGAGCCGACGGCCACGATACCGTCGTCGGGCTCGATCAGCTCCCCGGAGCCGCTCAGCAGAAAGGCGTGCTCCAAGTCGGCCACCACCAGCAGGGCCTCCAGCCGCCGGAGCACGCGGTCGCTCCGCCAGTCCTTGGCCAGCTCGACCGCGGCACGCGGGAGGTTGGCGGGGTAGCGATCCAGCTTCTCCTCGAACTTCTCGTATAGGGTGAGCGCGTCGGCCACCGAGCCGGCGAAGCCGGCCAGCACCTTGCCGCCCTTGAGGGTCCGCACCTTGCTCGACTTCGCCTTCATCACCGTGTCGCCGATGCTGACCTGGCCGTCGCCGCCGAGCGCGACGCGGCCGTCTCGGCGGACGGCGAGAATGGTGGTGCCGTGGAACAGGGTCACGGAATGATGACTCCCCGCTAGGCCCGTGGATGCGCCTGGTTGTACACCTTCTTGAGTCGCTCGACACTGGTATGCGTGTACACCTGGGTGGTGCTGAGCGATGCGTGGCCCAGCAGCTCCTGCACGGCCCGGAGGTCGGCGCCGGCATCGAGCATATGGGTGGCGAAGGTGTGCCGGAGCGAGTGGACGCGGAGACCGTTTCCTCCGACCGCGTCGAACATCGCGTGCATCAGCCGCTGAATGCCGCGCGGCGCCAGGCGCTTGCCTCGTCCGCTCAGAAACACCGCCCGGCGATCGCTGCCCGGCCGGGCCACCGCGGCTTCCCGGTGGTTAAGATAGCGGCGCAGCGCCGACACCGCCCGCGAGCCGACCGGCACGATCCGCTCCTTCCGCCCCTTGCCCCGGACCTTGGCCTGGTCGGAGAGCAGATCGAGGTCCTCCAGGTTCATCCCGCTCAGCTCGGCCAGCCGGATGCCGGTCGAGTAGAACAGCTCCAGGATCGCCAGATCGCGGGTGGGGCCGAACTCGTCGCCGGCCGCGCGCGCCTCGGCCCATTCGAAGAGGCGGCCGGTCCGCTCCCGGTCCAGGTAGGTCGGCAGCCGCTTGTCGAGCTTCGGCACCTTCGCCGCGCGGGCGACGCCGTTGGAGACCCCGTGGGTCTCCTGCAGGAAGCGGTAGAAGCTCCGGACCGCGGAGAGCGCGCGCGCCGCGCTGCGCTTGGCCAGACCCTGGCGTTGCAGCTCACCCAAGAAGCCGCGAAGCCCGAGCCGGTCGACGGTGCCCCAGGTCCAGGCGCCGGCGTAGTGCCGGTCGCAGAACCGGGTGAACGCGTCGAGGTCGCGCCCGTACGCCTTGACCGTGTGGAGCGACTGCCCGCGCTCCTTCTCCAGGTGCGTCAGGAACTCGGTGACTTCCGGTTTTACGGGCATCGGTGGCCTCTCACTTCAACTACTTCACCACGGAGACACGGAGAGCACGGGAGTCAGCACGGAGCCCCCCACATCCCAATTGGGGCGGTGGGGGCTCCGTGCGAGCCTCCGTGTCCTCCGTGTCTCCGTGGTGAGCCTTTATCTGAGCCCAAACCATCACCGGAGCTCTTCCAGGAAGCGCGCGAAATCCGTCTGCGCCCGCTCCACCAGCAGCTCCTTCTTGCGCTCCTTCTTCACTCTCCCCGACAACGGATCGAGCAGCCCGAAGTTGGCGTTCATCGGCTGGAAGTGCCGGGGATCGGCCTCGCGCAGGTAGCGGTAGAGGCCGCCGAGCATCGTGGTCGGCGGCGGCACCGCCGTGGTCCGGCCGGAGAGCCGGCGTGCCAGATTGATGCCCGCCAGGAGCCCGGTGCCGAGCGACTCGGTGTACCCCTCCACGCCGGTGAGCTGGCCCGCGAAGAAGAGCATGTCGTCGTCGCACGCGGTGAGCGCCGGACCCAGGCTGGCCGGACTGTTGAGATAGGAGTTCCGGTGGATGCTGCCGAACCTGAGGTACTCCGCCGACTCCAGCCCGGGGATCATCCGGAACACCCGCTGCTGCTCCGGGATCCTGAGGCGGGTCTGGAAGCCCACCAGGTTCCACATCTGGCCCGCCCGGTCCTCCCGGCGCAGTTGCACCACCGCGTGCGGCTCCCGCCCGGTGCGCGGATCCGGCAGACCCACCGGCTTCATCGGGCCGAATCGGAGCGTCTCCCGCCCCCGCCGAGCCATCTCCTCGACCGGCAGGCACCCCTCGAAGTAGGGAGCCGCATCGAAGTCGTGGCCGTGGTGCTGGTCGGCCTGGAGCAGCGCGTCGATGAACCGCTCGTACGCCGCCGCATCCATCGGCGCATTGAGGTAGTCGTCCCCCTCGCCCTTGCCGTAGCGGGAGAGCGGGTAGAGCCGGTCGTGATCCAGCGAGTCGTCGGCCACCACCGGGGCGATCGCGTCGTAGAACGCGAGTGCCGCCGAGCCGAGCCGCTCGGCCAGCGCGCCGCTCAACCGCTCCGAGGTGAGCGGCCCGGTCGCCACCACACCGGGCGAGGGGAGCGCGGTCACCTCCTCGCGCACGACGGTGATGTCGGGATGCGAGGTCACCCGTTGGTGCACGGCCCGGGAGAAGAGCTCCCGGTCGACCGCGAGCGCCGTTCCTCCGGGCACCCGCGCCTCATCGGCGCAGGGGAGCAGGAGACTGCCCAGCGCCCGCAGCTCGGCCTTCAGGAGGCCGTGCGCGTTGGTGAGATCGACCGACTTGAAGGAGTTGCTGCAGACCAGCTCGGCGAGGCGGTCGGTGTGATGGGCCGGCGTCGGGACCACCGGCCGCATCTCGTAGAGAGTCACCCGAACGCCCCGCTCGGCCAGCGCCCAGGCCGCCTCCGAGCCGGCGAGCCCTCCGCCGACGACGGTGGCGTTCACGCCAGCGCCACCTCCTCGGGCTCGGCGACGATCATCTTGTGGCCGCACTTGAGGCAGGTCCGGCTCTCGCCCTCGGTCTTGCTGAACTTCTTCTCCATGCCCACCCAGCCGCATTCCGGGCAGGTGTCCGGCACCGGTTTGTTCCAGGTCGAGAAGTCGCACGCCGGGTACCGCACACAGCCCCAGAACGACTTGCCGCGCTTGGTGCGCCGCTCGGCGAGGTCGCCCTCGATGCACTTGGGGCACTTGATCCCCAGTGGAATGGCCCGGGTGCCCTTGCACGCCGGGTACGTGGTGCACGCCAGGAACTCGCCGAACCGACCGGTCTTGATGACCATCGGCGAGGCACAGAGGTGACACTTCTCCTCGGTCGGCCGGTCGGGCGCCCGGCCCTTCCGGAGCGACTTCACGTAGTCGCAGGTGTCCTTGTACTTGACGCAGGCCAGGTAGGGCCCGAACCGGCCGGTCTTGAGCTCGATAGGGGAGCCGCATTTGGGGCAGCGCTCCTTGGCGAGCTCCTCCGGCACGAGACCGTGGGCGTCGGCCACCAGCGCGTTCAGGTCCACCGCCTCGAGCGCCTTGCTGAACGGACGGTAGAAATCGGTCAGCACGCCCTGCCAGAGGAGCTCCCCGTCCTCGATCCGGTCGAGCTCGGTCTCCATCTCGGAGGTGAACTCGACGTTGAAGATCCCGGGGAACTTGCCGACCATGATCTTCTCCACCAGCTCACCCAGTTCGGTGGGGAAGAACCGGCGCTGCTCCACCTTCACGTACTCCCGGGCGGAGAGGGTGGAGATGATGGCACTGTAGGTGGAGGGGCGGCCGATGCCGAGCCGCTCCAGCTCCTTCACCAGGCTGGCCTCGGAGAACCGCGGCGGGGGCTCGGTGAAGTGCTGCGACGGGGTGATCTCCCGGACCTCGACCCGGTCGCCCACGGCGAGCGGCGGGATCGGCGGCAGATCGTCCATCGTCTTGCCCTCCTCCTTCTCCCGGCCCTCGGTGTAGAGCACGTGGTACCCGTCGAACACCAGCACCGAGCCGGTGGCCCGGAAGAGATACTGGCCGAGGTCGAAGTCCACGATCGTCATGTCGTAGACCGCGGGCGTCATCTGCGAGGCCACGAAGCGCTGCCAGATCAGCTGGTAGAGCCGGAACTGGTCGGGCTCCAGGTAACGCTGCACCTGCTCCGGGCGGCGGTTCACATCGGTCGGTCGGACGGCCTCGTGCGCGTCCTGCACCCGGGCGTTCTTCTTCGAGCTGTACGCGTTGGGAGACTCGGGCAGGTAGGGCTTGGCGTAGCTCCGCCCGATGAAGTCCCGCACCGAGGCGATGGCGGCGTCCGAGACCCGCACCGAGTCGGTCCGCATGTAGGTGATGAGACCGACGGGCCCGTCCTCGCCGACGTCCATGCCCTCGTACAGGTCCTGCGCCGCCCGCATGGTGCGGCGGGAGGAGAAGCCCAGCTTCTTGGCCGCCTCCTGCTGCAGCGTGCTGGTGGTGAAGGGGGCTCCGGGGTTCTTCTTCCGGTGCCGCTTTTCGACCTTGGTGACGATGAAGGGGAGCGGCCGTACCGCGTCGACCACCGCCTGCGCGTCCGCGGCCGAATGCAACTGGGGCTTGTGACCGCCGACCTTGGCGAGCGCCGCCTCGAAAGTCTGCCCACCCTTGGCGCAGAGCGCCTCGATACTCCAGTACTCCTCGGGCGTGAAGGCGCGGATGGCGCGCTCCCGCTCGACGATGAGCCGGAGCGCCACGGTCTGGACCCGTCCGGCCGACAGCCCGGTCTTGATGCTCCGCCAGAGGATGGGGCTCGCCTTGTAGCCGACCAGACGATCGAGGATGCGGCGCGCCTGCTGCGCGTTCACCTTGCGGTCGTCGATCTCGCCGGGATCCCGCATCGCCGCCTGGATCGCGTCCTTGGTGATCTCGTGGAACAGCACCCGATGGGTCGGCACGGTGGACTTGAGCTGGTCGGCCACGTGCCAGGCGATGGCCTCGCCTTCCCGGTCGGGGTCGGTGGCCAGATAGATGGTAGAGGCGCCCTTGGCGGCCTTCTTGAGCTCCGAGAGGGTCTTGGTCTTGCCCTTGATGGTGACGTACTTCGGCTCGAACCCGCGCTCCACGTCCACCCCGAGCTCGCGGGTGGGCAGGTCCCGCAGGTGCCCCACGGTGGCCCTCACGTCGTACCCCGCACCCAGGTACTTGCCGATCGTCTTCGCCTTGGTCGGCGACTCGACAATCACCAACGCGCTCCCCTCCCCCCGAGGTCTGCCACGGGGCGTGCCGGCCTTCCGCTTGACCGCCGCCGGCTTGGCTGCCACCGGCTTGACCGCCGGCTTGGCTGCCGCCGGCTTGGCATTCTTGGGGGGTTTTACGGTTCGCTTCGGTCTTGTCGCCATGTCTCCACTGTAACCACTGGGGTCATCGAAAGGTCATCACGGGAGTAGCAAGAAATCCGGCCGGACCGACGTTGGCAACCGCCAAGGTCGCGACGGGACCCCGTTGCTTTAATGTAACGCTATCTGTGGCAATTACTTGGAGAGGATTGTCCCGGGCCATCCCGCGGAGCTTGTCGCCACCCGCAGCACCCCTTCGGCCACCACGGCCGGCGAGCTGCTCTCCGCCGCGACCTCATAATCGGCGAGGCGGTAGAACGGTTCCCGCGCCTTGAGAAGCTCCCGCATCAACTGCAGCGGATCGGCCCCGGTGAGGAGCGGCCGAAGCTCGCCCTGCTCGCTCCGGCGAGCGGCCACCGTGGCGGTGCACTTGAGATAGATAATGGTGGCGACGGCCCGGGCCTCATCGAGCTGGCCCGGCTGGGCCGCCCATCCGGCTCCGGGCACCACCACGGCGGGGGAGGCGTGGAGCGCCGCCACGACGGCGTCGCGCTCCATCTTGCGGAACCTGGACTCGCCGACCATCCCGAAGATCTGGGCCACCGGCATGCCCATCTCCCGGATCAGGAGGCTGTCGACGTCGATCAACGGCGCGCTCAGGCCTTCGGCCACCAGCTTGCCGACGGTGCTCTTTCCGCTCCCCGGGAGCCCGACCAGCAGCAGGTGACGAGGCATCAGCCCTCCACCGCTTCACGCAGGGTGGCCCAGCGCGACCCCAGCGCGCCGACGTATCCGACGAAGTTGCGGCGCATCTCGGCGAGCGAGTCTCCCCCGAACTTCTCCAGCATGGCGTCGGCCAGCACGATGGCCACCAGGGCCTCCGCGATGACACCCATCGCCGGGACGGCGGTCACGTCCGAGCGCTCGCTTTGGGCGCTGGCCGGCTGGCCCGAGGTGAGATCCACGGTAGGGAGGGGCGACATGAGTGTCGAGATCGGCTTCATCGCTACCCGGATGACGACCGGCTCGCCGGTGGTGATCCCCCCCTCCAGCCCGCCGGCGTTGTTGGACCGACGGCGGAAGCCGCCCCGGGCATCGCCCCCGCGCGGCGGAGCGTGACCCGAGGGGTCGATCGGATCGTGGACCTCCGACCCGGGCCGTCGGGCCGCCTCGACTCCCATGCCGATTTCCACCGCCTTGACCGCCGGGATCGACATCAGCATGCCGGCGAGCCGGCCATCCAGCTTCCGGTCCCAGCTCACGTGGCTGCCGAGCCCCACCACCACACCACGAGCGACGACCTCGACCTCGCCGCCGAGGGTGTCGCCCGCCTTCTTGGCCTGGTCGATCCGGGCGATGATGGCCGCCTCCACCGCAGGGTCGAGCACCCGGATCTCGGACCGGTCCGCGGCCTCGTTGAGCGGCACCGGCAGCTCGGCCGGCGGCGCGGCCGCGATGCCGCCCAGGGAGATGACGTGGCTGCCGATCTCGACGCCGAACTCGTCAAGCAGGCGGCGAGCGAGGGCCCCGGCCGCCACCCGCGCGGTCGTCTCCCGGGCGCTGGCACGTTCCAGGATGTCGCGGGCATCGACCCGGTCGTACTTGAGCACGCCCACCAGGTCGGCGTGGCCGGGCCGAGGACGGGTGACCCGGCGGCGGCGGAGCTCGCCCGGCTGGGCCGTGGCCTCGTGGGCCATCACGTCTTCCCAGTTCCCCCAATCGCGGTTGGGAATGAGCATCGCGACCGGCGAGCCGAGCGTCTCGCCCGCGCGAATGCCCGCGATCCACTCGACGTGGTCGCGCTCGATCTTCATCCGGGCGCCGCGGCCGTAGCCCTGCATCCGGCGGAGGAGGTCGCGATCGACCCACTCGGCCGAGACCGGCAATCCGGCCGGGAGCCCCTCGACCAGGGCGATCAACGCCTTGCCGTGGGATTCGCCGGCCGTGGAGAATCGGAAGCTCACGCGGGCCTCACTTCGCGCCCGGGGGAGAAGGGAAATGAACGAGCCCGGCCTGCGCCGGGCTCGTTCCCGTCGTGGTGCTGGAGAGCGGCCGCGCCGCGCGGCTCCTACTCCGAGACGCCGTCGTCGGTGATCCGGGGCGTGACCAAGATAATGAGGTCGCGCCGGTTTTCCTGCTCATCAGAGAAGGAGAAGAGCTTCCCGATGATGGGCAGCCCGCTCAAGAGCGGAATCCCCGACCGGTTCTTGGTGACGGTGGTGACCGTGAGGCCGCCGATGACCGCGGTCTCGCCGTCCTCGACCAGGAGCTGGTTGTCGGCCTTCTGCTTCTGGAAGATGAAGCCGAGGTCCGCCGCGGCGAGCGGCTGGATGGCCGAGCGCTCGGTGTGGAGCTGCATGAGCACCTGGCGGTTGTTGGTCACGTGCGGAGTGACCGTGAGCCGGATGCCGGTCTCCTTGAACTGCACGTTGGCGCGGGCGGTGCCGCCGGTACCGCCGCCTGACGCGTCGATGACGCGCACCGGAGTCTCCTCACCCACGAGGATGTCCGCCTGGCGATTGTCCAGCGTGGAGATGACCGGCTCCGCCTGGATGTCGGCGAGCTCGCTCTTCTCCAACGCGCTCAGGAAGCTGGTGAGCGAGAAGCCGCCGATGCTGGTCGAAAAGACCAGGTCGAGCGCCGAGGCGGTGATGCTGGCGTCGGCGTTGCCGATGGCCGACACCGAGTTGCCGCCCAGATCGATGATATTGACCGCCTTGTCCAGGAACTTGCCCGGATTGGTCGGGTCGGGCCGCTGCACCAGCTTGTTGAAGAACTGGTTGCGGTTGCCCAGGTCGTACTTGAGCCCGAGCTGCTCGACGTCGGTGCGGTCGACGAAGATGATCTTGGCCTGGATCGAGAGCTGGGGTGTGCGGATGTCGAGCCCGCGGACGAAGTCGCTCACGCTGGCGATGCGGCTCCGGGTGTCGGTCAGGATCAGCGCGTTGGAGCCGGTATCGGCGACGACGCGGCCCCGGTTCTTGGTGAGGATGCTCTCGACGGTCTTAGCCAGCGAGCCGGCCTGCGCGTAGTTGATCCGGACGATGCTGGTCTCCAGCGGCTCGAGCGAGTCGAGCGCGGCGAGCGCCGTGGGCGAGTCCACCCGGATGATGCCGCCCGCCATCTCCTGGGCCGAGAGGCCCTGCGTGGCGAGGATGGCCTGGAACGCCTGGGGCCAGGGCTGATTCTTGATCTCGGCGTTGACGTCGCCCTTGATGTCCTTGCCCAGGATGATGGTGCGCCCGCTGAAGGCGGCGAACCCGGCGACCACATCCGCGATGCTGGCGCGATCCCAGGTGACCGTGATCCGCGGCTCCTCGGCCCGAGTGAGCATTGGGGTGCCGCTGCCCACATGGACTTCCGGCTTCCGGGTCAGCACTGGCGCTTGCGGCGCCGCGGCCGGAACTTCATCAGCCGCCACATCCGCGCCCGCGTCTTCCGAGGACCAGGCCTGGAACGACGGCGCGGGGCCGAAGTTCACCCGGATCGCCTCGGCGGCCCGGTCGATCCGATAGGTCTTGGGCCCGTCCAGCTCCAGCACGATCCGCACGATGTCGGGTCGGAACTGCGAGTACCGGAGGTTGAGCACTCCGCCCCGCTTGACCCCGTCGTACAGGACCGCGGCCGTCTGGTTGAGCCGGGCGCCCACGACGTCCAGCACCATGCGGTCAGGCGAGGTGAGCATGAAGTCACGCACCTGGACGGCGCCGTGAATGCCGATCACCACCTCGGAGTTGCCGGCGGCCGGCGAGAGGCTCACGGCCGTGACCTCTCCACTGGCGGGCTCATCGGCCCGGACCGGAGAGACCAGGCCGAAGGCCGCGGTGGCGATGAGCACAAAGCGATACATACCCGTCATGGTGTCTCGACCTCCTGCTTGCGCAGCGAGAGAGTTTCCTGGCGCTCGAATCCGAAGTCCTGAATCATGAAGACAGCATCCCGGGGCCGGATCTGGACCAGCCGCGCCCGGCTCAACCGGTCACCCACCCGCAGCTTGTGCCGCTTGGAGGAGACCTTTTCCCGCAGCACCACGACGCTGTTCGCCGGAGTGCGGAGATCCTGATAGACGCCCACCAGATCGAGATCGGCGATCTCGGGGCCGTTCTTGTCCACGGTGAGCAGCGAGTTGAACGGGTCGCGGGTGCCGCCGGCGTAGGCGAACGTTTCCCGCAACACCTCGATCTCGCGCGCCTTCTGTGCCGAGTCCGCCATCGCCGCTTCGGCATCGTCCATCCGGGCGATCGAGTCCGCGGCGGGCGCGGCAACCGGCTTCGCCTTGGAGCTGTCCGGCCGATGGGCTCCCAGCGTGGTCGTCGCGGCGAGCGTCGACTGCGCGGCCGCCGTGTCGCGGTGGGGCGCCGCCTGAGCGTGTTGCCGCAGGCTGTCGGTGCGGGCTCGCAGCGCGGCCAACTGGGCCTGGGCCGCCTTGGTCTCGTCCTGCTGCCCCGTGCCGGAGCAGCCGGCGAGCGTCAGCGCGCCGAGCAGGGCGAACCCGAGCAGAGCGTTAGGTGCCACTGGCCTCTCCCTCCGGACTGGAAGACTTGACGTACGTGCGGATCTGGAACTTGGCCTCGAGCAGGGAGCCGGACGTGTCGCCCAGCGCCTTGGCCGCGTTCATGTTGGCCACGCCCACCGTGAGATCGTACGGCACGATGATGCGCTGCAGGCTGGCGACGTCGGCGAGGAACTCGCCGATCTGATCGTAGTGCCCGATGACCGACATGTTGTACTTGTAGGTGTCGAACGGCACCGGCCCGGACTCGACCGGCAGGGGGACCACCTGCGACAGCGTCACCCCGCGGATCTTGCCCCGGCTGGAGATGTCGTCGAGCAGGTTGGGCACCTCGTTCCGCTCCGGCACCAGCCGGCGGAGAAGCGAGAGGCTGCCGCGGTAGGTCTCCAGGCGCTTGCGGAGATCCTCCACCGTGCCGCGGGCGAGCTCCTTCTTGGCGCTGTCGGTGGCCGCGCTCAGTTGCCCGATCGTGTCGCGCAGCGCGGCGACCCGCTCCTTACGCGCGGTGACCCCGGACATGCCGAGGGTGTTGATGACCGCCCCGGTGTAGGCGATGTAGCCGACGACCGCCGCGAGCAGCACCACCAGGAACGGGGCGGATTTCTGTGACGACAGGGATGCCATGGCGCGCCTACCTCACCGACTGGCTGAGGGGAACCGTCCGGATGTATGCCGAGTCCGCCTGCTTGTAGGTGGCCCGGATGGTGAACGCCGTGATCGGCCGCTCCTTCTCCACCACGGTCTGCGCCGACACCGGCGTGACGTCGGTGACCCAGGGAGAGGCTTCGAGCTGCCGGAGGAACCGGGTATAGGCCTGGATGTCCACGGTGCGCCCGTTGACCTCGAACTGGATCACCGAGGGCGCGGGGGGCGCGTTCGCCACCGAATCGGCCACCTTCTGCGACGCCGGGGTGGCAGGAGCCGGGGCCGGGGTCGGCGGAGCAAGGTGGTTGGCGGTCGCGCCGGCGATGCCCACGTCGATCAGCCAGGTGTAGGCCGGGAGCGCCTTGGTCACTTCGTCGAGCACGTGGGACCAGACGTACCGGTCGCCGTCCACATGGCGGATGACGGCGATCTGGGAGACCAGCGAGTCACGGATGGTCTCCTGATGCCGCTTCTCGGTCAGGAATGCCTTGAACCGCTTGTTCTCCGCCCGGGTCGACTCGAGCTGCGGCACCAGCGCGTTGAGCTCCCGGGAGGTGCCCAGGACCACGAAGCCGAGCCAGCCGAGCACGCCCACCCAGCTCGCCACCGCGAGGAGGAGAAGCGGGTCCTTGATCTTGCTGCCCAGACCGCGGAAGCCCTGCATCGCCCCCTGAAAGGGCGACCCGGCGCGCTTGCGCTTGAGGTTCGGGCGGAGATTGACGGTGATCATCGGTCGTGACGTCCGGGGCTCGGGTTTACGCCGCGCTGCGCAGCGCGAGACCAATCGGGAGCATCAGCAGGGGCGCGACCTCGTCCACCGGCCACAGGTCGAACACCCCATCCGCCACCTGCAGCTTCTCGATCGGATTGGCCAGCTGGACCGGGATCTTGAGACGGTCCGACAGGACCTTGTTCAGCCGGGGAATGCGGGCGCCGCCACCGGTGGTGAAGATCCGGGAGATACCGCCCGCCGACCGACTGGCCGACTGGAGGAACGCGGCGGCGCGCTCGATGCCGACCGCCAGCTCCTCGCCACGCGACTCGAGGAACGGATCGAGCGCCTCGCTCGACTCGACGCCCTGGAGCAGCCGGTCGGCCTCCTCGGCGGAGAGGCCGCGCTCCCGCTGGAGATCTTCCTTGAAGCGGCGGGTGCCGACCGGGATGTCCCGGGTGAGCACCGGAACGCCGTCGTCCAGGATGTTGATGTTGGTGGTCTCGTGGCCGATGTTGACCAGGCCGACGACGCCGTGCATGGCTTCCGGGTAGTTGATCTCGAAGGCGTTGTGGAGCGCGAAGGCATCCACGTCGATGACGCTGGCCTCGAGCCCTACGTCCGCCAGCAGCGCCACCTTGTGCTCCACCAGCTCGCGCTTGGCGGCCACCAGGAGCACCGTCATCTGCAGCCCTTCGCCCTCGGGATCCAGGATCTGGAAGTCGAGCTCCACGTTGTCCATGTCGAACGGCACGTGCTGCTCCGCTTCCCAGCGGATCACCTCGCGCGCCTCGACCTCTTTCATCCGGTCCATCGCGATCTTCTTGATGATCACGTCCCGCCCGCCCACCGCGGTCACCACCTTCTTGGCCTTGATCCCGGCGGACGCGAGCAGTCCCTTGATGGCCTCCGCCACGATGCCGGGGTCCATGACCTCACCCTCGACGATGGCGTCGTTCACCACCGAGGTGAACGCCACCTTGGTGAGGACCGGTCCGCCGGAGGAGTGCGAGATCGCGACGAGCTTGATGAGCCCGCTGCCGATGTCCAGGCCCACCGTCACCGCATTGCGCCCGAAGAGTCCCATAATGTCCGCTAGTTGAGGGGTGGCTCTGGCCGTTCTGCTTGCCGCGATCTCGGTCCGAAATGCCGGGGTATGAAGGGCAATCCGACCGTCAGAGGGCAACCGATGTGCCACACAAATTGCAGTTTGCGAAGTCATTTGAGGGAAGCGTTTTACCGCAGATGGTACCGGGGGGGTGCGAGGGGGTGAAGGCCCCGAATCTTCCCTTTCGCAAGCCCTTTCTCGCGATGCAGGAGTGGGGCGCGGCGACGGAGGGTGCAAGCTGTGGCATCACCCCCCGCCGCCGTCGATCTAGTTGGTGTAGGCCTGTACCCAGCTCCGCATGGTGAGCGGCTCGGCGAAGGCGGACCCCTGAATCGCCTTGCTGAGGGCGCACGAAGAGAACTGCAGCGTGGTGTTGCCGCTGATGCTGTTCTGGTCGTCGACGGCCACGTCCTGCGCCAGCAGGGCCCCGACGATCTTGTTGCCGTTGCCGGTGATCTTGATGCCGCCCTTGGCGACGATCAGTCCGGTCCACTCGAAGCCGCCCGAGATTTCCAGATCCCCCTCGACCAGGAGCAGGCCCTGCCCGCGACCGCCCGCCGCCAGCTTGGTCTGGGTGCCGCTGCCGTAGAGAATCGGGAAGTAGTTTACGCACTGGGCGGTATAACCCCCACCATTGCGGTGCGGCTCGCCCCAATTCATCTGATCCGCGGTGTTGCAGCGCTGCGGCGCGCCGGCGGTCAGCGACGGCGCCGCGCCATTGTACGGCGTGGTGTTCGGCAGAACGATGTCGGCGCTCTTCTTCAGGTCGTCGAAGGTGACGTCGCCGAAGATGTTGAAGAAGTTGGCGGTGACGGTCGGATCGTGCTCGACCTTCGGCGGATTGCCGACGATGTTGTCGGCCTGCTGGCCGCTGGCAGTCACCGTCTCCGCGGTACGAACGCCGGCCTTGGCGGCACCCGTGGTGCAGCCCGGCTCCCCGCTCCAGCCCTGCGGCACGGAATCGTTGCCGACGACCTCAAAGGCGTTGCCGTTGAAGTTGACGGTCTTGCCCGCCGTGACCGCGGCGTTGGCCGTGGCGGTGACGTAGCTCAGGCGCGCCACCATCGCCACCTTCCGCTGCGCCAACGGCGTGCCGGCGGCGTCCACCCGCGAGCCGAGGCTCTGGACCAGGAAGAGGTCGTTGTTGAGCCGCCGGACGTCCTGGGTGTACCTGGTGCGGCCGACGGTGATGGTGCCCAGCGAAGTCGTGGTGCCGACCGCGATGTTGTTCAGGTTGAACTGGTCCCAGTCGGAAACCACGCCTGCCACGCCCTGTTCCGCCGCGTCGGCGGCTTGGGCCGCGTAGAGCGTGTTCCGCCCGGTGCGCTGCTCGAGGTGGCCGGCGAAGAAGGCCCCGGCCACCAGCGCGCCGATGACGATGAGCGCGAAGATGGCCACGGCCAGCGCCATGCCGCGTTCGTCGGTGAGCCTCGAGGTCCGCATGGAAGTCTCCTGAGAGAGTGTCGGGGTCATGGGCGGAGCGTGTTCCGGAGCGCCACGTTGGTGGTGAGCGCAAGGGTGTCGACAGCCAAGCTGCTGGCCCCGCCGCCGGTCCGCACCGCGCCGTCGGAGACACCCTTGAGCGTCACCTGGATCTCACGAACGTTTTTGGGCACCGTCGTCACGAGGCGGTCCCTGTCGAGGTACCGGAAGACGAGCCCGCTCTGGGTAGCGGTGCTGTCGGCCAGGGGGCCGAGCACCGGCTGGATGACGCCGCCAGCGTTGAGGGAGAGCATCCCCAGCCACCATTGCGTGCCCGACTGGTAATGCTTCATCTCCATCGCCTCGTAGATACGGACCGGCCCGCCTTGGACCATCGCGGCCGTCACAGCGGCGCCGTCCGTTCCAGCCAGGTAGGCGATGGACAGCGCGAGGGCGGCGTTGCCGTTCGTGCACGGCTTGTTTGTCACTACCGCCGTGACCCTGGCGTGCACCCAGGCATCGTCCTGGGCGGTGCTGTTGGTCCGTTCCACGTAGACAACGAGACTGTCGTTGACCTGAGGCTGGCGCACCCCCATGTACGTGCTGGTCTCCAACCGCAGCTCGGCCGCGGCCGGGGGGAAGCAGGTGAATCCGATCCCGCGCCAGGCGCGGTACCGAAGCTTGCCGGACTCCATCAGGATGAGGTCCGAATTGGTCGCGTTGCCTGGCCCGAGCGCAGGCACGGCAGTGGGAACCGAATCGTATCCGACCTCACGCAGCTCGTTGGCCACGATCAGCGCCCCCGAGCGCACGTTGTCCTGCATGCCCACGTGCTCCGTCTGGGAGCGCGAGACCCTTTGGCTGTTGACCAGGAGCCCGTACGTCACCCCGCCAACGGCCAGAGTGAGCACCAGCGCCACCATCAGCTCCACCATCGTGAACCCACGGCGATCGGTCATGGTCATGGTCACTTGCAGAGGAAGGTGGTGGTGAGCGTATCCGCGACCGTCCCGCGGTTGTTGCGGTAGGTCACGATGACGGTGACGACCCGGCCGGTGCCGGTGGCGGGTGCCGGACCCACCACCCAGCTCTCGGAGACACCGGCGCTGTTGGGGGAGGCACTGCCCGAAGCGAAGCCGCCCGCGGAGCACGGCGTGGCGGTGGATGCGGCGATGGTTCGCAACTGCTCGAACCGCGCCGTGGCCACCTGCACCGCGAGCGTGGATTCCTTGCCCTTCCCGATCATCCGGGTCACCAGCGCCGACGAGCCGACCAGCGCCATGGCGCCGATGGTGAGCAGCACGACGGCCAGCATGACCTCGATGAGAGTAAAGCCCCGCTCGCGCTGGGTCATTTCTGGATTTGCCCGTATTGGTTGATGGTGATGGTGTCGGCCCGACCGCTCTTGGTCAGGATGATCGTCGAGCCGTTGCGGCCGAGACCGCTCTGGTCGAGGAGAATGGAGTCGGCGCTGACACCGGCGGCGACACCGTATTCGGTATTGATGTTCTCGACCGGGGTCACCGTATCGATGCCCGCGGCGCCGTTGAGTTTGGGCCACGAGACCACGTAGATCCGGTTTCCACTCAGCCGCAGCACCGTGGTCCGGCTGGTCCCCGCCGCATTGGCGCGTGCCGTAGAGAAGAGGGAGATGATCTTCACGCGCGCGCTGTTGAGGTTGTTCTGCGCGAACGCATCGTTCAGCCGTGGCAGCGCGATCAGGGTCATCAACCCGATCACCACCACCACGATCAGCATCTCGATCAGACTGAAACCAGCTCGACGGGTCACGGAGCCTCTCCCTGGGTTGAACTGTGGCGGCAGGTCCTGTGGCCGCGCTCGCCCCCTGCTAAGGCAGGAGGCGTACCAAACGCCAAGACGCATGCTGACAATGATTTACGAGAGACGAGGGGGTCGCCTGCACTGCATTTGGTTGCACCGAGCGCGCTTTGTTGCGCGACGCGGGGCTCAGTGGACCGGGAGCCGCCGCATCTTGTAGAAGAGCGTGCG
>JBBSHB010000036.1:0-24133 GCA_038253515.1 Gemmatimonadales bacterium | reverse complement strand
TTCGATCGCCTGCGCGGGGTCGTCGACGCTCAAGGCCATCTCCGCGAGCAGCGTGTACCCCTCGAAGGAGCCCGGCGTGAGCCGGGCCAGATCGCGCGCTGCACGGACGCGGCCCGGACGGTCGCCCCGGAGGTTCGCCTCGAGGCCGTCCACGATCGCGTTCTCCGCGGCCGTGAGCCGTCCCCGGTGAGTTTCGATCTGCTGCACGATCGAGTTCACCGCCGGCCACTGGCCATTCAGCGAACGCACGTACGCCTCCATGAGGCGCGGTGGCATGTAGTCGCTGTCGAGCGCGCTGGCGTGCGCCGTCCGCTTGAACAGATCCGCGGTGTCGCCGCGCCAGAAACTCTCCCAGGCACGGCTCACCTCATCATATGCCGGATACGACGGCGGCTGGCTCAGCCCCGCCGCCATGCCCACGCTCAGGGTATCCACCGCGGTGGCCACGGTGGCCACGGTGCGCCGAGCGAGCGTCGGGATGACGCTCGCCGGGTCCCCGATCGCCGCACTCACCGGGTCCAGCGACCGGGTCAGCTTGTGCGAGGCCACGTCGGTGATCTGCACCTCGAAGCGAAGGCTGTCGCCCTCCCGGTAGTAACCGCCCCACACGACCAGGCCGGAGCCGGTTTCCTCCGCGATCCCCACGGCCAGTTCCGCCGGGCGCAGCAGGCGCGGCATCTGGGTCACCAGCTTGGCCGTGAGCCACGCCGTCCGGGGATCCACCACCTGGAACTGAGCGGTCTGGGTGAGACCGCGCGCGATCCAGTCCGCGGCCATGTCGCCGATCGGCGCCAGGGTGGAATCACCGGTCCGATTGGCCAGCGGGGCCACGACGATCCGATTGGGCACCAGGGTCGGGGCGGAGCGAATGAGCAAGGTGGCCAAGGTCGCCCGCCGATCCGGTCCGAGCACCCACAGTCCCGCGAGAACAGCGGCGCCTGCGGCGAGGAGCGCGGTGAGGCCGGCCTTCCAGGGCCAGCGCCGGACGCGGCCGGTTGCCCGGGCACGCGCGAGGTGATGGTTGGCGGCCGTGGCGGCCCCGGGTTGCCCTCGCTGCCCACGCCAGGCCCGAGCCGCGGCCCGATGCAGTCGGTAGCGGCGCTCGGGGGGTACCCGCTCGTACGCCACCCGGGCGACCAGCTCGTGAACGAACTCGAACGTGTCCACCTCATCTGGGACACGGCGGATCAGCCGCCGGGTGAGCAATTCCCCCAGGGCCGAGTCTGTCGTCGACGCTTGAAGTCGCGCGACCGAGGTGAGCAGCTCCCGCCGGAAGCCGCGCCCGAGCACCGCGGCCACGTCGAGCACATCTTGGGTTCCGGCGTCGAGTTGTGCGAGGCGTCGCCCGACCGCTTCCCGCAGGCTGCGCGGAAGGGGGAGCTGGCGCTCGTCCATGGCTGCCACGTGCCACGTCCCAGTCGGGCCTGCGGCCAAGCTCCCCTCGTCCACCAGCGCGGAGACCATTTCCACCGTATAGGAGGGGTTGCCGCCCCCCTCCGCGTGCAGCCGGGCGGCCAGATCGCGGCGATCCGCTGCGGCGAGCGCCAGCATCGAGCCCAGCATCGCCTCGACTTGCGGCAAGTCCAGCGACCCGAGCACGAGCCGGCGAACGCCCGACAGCGATCGCAACCCCGCGAGGGCCGGGGATCCGTCCGCATCCTCCGTGCGAGCGGCGACGATGCCCAGCAGCATCCCTCCGGAGCGCCCGAGCGCCCGAGTGAGCAGCCCTTGGCTGGCCGGGTCCATCGCGCCCAGGTCATCCAGCAAGAGAATCACCGGTCGCTCGGCTGCGACCGCTGACAGCACCTCGGCCAGCGCCTCGCCCAGTGCGTCAGGGCTGCCCTTCGCCCCCGGGAGGTCGGGGAACCGCTCCCGGATTTCCGGCACCACCACCGCCACCTCGGCCAGTGCCTGTGGCCCTGCGCCGCCCACTCCCGGTGCCGCCGCGAGCGGGGCCAGGAGCTGTCGCAACAGGTGGAAGCCACCGGCGCTGGCCGGTCGGCCCGGGTGAGCGCGCAGGATCACCGCCACGGCCGCGACCACGGAGGGCTCGCGCAGAAAGTCCTCGCCCAGCCGGGTCTTTCCAATGCCTGGATCGCCCTCGACGAGCACGATTGCCGGGGAGCCGGCGCGCACTTCCTTCCATGCGGCCAGGAGCTCGCCGAGCGCGCCGTCCCGTCCGATGAGGTCGGGCGTGAACAACGCCGCGGAGCCGATCCGGCGCGCCTCCGCCGACGGCGAAAACGTCCGCGCCAGCCGCTCGCCCAATCTGACGAACGCATCGGTCGGCTCGGCGTCGAGCTCGGCCCGCAGTCGAGCCGTCGCCGCCACGTGACGGGCGCGCGCCTCGGTCATCCGACCGGTGGCGGCGAGCGACTCGATGAGGTGACGCTGCGGGGGTTCGTCGAGCGGCCGCAGCTCGGCCCAGCGTTCGGCATGCTTGAGCTGGGTGGCCCGGTCTCCCCGTGCCCCACTCTCCAGGACGAGTTGTTCGTATGCGATGGCCAGCTGGCGGCGCAGTCCTTCCCGCTCCGCTTCCACCCACCCCCGAAAACCCTCGCCCCCGACGTCGTCCATCCCGGCGAGAAAGTCACCTCGCCACCACTCCACGGCTCCCGCCGGATTCCCCTGGGCCAACTGCTCCTCGAACGCCTGCACGTCGAGCCGGAGCCCGGACTCGAGACGGACCGACTCGCCGTCGAGGACCAGACCAGCGCCCAGCAGCCGTTTGAGATCGAGCAAGGCCTGCCGGAGAGACTGGCGGGCTCTGGTCTCGACCCGATCCTCCCACAGCAGGGAGGCAAGCTCCGCGCGAGTGGCCGAGCGGGGCATGCGGCGAGCGAGGTAGGCGAGGAGAGTCAGTTCCTTGCGGCGGCTGGCAAGCGCGGCCGAACCGCCGTCGAGGCGGACCTCGCCAAGGGTGCGGAGGAGCGGAACGGTCTGGGGGCTAACCGGCGCTGTCACTGGGTTTTGACGGCCTGCTTGACGGGTTCCTGCGGTGGGAAACCTAGATTGACGTCCACGTTCACCTAGTGAAAGGCCGTCCCCGATGAATATACCTCCGCCCGGCCCCGAGCACTCCGATCGCTTCGACTACTTCATGATCCGCCTCTCGCAGCGGGACGGGGAGCCGGAGAGAATGGCGGGTCAGGTCGAGCGGCTGGGCACCGGGGAGAAGCGCAGCTTCGAGACCGGCGAGCAGCTGCTCGGTCTCTTCGCCGCGTGGCTCGCCCGACATATCAACATGGAGTCGGCGTGAGGCACCGGCAAGCCGGGGCCCTCACCGGCGACGGGGCTCGCAAGATCGGCTCCCACTCGATCGTTCAACTGGAGGACATATGAGACCCACCTGGCACCTGACGCTCCTGGCTACCCTTTTCTGCCTGGGCGTGCTTCCCGGCCCGGCCCACGCGCAGGCGACCAAGCAGAAGAAGTCGGAGACCGCCGTCGCAACACTGCCGGCGGACGCGGCAATTGTTCCGGCTGAGTCCGGGAAGAAGAAGGGCAAGGGACTGTTCGGAAAGGTGAAGGGCATCGCCAAGAACAAGGTGGTGCTGTCGATCGCCAAGACCGCGGCCTGCACCATGGTGCCCGGCGGCCAGTATGTCGCGGGCGCCATCGATGCGGCGGCGAGCAAGAGTGCAGGCGGAGCGGCAGCGGGAGCCGCGGGGGCGGCCACCGGCAGCAACTGCATGCCGGGTCTGGGCGCCGGACTTGGTGGAGGGCAGACCAATGCCGCGGCCGGCGCCGCCGCGGAGGCTCAGAACGCGCTAGCGGTCAGCCAGATGGGCGCTGGAAACCGGCAAGTGATGGCTACCATGCAGGCGATGCAGGCGCAGATGAGTCAGATGCCTGCGGGCATGGCCGGCATGCCGGGCGCGGGCGGGATGCCGGGCGAAGCCGGCGGCAAGCCGCTCGAGGTCTCCTCCGATCTGGCGGGAGATCTCCAGAAGGGGAAGACCGTCGTTCGGAACATCGATTGGGTTCCGGGGACCGCCGGCGTTTCCCCGGCCGGCTCGCTCGGCTTCTCCCAGGCCATGGCGCAGGTGGCCGAGGCGATGCTGCAGACCGGTGGCTCGTACCGTCTCGACCTCTATATGGACAAGCAATTCGGCGATGCCGTCCAGACGCTGGGGCCGCAGCGGCTGTCCGTGGTGCAGGCCGCCGTTGTCCAGGGCGGATTGAGCGCGCACCCGGAAAGCGCGCCGCAGATCGGCAAGGTGAAGAAGGATGGGCATCCGCGCCTCGAGATCGTCAAGCTCAAATGATCGCCGCCATTACAACGACGCCCGCAAGGGCAAGGAGCCGGCGTATGTCACGACACCTCCGGAAGGCTTCACAGGCACTCGTAACCGTCGGCGCGCTCCTGGTCGGCGCGGCACCGGCTCAGGCGCAGAAGCTGTCGCTGGCGCCAACCGTCGGGGTGTACATCCCGACGACCGAGCTGGTCAAGGCGATCAACGGCCAGTCCTTCAAGCAGGAAGTCGGCATTGCCTTGGGTGGCCGGCTGGGGCTGGCCTTTTCCAGGCGGCTCGGCTTCCAGGCCACCGGGAGCTACGTCCCCAGCAACCTCCACTTCACCTTCGAGGGCACCACCCAGACGACCGACGCCTCACTCTTCTTCGGCGCCGGCAAGTTGTCCTTCTTCCTGCTGCCACCCACGTCCCCCGTCTCCTTCCAGCTGAACGGGGGTGTGGCCCTGGTGAAGCGGAGCGGCACCGCCTACAAGGACCTCAAGGACAAGAGCAGCGTGGGTGGCACGGTGGGCGCGCAGCTGGGACTCCGGCTGGGACCGCTGCCGCTCCAGTTCGCGGCGGAGACCTACCTGTACAAGCAGCACATCGACGGGCTCACCAGCGCGACGGGTGAGTCAGCCAGCCAGAAGGATATCCAGCTTTCCATCGGCTTCGGCTTTCCGGGAATGCACTAAGGCACGGCGGAAAGGGTACCCCCATGAATAGGCTCATGCTCGCCTCCGGGGTCGCCATCCTGGTCATCCTGGCGGTCATCCTGGCCAGGTCACAAGGCAGAGCCCCGTCGCGCGACCTTCCGGCGGTCTCCAGCGTCTCGCGTCCTTCAGAGGACTCCGCGGCGATCCCGATGACCGCGGCCGAGCCCGCCGAGCTGCATGCCGGCAGGGGGACGGTGCTTGTCGACGGCACTGGTCACTCGAGGGCCACCGCCCGCCGGATCCAGGCGCTTTTGATGCCGGGCAAGACCCAGCCGGACACCGGAGGCGAAGTCGCTCGAGCACAGGCACGGCTCGTCAAGCTCAGGTGAATGGAGGTCGCGGGGTTGGTCGGCACCGAGTCCCCGTTTAGTATGCTCCGCGAACGCTACAATCCGGCGTCCGGCGTCGCGGAGGAGCCTGTGAAGCTGTTGGTAGGGGTGATCGCCTGTCTCGCGGTCCTGCCGGTCCGGGGGGCCGCGCAGACCGAGTCCAGGAATCCGCTGATCGGAACCTGGAAGTTCGATCTCAAGCAGGGGCCCAAGAAGGAGGGCCCTCGGATCGTGATCGTGCGGCCGGACAGCAGCGCGAGCTACGGCACCGAGACGGTCCGCTGGCGCGTGGTGGGAGACAGTCTGGCGCTCGCCCTTGGCGGCGAGTGGGTCAACTACAAGCTCAAGCTGAAGGGGAAGAATCTCACGCTCTCCGGTGGCGATCTCCAGGAGCCGGTCGATTTCCACCTGGTGGGTCCCCCGACGCCGCGGCCCGACACCGTTCCCGTTCCACCCGACCCCGACAAGTCCCCCTCCTGAACGGCGGCTACAACGCCAGACCGAGCTGCATCCGGCCCGGGGCAATGACCGCGATCGGCGGTAGCGGCGCGTCCTGATCGGCCACGTGGAGCGCGCCGCCGAATCCGATCCGACGCAGCATCGGCGCCACCGTAGCCCGGGCCTCGGCCGCGCTGTTGCAGCGCTGGCTCAGGTGGGCCAGCACGATGACGCCGAGTCCCGGGTGGTGCAGCTCGGCGAGGAGCTCCGCGGCGGCCCGGTTGGAGAGGTGGCCGCCCGACCCGGCGATGCGCCGCTGCACCACGGGCGGGTAGCCACTCGTCCGCAGCTGCACTTCATCGTGATTGGCCTCCAGTACGATCGCCGTCACGTCCCGCAGCAGGTAGCGCACCGCCGCCGTCGGGCGGCCGAGATCGTAGGCGACCCCGGTCGAGGCGCCGTCCCCGGCGCGCACCACGATCGCGAGCGGCTCGGCGGCATCGTGACTGGTGGGGCAGGCCTCGATCACGAAGGGCCCCAGCTCGACCCGCGCCCGGAGCCCGATCGGCCGATGCCCGGTGTCCCCCATCTCCGCGACCAGGCAGGCCCAGGTGCCCGGGGCGGTGAGGACCGGCACGCCGAGGCGATGCGCCAGTCGGGCGGCGCCGCAGGCGTGATCGCCGTGCTCGTGGGTGAGGGCGATCCCGGAGACCCGATCGAGTGCCAGGCCCGCCTGCTCGGCTCGCCGCTCGATCTCCCGGGCGCTGAAGCCGGCATCGATCAGCAGGGCCATCCCATCGGACTCGACGGCGCAGCAGTTGCCCCGGGATCCCGAGCCGAGGACGTAGAGCGTCATCATCGTCCGACCGCCCGCTCGAAGGTTCGGCGGAGCGACTCGCGCCGTTCGGCCGAGAAGGCGACGTTCCGACGGGCCAGCACCCGCTCGGCCACCAGCAGAAACCCCTCTTCCGTCATCCGCTCCTCCCCGCCGCTCCCCCAGGCGAACGGGGGCACGTACTTCGGCGTGGCCCTGCCGCCGAAGACGTTGGCTCCGGCGGCGACCACGGTGCCGGTGGCGAGCATGGTGCCGATGGCCGTCTTCACATGATCCCCGAAGAGCGTCCCGAGGTTGATCCGGCCGGTCTCGATCCTGGAGCCCCCCGCGTCCAACCGCACCGGGCCGTAGGTGTTCTTGAGATTCGAGGTCGTGGTACCGGCGCCGAGATTCACCCACTGCCCGACCACGCTGTGCCCCAGGAATCCCTCATGGCTCTTGTTGCCGTACCCGAGGAACACGCTGGCGGAGATTTCGCCGTGCACCCGGCAGTGAGGACCGAACGACGATCCGCGAATGGCGCCGCCCAGGATGCGGGTCCCCGCGCCGACGTAGACCGGACCCTCCAGCCGGGCTCCATAGCGGACTTCCGAGCCGGATTCCAAGACCACGGCGCCGTGGCGCACGTCGAACAGCACGCCGGGCTCCACCAGCGCTTCCCGGGAGCGTACGTCCGCGGGGTCGCCGAGGACCAGGCTTCCTTCGGGCACGGGTCCAGCCGGTGCCACCCGGAAATCGGCGCAGTCGCCCGGGAGCAACCGCTCGAGCGCGGTGACCAGATCGTAGGTGCCGTGGAGCAGCATTCCCTCGATCTCCAGCGCGGGGCCCGCGTCGCCCCCGCCTTCCCACCGCTCGCCGGCCGGCACGATCCAGCCGACCGTGCTGCCTTCATGCACCAGGCGCCGATGCTGAACGGCGGGCGCCACCCGGGTCCCGGTCGGCGCGAATCGGGAGAGCCCGATGACGGCGGGCCCGTCGATGGGGCCCACCGCCCGGACGGGAGGCTCGTCGCCATCGTGAAAGCCGTCGACGTGGCTGCCGAGAATCGCCGTCGCATCGGCGTCGAGGGCCGCCTCCCAGCGCTCGCGGATGCGCCATGCGCCGGCCCGGAGCTCGCTGACTGGCCGCACGCCGGCGAAGGGAGCCCACACCGCGCCCGCGGGCTCCGGCTCCAGCAGATAGAGCGCGGTCATGCCTCCACGTCACGCACATGGGGCGGCAGCGCGTCGAGCAGCTGCTTCATCTCCGCCGCGCGCTCGGCCGCCATCACCAGGATCCGTCCGTTGGCGTGCACCACGATCAGCTCCTGCACCCCGCTCACCACGATCGGCTCGTGGTCGGACCACACGATGCAGTCGTGCGAATCGTGCAGCACCGCTTCCCCCACGACCACATTGCCGTTGGGATCCTTGGGTCGCACGCGCGCCAGCGCCTGCCAGGTACCGACGTCGTCCCAGGCAAAGGCGCCGCTGACCACGGCCACCGCGTCGCTCCGCTCCAGCAGGCCGACGTCGATCGAGATCGCCGTCACCTCCCGGAAGAATCGTGCGACGTCGCCCGCGAACAGCGCGGGAAGCGCGGGCGCCACCTCCGGCGTATGCCGGGCCACCTCGTCGAGCAGCCGCCGCGCGGTCCAGGCGAAGAGCCCGCTGTTCCAGAGCGCCCCGGCGGCCATGAGGTCGAGCGCCGTAGCGGCGTCGGGCTTCTCGGCGAACCGGGCGACGGTGCGCGCGGTGTCGTCCAGCGGAGCCCCGGGCACCAGGTAGCCGTAGCCGGTCTCGGGACGGGACGGCACTACTCCGACGCTCACCAGCCGATCGTGCCGCCGGGCGGTGGTGAGCGCGGTGTCGGCGGCCCGACGGAACGCCGCGGCGTCGCCCACCGCCCAGTCGGCGTGCAGGGAGAGCACCTCGGCGTCGGCGTCGCGCCGCTGCGCCTCGTAGGTTGCCCAGACGAGCGCGGGGGCAGTCGAGGCCGCCCGTGGCTCGACCAGCACGTTGCCGGGCGAAAGCTTGAGCAACTCCTGCAGCCGCGGCGCCAGCGCCTCGCCGGCGACGACCAGGATCCGATCCCGCGGAATCAACCCCGCGAGTCGCTCGACCGACTCCTCCGCGCTGGAGATCGACCCGGCGAGCGGGAGGAGTTGTTTCGGGTGCCGTGGGGTGCTGAGCGGCCAGAACCGGGTGCCCGAGCCGCCTGCGAGGAGCACGGCCCACCTCACGGACGTGGGGTCCCGGGCCAGCGAGCCAGAGCGTGCAACCTGCGGAAGACGATCACGATGTGCCGGAAGGTTAGAGCAGCGCCGCGAGCGCCGGGCGATGCTGCCGCAGATCGAAGAGCAGGGGTCCGATGTCCGCCTCGGGCGCCGCGAGGATGGCCAGCCAGTCGCCGGTACCGACTCGGGCCACCAGCAGCAGCCCGCCCTCGAACTCGAGCACGCCCGTGGTCAACTCGCCCAGCGAGGCGCCGGCGCCCAGTCGCCCCGCGTGCTGCCCCAGTGTGGCGGCGAGCGCGGCGACCGTCTCCGGCTCGAACGGTCCGGCGGACTGCTGGATCGGGAGGCCGTCCCCGCTGAGCAGCAGCACGCCCCTCACGCCGTCCCGGGCGGCGAGGCGCTGGACCACCTCTCCAAGACCGCTCATCAGGCGTGCGCTCCTCTGGTCGCGGGAATGGTGCGCAACGTAGGGACCGCATCAGGCGAAGTCAAGAAACGGTCGGAGGTTGACCGCTCTCTCTCCGGCCCTTAACCTTCCCGCTCACATGCACAGAATCCGTCTCCCTCCGCTCCTGCTGTCGCTGGCGCTCGTCGCCGGGTGCAGTAACGCGAACAGCCTGCCCGACCCGACCATCGAGAACGCGGTGGAAACCGTCACCATCAGCTCGTTAGTGGGCACGCCGATCAGCGCGCCGAGCGGCTTCAACATCAGCATCGGCGCCGTGCGCACCGATTCGACGGTGGAATTCGAGTTCGCCTACAACGTCCAGGGGCCGGACAGCCAGAGAGTCTTCCTGCCGCGCGCCTTCCTCGGACTGGTCTCGGGCAGCACGGCCAATCCCGGGTTGCAGGCCCGAAGCGAGACCTTCGACCAGATCACCGAAGCACAGAGCAACGGATACGTCACCGATTCAGCGGTGCCGGTGAGCATGGGGCAACGCTTCATGCTGCGCTCCAGGGTGGTCTGCACCACGCTCGGGGTCCCCCTGTACGCCAAGCTGGAGATCCTCGCGCTCGACAACAAGAGCGTCACCTTCAAGGTGCTGGTCGACCGGAACTGCGGCTACAAGGGCCTCAAGCCCGGTCTCCCGGGCAACTGATCGTCCGTGATCGACCTCAAGCGACTGCGGCAGGATCCCGACGGGAGCCGCGCCAGCCTGTTGCGCCGGGACCCGGCGCTTGCCCCCGCTGTCGACGCCATCCTCGAGCTGGATCGCCAGCGCCGCGAGCTGCTGCTGCGGGTGGAGACCCTCAAGGCTGAGCGCAACGCGGCGACCGAAGAAGTCGCCCGGCGGAAGCGCGCCAAGGAGCCGGCCGAGGAGCTGATGGCCCGGCTCAAGGCCTCGGGTGACGAAGTGAAGGCCCTCGATGGGCGGCTGCGCGAGATCGAGACCGTGCTCGATGAGCGGGCCATGGCGCTGCCGAACTTTCCCTCGGAACTGGCCCCGGTCGGCGACGCCTCGGCCAACCGGGTAGTGCGCACGTGGGGCGAGCCGCCCCGCTTCGAGTTCGAGCCCAAGCCCCATTGGGAGCTGGGCCAGGCGCTGGGTCTCCTCGACTTGCCTGCCGGGGCCAAGCTTACCGGTTCGGGCTTCCCCCTCTTCCGTGGCCTCGGCGCCCGTCTGATCCGCGCGCTCGGCAATTTCATGGTCGATCTCCACACCCGGGAGCACGGGTATATCGAGATCGCTCCACCCTACCTGGTGAACCGCGCGTCTCTCACCGGCACTGGCCAGCTGCCCAAGTTCGAGGAGGATCTCTACGCCGCCACAGCGGATGATCTCTTCCTCATTCCCACGGCCGAGGTGCCAGTTACGAACCTCCATCGCGACGAGATCCTGGAGGCCGCCGAGCTCCCCCGCGGGTACGTGGCGTGGACCCCCTGCTTCCGCCGGGAGGCCGGGGCCCACGGCAAGGACACCCGCGGCCTCATCCGGGTGCACCAGTTCGACAAGGTGGAGCTGGTGCGCTTTGCCCGTCCCGACGACTCCGCCGCGCAACACGAGCTGATGACCGGACACGCCGAAACGGTGCTCCAGCGGCTGGGCATTCCATACCGGGTGCTGGAGCTCGCGATCGGTGACACCAGCTTCGCCGGCGCGCGGACCTACGATCTCGAGGTCTGGGCCGCCGGCATCGGCGCCTGGCTCGAGGCCTCGAGCTCGAGCACCTTCACCGACTTCCAGGCCCGCCGGGCCAACATCCGCTTCCGGCCGGAGCCCAGGGCAAAGCCGGAGTTCGTGCACACGCTCAACGCGTCGGGCGTCGCCTTCCCGCGCACCATCATCGCCCTCCTGGAGAACAACCAAGCGGCCGACGGGTCGGTGCGGGTGCCGGAGGCCCTGAGACCGTACCTCGGCGTCGACCGTCTGACTCCCGGTGCGTAAGGACCGGCTGCAACGCCTCGCGCCCACTCTGGCGGTGGGACTCGTGGCCCTGCTCGCCGGCTTGAGCCTGGGATCCGGGCTGCTGGTGCTGCGTCACTTTCGGGCGGACGCCTACGCCACCAGCCGGCTCTACTCCGGCGTGTTCGGCGGCTTGAACAATCCCCGGCCGGGAGCCGAAGCGGAGGCATTGCTCCGGCTGGGTGCCCAGGTGCGCGCACTTGGGCTGCCGCTGGTGGTCACCGACCGCACCGGCCGCGTGACCGCGGTGGCGAACCTTCCGTTCGAGGCGCCGCTGGATGACCCGCGCATCAAGTCGTTCGTGCGGCGGCTCGATCGGCAGAACCCTCCGATCGTCGACGAGGCGATCGGCACGGTGCACTATGGGCCGCTCCCCGCGCAACGCAATCTGACCGCGCTCGCGGTGCTGCAGGGTCTCACCATCGCGATCATGGTGGCGGTCGCCGTCTTCGCCTACCGGAGCGCGATGGCCGCGCAGCGGGATCGGCTCTGGGTCGCCATGGCCCGGGAGGCCGCGCACCAGATGGGCACTCCCCTCATGAGCCTGCAGGGATGGATCGAGCGGGTGCGCACCCACGCGACCCCGCCACCGGACCTGGCCGAGCACCTGGCCGCGGACGCCGAGCGGCTCGAGCGGGTGGCCCAGCGGTTCGAGCGGATCGGCAATCCCGCCAAGCGGGAGCCGATCGGTCTCGGCGCGCTCGCCGACCGCGTGGCCCGCTACTTCCGGCCCCGCCTTCCGCGCCGGGCCAACCCCATCGAGCTCAAGCTGGAAGCGCCCGGCATGGGGCCGATGGTCGTGGGCGACGCGGTGCTGCTGGAGTGGGCCCTGGAGTCGCTGGTGAAGAACGCGATCGACGCGCTGCAGGGACGCCGCGGCACGATTATCCTGCGGGTCGGAGCCGAGCAGGGGATGGGCGAGATCCGGGTGATCGACGATGGTCCCGGCGTCCCGCGCGAGGTGCGGCGCGCCATCTTTCAGCCCGGCACCAGCAGCAAGCAAGGTGGCTGGGGGATCGGACTCGCCCTGTCGCGGCGCGTGGTGGAAGACGCGCATCGCGGCACACTGGCGTTGGAGCAAACGGACAAGGGAGCCAGCTTTGTGATTCGGATTCCGTTGGCGGCGCAGGCGGCATGATCGACACTTCCGGACCCGAGCTGCAGCATGCGCTCAACCCGGCGCAGCGCGAGGCGGTGGAGCACGTCCATGGTCCGCTGCTGGTGCTGGCCGGCGCGGGCTCCGGGAAGACCCGGGTGCTCACCGCCCGGATCGCCCTGCTGATCGACCGCCACGGCGTACCTCCCGAGCGGATCTTTGCGGTGACCTTCACCAACAAGGCCGCGGGCGAGATGAAGGAGCGGGTGGGCCGGTTGCTCGCCCGGGATCCGTCGGGGCTCTGGATCGGCACCTTCCACTCACTCTCGGCGCGGCTGCTGAGGCGGGAGGCCGAGCTGCTGGGGTTTGCCCGGCAGTTCACCATTTACGATGAGGACGACCGGCTGAGTCTCATTCGCCGGCTGATGGACCAGCGCGGCCACTCGACCAAGCTGTTCCCGCCGCGGGCGGTGCAGTCGCTGATCTCGGCGGCGAAGAACCGGATGGTCCCACCGGCGGAGCTGGCGGCCGGCTCCCAGTTCGACCGGCTGGCGCAGGTGGCCGCCGATGTCTACACCGCCCTGGGGCCCGCGCTCAAGGCCGCCAACGCGATGGATTTCGACGACCTCCTGCTGCACCCGCTGACGCTGTTTCGCGAGCACCCGGAGCGGTTGCGCGCCTACCAGGAGCGCTTCCGGTTCATCCTGGTCGATGAGTTTCAGGACACCAACCGCGCCCAGTACGAGCTCATCCGGCTGCTCGGCGCCCACGGCAACGTGTCCGCGGTGGGCGACGACGACCAGTCGATCTACGGCTGGCGCGGCGCGGACGTGCGCAACATGCAGGCATTCCTCAAGGACTTTCCCGGCGCCCGGCTGGTGCGGCTGGAAGAGAACTATCGCTCGACCCAGACCGTGCTCGATGCGGCCAATGGCGTGATCGCGGAGAACAGCGGCCGCATCGGCAAGGTCCTGACGACCCGCCGGAAGGGCGGGGAGACCGTCACCCTGCTCGCCGCCGCGGACGAGCGGGACGAGGCCGAGTGGGTGGCCCGCGAGCTGGAGCGGCGAAGCGCCGCCGGCGACTGGCACTACGGCGAGATGGCCGTGCTCTACCGGACCAACGCCCAGAGTCGAGCGATGGAAGAGGCCTTCCGCCGGGCCGGCGTCCCCTACCGGCTGATCGGGGCGATCAGCTTCTACGAGCGCCGGGAGGTGAAGGACCTGCTCGCCTATCTGCGCCTGGTGGCCAATCCGGCCGATGACGAGGCCTTCCTCCGCGCGGTCGGCGTACCGCGCCGCGGCCTGGGCGACACCAGCCTCGCGGCGCTGACTCGCGTCGCCGGGCAGTGGGCCAAGCCGCTGCTGGAGACCGCGCGAGGCGCGGGCGGCATCCCAGAGCTGCGCCCCAACGTACGCGAGGAGCTGCGCGGCTTCGCCGAGTTCATCGACGGACTGGCCCGGCGGGCCGGCTTCCTGCCGCCGGCCGAGGTGCTGGAGCAGATCATTCGGGCCATCGACTACGAGGACTATCTCCACGCCGAGGGGCCGGAAGGGGTGGATCGCTGGGAGAACGTGCGCGAGCTGGTGGCGAGCGCGGCGAACTGGTCGGAGGAGGTGACCGAGGAATCGGAGGGGACTCCGCTCGAGCGGTTCCTGGCCGAGGCGGCGCTGCTCTCCGCCGCCGACACCGTGGTGGGGAACGAGGAAGGCGTCACCCTGATGACCCTCCATACGGCCAAGGGATTGGAGTGGCCCGTGGTCGTGCTCGCCGGGCTGGAGCACGGTCTGTTTCCCCTGGCGCGCGCCGAGGAACAGCCGGATGGATTGGAGGAGGAACGGCGGCTCTGCTACGTGGGCCTCACCCGGGCGAAGGACAAATTGTATCTCACCTGGGCCCGCGCCCGCCGCCGGGGGGGCGAGCTCCGGCCGGGCATCGCGTCGCGGTTCCTCCGCGCGATTCCGCCGGGTATCCTGGAGGAGCGGCGAACCACCTCGCTCTGGGCACCTGCCTGGGGTGGCCAGCGCGGCGCCGGGGGCGGCGGCTCGTGGCAGAGAAGCGGCGTCGAGCGGACAGGGCCGCGGTCGGCGCCGGCGCCCGTCCCGGCAGACGAATCGCAGGACACGCCCCGCTACGTGAAGGGTGAGCGCGTGCGCCACCGCCGGTTCGGCAACGGAACGATTCAGGGACTCGCCGGAACCGGCCGGGACCTCAAGGTGTCCGTGGCATTCGACGACGTCGAGGTCGGCGTGAAGCAGCTGCTCGTGGCCTACGCCGGCCTCGAGCGGGAATGGGAGAGCGCATGACGATCGGTCGCGACCAGGTGCTGCACGTGGCGAAGCTCGCCGAGCTGGCGGTCCGGGAAGGTGAGCTGGATCGGCTGGTGGAGCAGCTCAATCGCATCGTGGACTACGTCGCCCAGCTGGACGAGGTCCCGGGCGACGCGCCTGCCGACCCGTTTCTGCCGGGTCCACCCTCGGTGGCGCTGCGCCAGGACGTCCCCGGCCCGGTGCCGCTCACCCGGCCGCCGGCGGCGTTCGCACCCGAGTTTGCCGACGGGTTCTTCCTGGTGCCGCGCCATGGCGCCATGGAGGACCTGTGAGCGCCGGCGCCACCGCGGCCCGCGAGACCGGAGCCCGGCTCGCAGCGGCCGATGCGGCCGGACTCAACGCGACGCTGCACTGGTCCCAGGAGCTGCTCGACGCCGAAGGGGCCCGGGTCGACGCGATGGGTCGACCGGGACCGCTGGCCGCGCTGCCGATCGCCATCAAGGACAACATCGTCACCACCGAGCAGCCGACTACCTGCGGCTCGCGGATTCTGGAGGGCTATCTCTCGCCCTACGACGCGACCGCGGTGCGGCGGCTCCGGGCTGCCGGCGCGCTGATCGCCTGCAAGGCCAACATGGACGAGTTCGCCATGGGCTCCTCCACCGAGCACTCGGCGTTCGGACGGGTCAAGCATCCGATCGACCCGACGCGGGTGCCGGGCGGCTCCTCCGGCGGCTCCGCGGCGCTGGTGGCGGCGGGAGTGGTGCCCGCCGCGCTCGGCTCCGAGACCGGCGGCTCGGTGCGCCAGCCGGCCAGCTTCTGCGGGGTGGTCGGCGTGAAGCCGAGCTACGGGCGGGTGAGCCGCTATGGTCTGGTGGCGTTCGGCTCCTCGCTCGACTGCATCTCCGCGTTCGGGCGCACGGTGGACGAGGCGGCGCGGGTGCTGAGCGCCATGAGCGGTCACGATCCGCTGGACGCCACCACCATCGACCATCCACCCGTGGCGGCCCCGGCCCCGTTGCCCGATCTCAAGGGCCTCCGGATCGGGCTGCCGCGGGAGTACTTCCCGGCGGACCTCCACCCGGGCGTCGCCGCCGCCCTCCAGCGCACCGAGGACGCGATCCGCCAGCTTGGAGCCGAGCTCTGCGACGTGTCGTTGCCCCATTCCAGGTACGCCGTGCCGACCTATTACATCGTCGCGCCGGCGGAGGCGGCGGCCAATCTGGCCCGCTACGACGGGGTCCGCTACGGACCCCGGAAGGTGGGCCCCGGCGGCGACATCCGCGCCCTCTATCAGGCGACCCGGGGCGAGGGCTTCGGCGCCGAGGTCCGCCGACGGATCCTGGTTGGCACCTACGTGCTGAGCGCCGGCTACTACGACGCATACTATAGAAAGGCGCAGCGGGTCCGGGCGCTCATCGCCGACGACTTTCGGCGCGCCTTCGCCTCCGGGGTGGATCTGCTGCTCACGCCCACCACGCCGACGCCCGCCTTCCGGGCGGGGGAGAAGACCGAGGATCCCGTCGCCATGTACCTGGCCGACATCTTCGTCTGCGCCATCAGCCTGGCGGGGCTGCCGGCGTTGAGTCTTCCGGTGGGTCTGACCGAGGGCTTGCCCGTCGGCGCTCAGCTCATCGCGCCGTTCTTCGAGGACGAGCGCCTCCTCGCCGCCGCGGCCGCGCTGGAGCGAGTCGTCGCGGCCACCGCGGAGGTAGGAGGATGAGCTGGGAGACCGTCGTCGGGCTCGAAGTCCACGTGCAGCTCAGCACCCGCACCAAGATGTTCTGCGCCTGCCGGACCACGTTCGGTGACCCGCCGAACACCAACGTCTGCCCCACCTGCCTTGGCCTCCCCGGCGCGCTCCCGGTCCCCAACGCGCAGGCCGTCCGCCTGGCCACCCGCGCCGCGTTGGCGCTGGGCTCCAGCGTACGCGGACGCAGCGTCTTCGCGCGGAAGAACTACTTCTATCCCGATCTCCCCAAGGGATACCAGATCTCCCAGTTCGATCAGCCGCTCGCGACCGGCGGACGGGTCGCACTCGAGTCTCCCGAGCGGGGTCGGATCGAGGTCGGGATCACCCGGCTGCACCTGGAGGAAGACGCGGGCAAGCTGGTGCACGACCGATTCCCGGCGAAGACCGCCGTGGACCTCAACCGGGCCGGCACGCCGCTGGCCGAGATCGTGAGCGAGCCCGACATGCGCTCCCCCGGAGAAGCCCGGGCCTATCTCGTGGCCCTCCGGCAGATCCTGGTGTACGCCGGGGTGAGCGATTGCAGCATGGAGCAGGGGAGCCTGCGGGTGGACGCCAACATCTCCGTCCGCCGGCCGGGTGATGCCCGGCTCGGCACCAAGACCGAAGTGAAGAATCTCAACTCGTTCGCCAACGTCGAGCGGGCGCTGGAGGCCGAGCGGCTGCGGCAGATCGCGCTCCTCGAAGGCGGCGAGCGGGTGGCGCAGGTGACGCTGCTCTTCAACGCGGGGAGCGGGCAGGTGAAGCCCCTCCGATCCAAGGAGGAGAGCCACGACTACCGCTACTTCCCCGATCCCGACCTGCCGCCGCTGGTGTTGTCACCCGAGTGGATCGCCGATCAGCGTGCCGAGCTGCCCGAGCTGCCCGATGCCCGCCGCGCGCGACTGGAGATCGCCTTCGGCATCCCGGCGTACGATGCCCGGGTGCTGACCAGCGAGGTGGCACTGGCCGACTACTTCGAGTCCGTGGCCGCCGCGGGGGTGGAGCCCAAGGCCGCCGCCAACTGGGTCATGGGCGACGTCATGTCGACCTACAACGAGGGCGGCACCTTCCCGGTCTCGGCCGAACGACTGGGGAGCCTGATCGCGCTGGTGCGGGATGGCGTGCTCAGCCACCAGGCGGCCAAGCGGGTCTACACCGAATTGGCCTCGTCGCTGGGTGAAGAGCCAAAGGTGGTGGCCGAACGGCTCGGTCTGGTCCAGGTGAGCGACGAGGGCGCGCTCGCCGGCTGGGTGGACGAAGTGCTCGCGGCCCACCCGGCCGAGGTGGAGCGGTTCCGCGGCGGCGAGGCCAAGCTGATGGGCTTCTTCGTGGGCCAGGTCATGAAGCGAAGCAAGGGGAAGGCCGACCCGAAGGCGGTGCAGCCGGTGCTGCAGGAGAAGCTGCGGAGCGGCTGACGCTCGCGCCCGGTTACTTGGTCGCGGCCGGCAGCGTCAGGAGTGTCGTCGGGTCGAGGGTGATTCCACCGTATCTCGCGATCCAGTGGAGATGCGGCCCGGTTGCTCGTCCGGTTCGCCCGACGGCACCGATCACCTGTCCCGCCGCCACCGTATCTCCCCGGGCTACGTCGATCCGACTCAGGTGGAAGTACCCGGTCACCAGGCCCGCGCCGTGATCGAGGTAGACCGCCTGCCCCGCCAGGTAGAAGTGCGCCACCAATCCCACGATACCGCGATTCGACGCCCGGACCGGTGCGCCCAGCCGCCCGGCGAAGTCGGTACCGAGATGACGGGTCGTCACCGCGCCGTTGAACTCCCTGGCGGTGCCGAACCGGCTAGTGACTTTGCCCGGGCGCGGTGGCCGGAACGGCGCGCGCCAGAGGCGAGGGGTCGAATGTGCCTCGCGCGCCAGCGCGCGGGCCTGCTCGACCTCGGAATCGATCCGCGCCCGCGTCGCACTGTCGGGCTCCACGAATCTCGGCGCGACCGTGAGTCGCTCGCTGGGGTAGTTCGGGTGACCCACCGGGAGCCAAGATACGCTGGTGTCGGTCTCGCCCGGTCGGGTGACGACCAGCGTGAGCGCCAGCGAGTCTCCGCCGTCGAGCGAAATGCCGGCGACCGAACGGAACGCGCCACGATGCCACTCGAAGTGGAGCGGCTCACCCGACGCCTCGCCGTCGAGCGCGAGGATGCTGTCCCCCGCGGACGGGCGGACCACGACCCAGACCAGCGAGGCACGATCGGGGTGCGACGGTCGGATCGCGACGGCAGGCGGGTGGGGGGATGTCTGCGCGGCAGCCGAGACGTGCAGCAGCAGCGCAAGCCCGAGCAGGTGCGCGGTTCGCCTCATCGGGCGAGCCGCCGGATGAGCGCCGCCTCCGCCGGGAACTCCCTCATCAGCGCCCCGGCGCCCCCGATCTCGAAGTCGTCGAACTCGAAGCCGGGTGCCACCGTGCACCCGCACAGCACGGCGTCCGCCGCCGGCTCGGCGGCCTGCCAGACACCCGCGGGCACCGCCGCCTGCGGAGTGCTCCGGTCGAGCCGGACGTGGTTCAGACCGAGCCGATAGAGGTGGAGCGGCCCGCCGTCGTAGTGATGCCAGACTTCATCGGCGGCGACCCGGTGCCAGGTGCTCCACGCGCCGGCCGGCAGCAGGTAATGGATCGCCGTGGAGGCGCGGCGCATCCGGCCGTCGATCAACCGGACGGTGGTGGGGCTGCGAAAGGTCTCGCCGTAGAAGCCGCCTTCGGGGTGGGGCACCAATCCCAGGCGGCGCACGGTCTCGTCGGGGTCCATCAGCGGGTCGGTTGGGGCGGGCTCAGCCCTCGCCGCCCACCAGCAGGCGAGGCGAGGGGGCCGAGCCCTCCGGCGCCCGCCAGGGAAGCTTCCGCGGGATCCGACTCCAGAAGGTGAGCGGCCGGTCCGGCAGGCCGAAATGCTCCTGCGCGGACTCCTCGAGGCGGGCCAGGTTCCGCCGTCCACTGTACCGCAGCACCCGGCGCCGCAGCTGCTTGGCCATTTTGAGCGGCCGCTCGCCCGATGGGTCGAGCTGCAGCGACGGCGAGGACGGTCCGCCGAGCAGCTCGATCATGAAGTCGTAGGAGAGTCCCAGATGACGCTCGACATCCTGGTCACCCAGGGGCCAGCGGCTGTACTCCCGCGCGACCTGAGTCGCGCGCTGCCAGCCGGTCGTCTCGGTGATGTGCACCATGCCCCGGAAGAGCCGCCGGTTGGTACGCACGCTGAAGATCGTCGGCGCGATGATACGGTCGAGATGCGCATCGGCCTCGTCGTGGTCCAGCAGGATCACGTCCTTGGCCGCCTTGGAGTAGGCGTCGCCCAGGTGCCCCTCGACCCGGGCCTCCCAGTAGGAGTGGCCCACCGCCGCCGTGCTGCTCGTCAGCATGAGCTGGCGCGGGACGAAGTAGTTGTGGGCGATGGTGTCGGCCGAGAGATGGCAGAGGTAGCCCAGCCCGAAGGCGCGGAGCGCGTCGGAGCCGGCGAGATCGTGGATCTCCTGGCCCACATGCCAGTAATGGCAGTGGCGGCCCAGCGGGGCGTAGCGTTTGGCGATGGAGGAGTCGGCCGCGATGTTCCCGTAGAGAAAGTCGAACGGGTAGGCGCGCAGCAGGTCGGCCGCGGCCGCGGGCAGGGAGGGGAGATTGGCCAGGACCGACTCGGCCAGATAGATGTGGGTGCCCGGGGTCCACGCGTGCGCCTGGTTCGGCACCACCAGCAGAACGAGCCCCACGCCGAGCAGTGCGAGCGCGAGGCGCGGCAGCGTCATCGGCGCCCGGCCACCAGCATCCGGCGGACCCGGCCCAGCATCCCGTTGCCTTTCCGCACCGAGCGGAGCGCGGCGGCCACGTCGAGCGCCGTGTCCTCCACCTCGTCGTGCACCAGGTCGTACAGGGTCTCCAGATCGGTGAGCTTGTCCTCGAAGCGATCCGCGCCCCGCACCACCTTCCGCCGCAGCCGGCGGCTGGTCTGCGCCAGCGCGCCGGCTTCGTGCCGGACCAGCACCATGAGGTCCTGCCCCTGCTCGGTCAAGCGGCGGACTGCCTTGAGCGCCTCGGCCACGTCATCCTGCAGGCCATTCACCAGGGTGCCGACCTTCCGCACCTGCCCGGCGACGCGCAACGCGGCGAGGCCCACCGCGCCCGCCATCGCCAGGATCGACAGCGCGATCACCGCCAACGATATCGCCATGGTCGGGCCGACCCATCCTGGGGTCGCGCCGATCTGCATGGCTGCGAGCGTGCTCATACCCAGACGTCCTCCGGCAACGGGGCCCGTGGGGCCGACCCGAGGCCCCACGGTAAAACAAAGCGGTCGCGGCATCCTCGCAACCCCCAGTGTCCGCTTGACGTGCTTCCACGACCTGGGCAGCTTTGGCCATGCCTCCTCGTTTTCTGGTGCGCGGCGGTCATCCGCTCCGCGGCACCATCCGTCCTGCCGGCAACAAGAACGCCGCGCTTCCGATCCTCGCCGCCACCGTGCTCGCCGACGGTCCGATGGAGCTCGACAACATCCCCCGCATTCGGGATGTCGAGACCATGCTCGCGCTCCTGGTGGATCTCGGGGCCACGGCGGAGTGGACCGCGCCAAACACGGTGAAGGTGGATGCTCGCCAGGTGCGGCCCAAGCCGCTCGATCCCGGCCTCTGCACCAAGATTCGCGCGTCGATCCTGCTGGCCGGGCCACTGCTCGCGCGATTCGGTACGGTGATGCTGCCGCCACCCGGGGGCGACGTGATCGGCCGCCGCCGGGTGGACACCCACTTTCTGGCGCTGGAGCAGCTGGGGGCGTCGGTCATGGTCGGCGACCGCTACGAGCTCGAGACCAAGGGTCTCGTGGGTGCCGACATTTTCCTCGATGAGCCCAGCGTCACCGGCACCGAGAACGCGCTGATGGCCGCGGTGCTCGCCAAGGGCCGCACCACGCTGCGGAATGCCGCCTGCGAGCCCCACGTCCAGGATCTCGCGCGCACCCTCCTCGCCATGGGCGCGCAGATCGAGGGCATCGGCTCCAACATCTACACCGTCGAGGGCGGGCGCCCGCTGTCCGGGGCACACTACGCCATCGGGCCGGACCACATCGAGATCGGCAGCTTCATCGGGCTGGCGGCGGTGACCAACGGGGAGATCACCATCGACCCGGTGCGCGCCGAGGATCTCCGCAGTGTGTTGCTCGGCTTCGAGCGGCTCGGGATCCGGCCCCGGGTGGACGGCAACCGGCTCACCGTGAGCGCGGACCAGGAGCGCCGCATCCGCCCGGACCTGGGTGGCCATGTGCCCAAGCTGGAGGACGGACCCTGGCCGGCGTTCCCGGCCGACGTCATGTCGACCACGATCGTGACGGCGACCCAGTGCTCCGGCATGATCCTGGTGTTCGAGAAGATGTTCGAGTCGCGGCTGTTCTTTGTGGACAAGCTCATCAGCATGGGCGCGCGGATCGTGCTCTGCGATCCGCACCGCGCCGTCATCTCCGGGCCCTCGGCCCTCAAGGGCGGTGTGGTGGAGTCACCCGACATTCGGGCCGGCATGGCCATGCTGCTCGCGGCGCTCGCCGCGGAAGGGGCGAGCGTGATTCACAACGTCGGCCAGATCGAGCGCGGGTACGAGCGGGTCGACGAGCGGCTGCGGGCCCTGGGCGCGGATATCGAGCGGGTGGAGGGGTGAGCGATGTCATCCCGAGCGGAGCGAGGGATCTTGCTCGCGAATGTCCGGGACTCCCCGTCGCTCGAAATGACGATCCTTCGCGAAGTTCCTGCCGCAGGCAGCCTCCCTCTCTACGAGCACCCCGACTGGCGCAACCGCTACGGTGTCGTCGCCGGCATCACCGGGCGCGGCGCCGAGCCGGGGCGCGGTTTCGACCTCGGGCTCTGGAGCGATGCGCCGGTGGGCGAGGTGATGGGCCGCTGGCGCGCATTCCGGCGGGCGGACCCGGGCTTTCGAGCCGTCGTGCTCGGCCAGCAGGTCCACGGCACGGTGGTCTCGCGGGTCGACGAGGGAAAGGGATGGATTCAGGTCGACGGCGTCGATGGCTGGGTGACCACGAGCCCCGGGATACTGCTGGCCGTCACCGTGGCCGACTGCATCCCGGTTTACCTGTTGGCTCCCCGACGCGGTGCGGCGCTGCTGCATGCCGGCTGGCGCGGGACGGCCGCCGGGATCCTCCGCGCCGGGATCGCGGGCCTGAAGGACGCGACCGGCGTTTCCGAGGGCGAAATCGTAATGCATTGCGGCGTGGGGATCTGCGGGCAATGTTATGAAGTCGGCTCCGAGGTGCTCACGGGCTGCGGCGTCCCGGTCGATGGGCCGGGACCCTACCACCTGGATCTGCGGCAGCGGCTGGCCGCGGAAGCGGGAGCGCTCGGTGTCGGGAGCGTCACCGTGTCCGGCTGGTGTTCTGCCCACGACCGGACCACCTTTTTCAGCCATCGCGCCTCGCGCGGCTCGGACGGGCGTATGGTGGCGTATCTCGGACTGCTTTCGGCGATTGACTCAAGCCCCAGCCGGGGATAGTATTTAGGCGCTGTCCCGGGGGCGCTGGTTGAGGCCAACTGTCGATGTGGGGGAGTTCCCCCACATTTTTTTTCCGCAACGCCCGATGTCTGTCGACGCGCTCATCGCTCCGATTCGCGACCACATCACCGAGCTCGGTTTCGAGCTGGTCGATGTCCGCCAGACCGGAACCTTGCAGCGCCCCATCTTGCAGGTGCGGGTGGACCGCCCGGACAGCCGGCCCGGCAAGGGAGTGACGGCCGACGACTGCGCGGTGATCAGCCGGTCTCTCGAGCGCTTCCTGGAATCCAGGGCGATGGTCGGGCCGCGGTACGTGCTGGAGGTGTCTTCTCCGGGCGTGGAGCGGCCGCTGCGCTGGCCCGAGCACTGGCGCCGCTTCGTCGGCCGGCGTGCCCGGGTCCGGGCGCAGCCGCTCGGCGGCAGCCGGCAGGTCGAGATCGTCGGGGTGCCCGACGACGAGCACGTGACGCTCCGGGGGGAGGACGGCACCGAAGTGACCCTGGCGCTCGCGGAGGTGCGGGACGCGAACCTGGTGGTGGAGTGGGAGAAGCCCCGGAAGCGGTGACGCTGGACGACGCTGAACAGGAGTAGATCGCATGGCTGGTTCGACCGAAATGTTGGCCGCGTTCCGCGAGCTGACGACAGCGAAACAACTGGAGCGCTCGGATCTGCTGGATCTGCTCCGCGACGGCATTCAGGCGGCGCTGGTCCGCAAGTTCGGCCCCAACGTCAAGTTCGAGCTGAGCGTGGACGAGCTGCAGGGCACCATCAAGGTGGTGCGCCTCCGCCAGGTGGTCGAGACGGTCGAGGACCCGAGTTGGCAGATCCCGGTGGAGGAGGCCCGCTACGAGGACCCCGACTTCCAGTTGGGTGACATGCTCGAGGAAGAGGTCCCCTTCGCCGAGTTCGGCCGCCTCGCCGTGCAGGCCGCCAAGCAGCGGATCATCCAGCGCGTCCGTGAGGGCGAGCGGATGCGGATTCGCGAGGAGTTCGCCTCCAAGGTCGGCGAGCTGCTCTCCGGCGAGGTCCAGCAGATCGAGCGGGGCAAGCTGGTCATCATGCTGAACAAGTTCCGCGAGGCGGAGGCGATCATCCCCTACCGCGAGCAGAACCACCGGGAGCACTTCCACCAGGGCGACACCATCCGGGCGGTGCTCAAGCGGCTGGAGGAGACGCCGAAGGGTCCCCGGCTCATCCTCTCCCGCGGCGATCCCTTGTTCGTCAAGGCGCTGTTCAAGCTGGAGGTCCCCGAGATCCAGCAGCAGATCGTGGAGATCCGCGCCATCGCCCGCGAGGTGGGCAGCCGCACCAAGGTGGCGGTCATCTCCCGGGACGACGCCATCGATCCGGTCGGCGCGTGCGTCGGCTTGAAGGGCTC
>JBBSHB010000035.1:0-24233 GCA_038253515.1 Gemmatimonadales bacterium | reverse complement strand
GTCGTCGTTCGCTGCCTCGAAGTCGGCCACCAGCCGATCGAGCCCGATACCGGTCGTCACCGCGAAGCCACCCATCCAATCGGGCGCCCCGGTCTCCCGCGGCGCGACGAAATCCGCCAGAGCCAGGTTGGGCCGGCCGGGCGGCTTGAGCATCTGCTGCCGGATCGTGTGGATCACCCCAATCGATTGACGGCGGTCGGCGTCGGCGTAGAGCTCGATGTCGTCGCCGACGCTGTTCGCCCGGAAGAAGGCGAACACTCCACGGGCCCGCACCAGCCGCTTGCGCACCATCCGATCGAGCAGCTCCTGGGCGTCACGGAAAAGGCTCCTGGCCGCGGGGCCGAGCACGGGGTCCTGGAGGATGTCGGGATAGTGTCCCGCCAGCTCCCAGGTCTGGAAGAACGGGGTCCAATCGATCCGGGGCACCAGGTCGTCCAGCGGGTAGTCGTCCAGCACCGTCAGCCGGGCGGCGCAGGGCTCGGGCGGAGTCACCCCGGACCACTCGATGGCCAGCCGGTTGCGCCGGGCGTCGGCGATCGGCTGGCGCCGCTCCTCCGGCCGCCGCTGGCTCCGCTGCTCCCGAAGCTCCTGGTACTCGGTGCGGACGCCGGAGACGTACTCGTCGCGCAACGTGTCGCTGAGCAGGCTCCCGGCGACCCCGACCGCGCGGGAGGCGTCGAGCACGTGCACGGTCGGGCCCTTGTAGTGCGGCTCGATCTTCACCGCGGTGTGCACCCGCGACGTGGTGGCGCCGCCGATCAGCAGCGGGACCTCGAACCCCTCGCGCTGCATCTCGCTCGCCACGAACGACATCTCCTCCAGCGACGGGGTGATCAGACCACTCAGCCCGATGATGTCCACCCGCTCGCGCCGGGCCGTCTCCAGGATCTTCGCGCAGGGCACCATCACGCCGAGATCGATGACGTCGTAGTTGTTGCACTGGAGCACCACGCCGACGATGTTCTTGCCGATGTCGTGCACGTCGCCTTTGACGGTGGCCAGCAGCACCCGGCCGTTCTTCTGTACCACCGCGCTGGTGTCGCGCTCCGCCTCGATGTAGGGGATCAGGTGTGCCACCGCCTTCTTCATCACCCGGGCGCTCTTGACCACCTGCGGCAGGAACATCTTCCCGGCGCCAAAGAGGTCCCCGACGATGTTCATGCCGGCCATCAGCGGACCCTCGATCACGTGGATCGGCCGCTCCACCTGGCGGCGCGCTTCCTCGGTGTCCTCCACGATGAAATCCGCGACCCCCTCGACCAGCGCGTGCGCCAGCCGCTCGTTGACCGGCGCGTTGCGCCAGCTCAGATCGCTGATCTGCGCCGCCGCCTGGCCCTCGACCGAGGCGGCGACCGCCAGCAGCCGGTCGGTGGCGTCGGTCCGGCGGTTGAGCACCACGTCCTCCACCCGCTCGAGCAGATCGGGAGGAATGTCGGCGTAGATCGGAAGCTGCCCCGCGTTCACGATCCCCATGTCCATCCCCGCCTCGATGGCGTGGTAGAGGAACGCCGCGTGAATCGCTTCACGGACCGGATCGTTGCCCCGAAAGGAGAAGGAGACGTTACTGACGCCGCCGCTCACCAGCACGTGGGGCAGGGTGGCCTTGATCCGGCGAGTCGCCTCGATGTACTCGACCGCGTAGTTGCCGTGCTCCTCGATCCCGGTCCCGATCGCGAAGACGTTCGGGTCGAAGATGATATCTTCCGGCGGGAAGCCCACCCGCTCGGTCAGGATCCGGTAGCACCGGGCACAGATTTCGACCTTGCGCGCGGCCGTGTCCGCCTGGCCGCGCTCGTCGAAGGCCATCACGATCACCGCGGCCCCGTACCGCCGGACCAGGGTGGCATGGTGGACGAACGCCTCCTCGCCCTCCTTGAGGCTGATGGAGTTGACCACGCCCTTCCCCTGGACGCACTTGAGCCCCGCCTCGATGACCGACCACTTGGACGAGTCGAGTACCACCGGCACCCGGCTGATGTCCGGCTCCGCCGCGATGAGCTGCAGGAGTTTCACCATCGCCTGCTGCGAGTCGAGCATCCCCTCGTCCATGTTGATGTCGATCATCTGCGCGCCGCTCTCTACCTGCTGGCGCGCGATCTCGACGGCGGCCTCGTAGTCGCCCGCGAGAATCAGCCGGGCGAACTTCCGCGAGCCGGTCACGTTGGTCCGCTCGCCGACGTTGACGAAGATGCTCTCCGGTCCGATGGTGAGCGGCTCCAGCCCGCTCAAGCGGCACTTGGGCTCGATCGCCGGGCGCTTCCGCGGCGGCAGCCCGCGCACCGCATCCGCAATGGCGCGAATGTGGGCCGGGGTAGTCCCGCAGCATCCCCCCACGAAGTTCACCAGACCGCTCTTGGCGAACTCCCCCAGCACCTCGGCCATGTGCTCCGGGGTATCGTCGTACTGGCCGAACTCGTTCGGGAGACCGGCGTTCGGGTGCGTGCTCACGAATACTGGTGCCACCCGGGACAGTTCCTGGACGTACTGCCGGAGCGCCTGGGCGCCGAGCGCACAGTTGAGGCCCACACTGAGGGGGCGGCCGTGTGCGACCGAGTTCCAGAACGCCTCCGTGGTCTGACCCGAGAGCGTGCGCCCGCTCGCGTCCACGATGGTGCCGGAGATCATGATCGGCAGTCGGATGCCCGCCACCTCGAACACCTGGTCGATGGCGAAGAGCGCGGCCTTTGCGTTGAGCGTATCGAAGATCGTCTCCACCAGCAGCAGATCCGCGCCGCCGTCGATCAGGCCGCGCGCCGCGTCGGTGTAGGTGGCCACCAGCGCATCGAAGGTCACATTCCGGAAGCCGGGGTCGTTCACGTCGGGCGAGAGCGACGCGCTTCGGTTGGTGGGGCCGAGCACACCGGCCACGAATCGCGGCACGTCGGGATCGCGGCGCTCGGACGCGTCGCAGGTCTCGCGGGCCAGCCGGGCCGCGGCATGATTGAGCTCGTAGACCAGCGCCTCCATCCCGTAGTCGGCCAGCGACATGGCGTTGGAGGTGAAGGAGTTGGTCTCGATGATGTCGGCGCCCGCGTCGAGATAGGCGGCGTGGATCGAGCCGATGATGCCGGGTTGGGTGAGGGTCAGCAGGTCGCTATGGCCCCGGAGCTCGCGGGGCCAGTCGGCAAACCGCTCGCCGCGGTAGTCGCGCTCGCCCAGCCCGTAGGTCTGGATCATCGTCCCCATGGCACCGTCCAGCACCAGGATACGCCGGCCCAGCAGCGCCTCCAGCTCGGCGAGCCGGCTCGCGCGGGTCCAGCGCGTGGTTCGGGTGTCGGGTACGGGGGGTTGATCGACCAGCACTCGAGCCTCCGGGGGGTGAAAAAAGCCCCTGAAGCCAAAACGCCTCAAGGGTGAGCGTTTTAGCGGTTGTTTAACGTGGCCGCAAGCAGCGCAAATCGCCACGAGTCGATTGTCCGATCCCTCAAACCTAATGAGGGGCCGCGGCCCGGCAAGGGTATCAGAGCCCCAGCCGACGGCTCGCGTCCTCGGAGGAGATCGCTTCGATGGCCACCACTTTTGCCCGGCCGCTCTCGCCGGCGACGAGGCTCAGCGCGCTCCGGGGCACCTCGAGACGCAACGCCAGGAATCGGAGCAGCGCCTCGTTGGCGGCGCCGTCCACCGGTGGCGCCGTCAGCCGGACCTTGATCGCGTCTCCGTGGCGACCGGCCAGCTCGCTCCGGGAGGCCCGCGGTTGGACATGGAGCCGGACCCGGACGCCGGTCGCGGTCCGCTCGATCACATCCAACTGACTACGAACCCCCGAACCAGGTACAGGATCAGCCACGCCACCATCGGGCTCATGTCGAACATTCCCAGGGGTGGCAGAATGCGCCGGATCGGCTGGATGATCCAGTCGGTGGCGGCGATGACCGGACGCATCCAGCGGCTGTACGGCGACAGGCCCAGCCAGGAGGCGATGACCCGGACGAAGATGGCGCCCATGAGCAGCGAGAACAGTGCGTCGACCAGGAAGCGAGTCAACGCGCGCGGGCCGGCGGAGGCCATGACACTGAGGGAGACGGCGAACCCGGCGAGCCAGTGGACCAGCGTGAGCACCAGCAGGCCACCGAGGACCACGATCCCCACCAGCCAGAGCGGGGCATCCTGCGGGCTCCCGCCCGCCCGCACGACCCGCCGCTCCAGCGGCAGCAGAATCGGATCGCTCGCCCGGCGAACCAGCCGGGGCCAGGCGCCGAACGGGCTCAGGCGGCGGCTGCGGACCGCCCAATGAGTCAGGCCGACCGCCGAGGCATACGCCAGCGCGCAGACGACCACAACCCGGGCCACGAGGTCAAGAGTGGCGAAGCCCATGCGGTGCGCTCAGCGGTCCGGCGGCTCGCCGACCCGGACGGGACGCTGAGCGCCCGAGGCGGTGGTGCACATCAGCGTGAAGCGGCCGCCATTGAGCGAGGCCTCCTCCAGGATCTGGCTGTCGCCCCGGCAGGAGATGATCTGGTGGGTTCCCGCTTTGCGGAATGCGACGGTCACCACCGGCTCGCGCTCGAGATTCTCCAGGCGGCGCACCGTGGCTCCACTCAAACTGTCGATTCCCATCTGCCGGAATGAGCTGGCCGGGCGGCCCATGTGGGAGCCGCGATAGTCGATGGCCCGGTCCACCAGCTCGAATATCTCCCTGCCCAGCATCTCCGCGTCACCTGGGGGCCGGTTTGCCCGGGCCTGAGCCGCCGCCGGCCGTCCGGTGTCCTTCTTGCCGCACGCGGTGAGCACCATCAGCACCGCGAGCGCGCAGGAGGTCCGCTGCCTCATTCCATCGCAAATTCGCGGTTGAACACCACCTCGAAGCTGAACGTCTTTGCCCGGCTGCGGGTCTCCATGATCTCGGCGATACGCCTCAACCGGGCCGGAATCCCCATGATCTTCTCCTGCGCCATCCGGCCGAGCTCGTTGAGGCCCTGGAGGCTCTCGATCCTCCAGTAGCGGATCTGTTCCTGCACGATTCGCAGGTAGTCGCGCGGGCCGTAGATCCCGGCCCGACGGATCACGTCGGCCAGCTCCTTGAAGCCGGGCATCGCGACGCCGGGCATGTCGATCGCGGGCAGGATGAACGAGGCGGAATGCAGCGCCTGGTTGGGATCCCGCTCCAGAATCAACTCGAAGACGCTCCGGTAAAACGCGTAGTGCCGCGCCTCGTCCTTCGCCACGTGAGCCAGCGTGTCACCCAGGTGAGGCTCGTATTCGGCGACGATTCGTCCGGTCTCGCCGTGGGAGAATTGGGTGGCCCGCTCCTGGACCGTGGTGTACACGAACACCCGGTAGGGGTCACGGTCCCACTCCGGATGGAAGCCGCGGCGGAGATACTCGAACTGCATCTCCTCGATCTTTCGCTGGTCGAACAACCGGGTGTCGCGCGCGTAATCGTGGAGGACCTGGCCATGCCGGTCCTCTTCCGCGGTCCAGAGATTGTTCCACCTGCGCCAGTGGCTCTCATCGCCGAGATAGACGGCCAGGAGCCGGTGGAAGTGGGGAAGCCCTTCCTCGGTGAGCATGTTGAGGGCAAGCGCCGCCCGGATCGGATCCGGGATGCCCTCGGCTTGGGTCCGGAGCTGCCGGACGAAGTCCTCGGGACACACGCCTGCTTCGGGCTGGACCAGGTCCGACGGATACCAGAGCTCGCGCTTGCGCTCATGCGCTTCCATCAACTCCTGGACCGGCCCCTCCAGGTCCCGCAACACTTCCACTTTGGAAGCCAGTTCAACGGCCGGATCGGTGGCTGTGCCCATGTCGTTCCTTCACGGCGGGTATCATTGTAAGCAGAGGACCAGCCACCAAAGATAGCGTGGCTGGTCCGGACAATGCCAACAGCGAACCCACTGCGGGGGCAGGGAAATCAGGGGGTGTCGGGCCCGAGCTGCTTCTCCAGCAGGTACCAGCTGCGGTGCCCGATGTAGTCATCTCTCTGAAAGATACGCTCCCACCCCAGGGCCGCCAGCAGGGCCGCCGAACGAAGATCGTCGGTCCAGAACTCCGCGATGTGGGCCCCGGTACCGGCCGCACGCTCCTCGAACGCTGCCAGGAGCCGGTGGGCGTGGCCTTGGTGCCGCTCCTGCGGCAGGACCACCACATCGACCAGGTGCGCTACGCCGCCTCGCAGCCAGTAGCGCAGGCCACCGATCCAGTCACCGATCTGGTTGCTCAGGACGAGATAGTGCTCGTCCAGGGCGGCGGATCCCCCCTCGGTATCCTCCTCCTGGTCGAGCAGATCCGAGAACCAGGCCGCGAAGTCCTCGTCCTGTTCCATTTCCCGAATCGTGAGTTCGCTCATGTGGTCACCCGCCTCCCCTGAGGAAACGCGCTCCTGCCTACGCAGCAACACTAGTGCCAGCCAAAAAAGTTCCTGGCTGTGAAGAGGGTCACGCGAATTTGCCCGCGCGTCCGCTCCGCTCCAGGGAAGTATCGGCCGGAGGGAGGTGCGGCTGAGTCCGCCGGCTGGAGGTGGAGCTCAACTCGTGACCCGGTCAACGGTTGCCTGGTGCCGTCCGGAGCCTAGTTTGCACCGGACGAGCCCGGCTCCGGGCCCCATCTCTCGGCGGAGGCCGTGAACATGCCTGAAGGAACCAGAACCGTCCGATCAGTCGTGGTGCGCTGCATATTTTGCGGGAAAGCGAATCGGGTCGATCTGACTCGATTGTCCGCTGGCCCGAAGTGCGCTCAATGTGGCCGTCCCATCCTGCTCGATCGCCCGCTCAAGGTGAGTGAGGCGGACTTCGAGCCGACCCTCCAGGCGTCGAGCGTGCCCGTGCTGGTCGACTTCTATGCCGATTGGTGCGGCCCCTGCAGAATCATGGCCCCCACCCTGGACGATTTCACCCGGCAGCACGCCGGCAAGCTCCTGGTGCTGAAGCTCGACACCGACGCGAGTCCCGCCATCAGCGCCCGGTTCGCCATCCGCGGGATCCCGACCATCATCGCGTTCCAGGGCGGCGTCGAGCGAGCCAGGCATGTCGGCGCCGCGGACCTCCGGACGCTGGAGGGTCTGGTCGGACCGCTCTAACGCAATCCGGTGGCGATGGCGAGGCCGATCCCCAGCGCGCCGAGGCCCAGGAGCAGGGCGAAGAGCGGGAGGGTGAATCGGAGCCACTCCTCGTACCGCACCCCGGCCGCCGCAAGCATGGCCATGAGCGCGCCGTTGGTCGGGGTGATGACTTCACAGAGACCCGCGCCGTACTGGTAGGCGAGCACGGTCACCTGACGGGAAAGGCCGATCAGGTCGGAGAGCGGGACCAGGAGCGGGAGGGTCAGGACCGCTTGGCCGCTGGTGCTCGGTACGGGGAAGTGGACCAGGGTGTGCATGGCCATCATCCCCAGAGCCGCGAGCGTCGTCGGCAGGCCCGCGATCGGGGTGAACAGTCCCTGGACAATGGTGTCCACGATGCGACCCTCATCCAGGACGACGTAGATTCCCCGGGCGAAGCCGATCAGGAGCGCCGCGAACGCCATCGAACGAAATCCTTCCACGAAGGCGTCGGCGGTGCCCCCCAGACGCAACCCGCCGAGCAGGCCCGCGGCAACTCCCATGACGAAGAACAGCGCCGAGAGCTGGTCGAAGTCCCAGCCCAGGCGCAGTACCCCCAAGATGAACAGCGCGAACGTCACCAGGACGGCGGCCAGCACCGCCGTCTGGCGCCATCCGGTGGCACCAGCGGGGGGGCCCCCTGATTCCCCGACCAGAGGCGTCTGCGGTACTCCGCGGGTGCGCTGGGCGAAGAGCATGGTCCCGGCAATCCAGATCAGCCAGGCGGGAATCAAGAAGGCGATTCGGAACTGCCAGCCGGACAGGAGGGGGAGCTGCGCCACCTTCTGGGCGATCCCCACCTGGAACGGGTCGATGAAGCTGAAGGACGCTCCGATCGCCGAGGCGCCGAGGCTCATGGCCACGGCGGTCAGCGGGTTGAACCCGAGCTGACGGGTCAGCAACAGGAGCACGGGCACGAAGGCGATCAGCTCCTCCTGCATCTGGATGAGGACGCCTCCCAGCCCGAACGCGAGCCCGGCCGCCGGAACCACCCACAGGCCGCGCCGCGCGAGCCGGGCGGCCAGCCAATTCACCAGCGCCGCGAGCGCCCCGGTGCGATCCACCACCGCGAAGGCGCCTCCCACCAGGAAGACGTAGAAGATGACCGCCGAGGCATCGGCCATTCCCTTGGGGATGGCGACGAGCGCCGAAAAGGCGCCGACCGGCCGCGCTTCCACCCGCGTGTACGTCCCGGCCACGACCACACTCCTGCCGGTGGCGACGTCTTCCCGGCGCTCGAACTGGCCGGCCGGAAGAAGGTGCGTCAGCGCAGCCGCCAGCAGGGTGCAGGCGACCAGGAGAATCAGCGGATGGGGAAACCGGATCCGGGCGCCTTCCGGCATGCCGATCAGAGCGTCCGGCAGCGCCGGGTGACCGGCGGCGTGTTGGCGCAGGCGATCCGGTCGTTCATCGAGCCGGTCAGCGGCCCGCAGGCGGCGGTCTGCGCCTCCCGGAGGGCGTCCCCTTCCGAGGCGCCCGAGGCACGACCGGTTCCGGACCGCCCCTGGAACTCGACCGCCACGCTGCATTCGGCGCGTTGGCTCGACAGGGTGGTCCAGAGCAGGAAGGCCGCGAAGGCCAGCACCACCGCGAGGGTGAGGGCCTTGCCACGGGCAATCATGAGGGCACCCTCCAGGTGGGTGGCCGACTGGGCCCGGAACCACGGCGGGGCGACCCCTGTTCTCCAGCGTACCGGGTGGCCGTGCGTCGCCTCGCCGAGAGAGGAGTCCCGCAGATGGAGTGTCCGGAGGTCAAGCGTTGTCTCTGGGAATATCTGGATCAGGAGCTTGGGGCGAAAGAGGCCGCGTCGGTCCGGGCTCATCTGAGTGACTGTGCCCACTGTCGGCCGGCGTACTGCTGCGATCGGGCCCTGCTGGCCCTGCTTGCCCGCTGCGCCGCCGCCCACCCCGGCGCTCCTGCAGGTCTCCACCACGCCGTCCGCGTTCGCCTGGCCTAGGCTCCTGCCGCCCCCGCGGGCGCGCGCTAGAGCAGCGTCCCCCGCAGCACCAGCAACGCGACGCTGAAGTAGATCACCAGACCGGTCACATCCACCAGGGTCGCGACGAAGGGAGCGGAGGCGCTGGCCGGGTCGAACCCGACCCGGCGGAGCATGAACGGCAGCATCGACCCGGCGAGCGAGCCGAACAGCACGACACCCACGAGGGACAGTGCCACCGTCTGGGCGATCAGCAGATGGTGCGGCCCGTAGTCGTACCAGCCGAGGGTCTGCCACAGCAGGATGCGAACCAGGCCGATGATTCCGAGGATCGCGCCCAGCGCGAGGCCCGCCGGGAGCTCCCGCATGGCCACCCGCCACCAGTCCCGCAACTGTACTTCTCTGAGCGCCATCGAACGGATGATCAGCGAGGTGGCCTGGGAGCCGGAGTTGCCGCCGGAGCTGATGATGAGCGGGATGAAGAGCGCCAGCACCACCGCTTGGCTGATCTCGACCTGAAAGTGGCCCATGGCGCCGGCGGTGAGCATTTCGCCGAGAAAGAGCGCGCAGAGCCACCCGGCCCGCTTCCGGATCATCGCGCCGAGGCTCATCTGCATGTACGGCTCGTCGGTGGCTGCCATGCCGCCGAACTTCTGCACGTCCTCGGTCTGCTCGCTGATGAGGGCATCGATGACGTCGTCCACCGTCACGATGCCGAGCACGTGATTGGCGTCGTCGACCACCGGAATCGCCAGCAGATTGTACTTGGAGATCAGCCGGGCAACGTCCTCCCGGTCGGTCAGCGGGCGGACGGTGACCGGACGGCGCGAGTCGGCCACCGCGATGACCCGGTAGGCCGGGTTGGCCAGCATGATCTCGCGCAACGAGACCACGGTCTCGAGTCGCTGGTCCTTGGGGTTCAGGACATAAATTGCGTACACCGTCTCCTTCGCCCCGCCCACCTCGCTGATGTGGCGCTTGACCTGATCGACCGTCCAGGTCGCGGGGACCCCGACGAATTCCGTGCTCATGATGCCCCCCGCGCTGCACGGCGGGTAGGCGAGGAGCAGCTTGAGCGCGTCGCGGGTCGGGGCGTCGAGGAGATGGAACAGGCGAGTGCGGTCGGTCTCTTTGAGCGTCCGGAAGAGCTCGACCTGCTGGTCCGAGGAGATCGCCTCGATCAGCGGGACGGCGGTCGGTTCGTCCAGCCGCTCGAAGATCTCTCCCCGCCGGTCGAGCTCCGGCTCGTCGAGCAGCTGGACGGCCAGGTTGAACGGGAGCGCGGCCACCACCCGGGCAGCGGCCTCGACCGGCAGCTGGTTGAGTGCCTCCGCGACATCGGCCGGACGCAGGTTCTCGCAGGCGGCGAGGAGGTCCTCCGCGTCGCCGGCGAGGAGATAGAGCAGCTCAGGCGATGGAGGGGCCGGCAGAGCGGACATGGGACCTCCGGAGGCGGAGCGGGGTCACCTCACCGAATCTTCAATCCAGCGCAGGTACGCGGGATCACCATCGACGATGGGCACCGCGATGATTTCCGGGACATCATACGGATGCAACTGGTTGAGCCGCGTCCGTAACGCCGGAAGCCGCGACAGCGTGGTCTTGAGATGGCAGTACCACTCGCTGGCGCTGGCCACCTGGTCCTGCCACCAGTAGGTGCTGTCGATCGGTCCCTGCACCTGGCCACACGCTGCAAGCCGCGCGCCGACCAGCTCGGCCGCCACCCGCTCGGCGCTCGCCCGGTCCGGCAGGGTCGTCGTGACCTGGCAGCACCCGGTCATGTGCGCCGTCCCAGGCCCCCCGGTATATTCGAGCAACCGCTAGTGTTTCTCCGGCGCGCCGGGCGCGGCCGCGAGGCCCGGCGTCTCGGCACCGCGCTTGCCATCCGACAGCGGATTCACCGCGACGCGCCAGCCGCTCTTGAAGGTGATCGTCACCCGGTACCCCAGGGGGTCCGACGAAACGTTCGCGACGTCGGGCAGCGTCCGGGCGTAGGCGACGGCTGCATCGGCCTGCTGCTGCAGAGCCTCCGGCGAATCGCCGTGGGCGGCCCGACCGAACTCGCGCGAGATCGCGACCGCCTCGGCCTGCTCCCGGCCATAGCGGGCGAACCGGTCGGGTGGGACCAGCCCGGATTCATCGCTCAGACGCTTGTCGAGGTCGTAGGTCCGGCAGGAAGCGAGGGCCAGCAGCGTCAGCAGTATACCCGAACGTGCGATCATCAGGTCCTCTGTGCTCACGAGTTTAGCGGAGAAAAGCTACGCCCGAAGGTAACGACTCCCATGCGATTTGCCACGCCTGCTACTGCCTGCCTTCTCCTGCTCCTGGTGCCGACGATCGCTCGGCCGGCGCCGCTCGCGGCGCAGCAGCCGGACGGGTCGGTTCTCCACTGGTGGCATGGCGCGGTGGCCATCGGAGGCCTCTCGGCCCTCATGCTGCTCGACCATCCAACGCAGCGCTTCACCCAGGACAATCGCGGGACCGGCTCGGACAACGTGGCTGGTATCGTGCGCCATTTCGGTCAGCCGGAGGTCTACGGGACGATCACTGCGGGGCTCATCGTGGCCGGGCTGGCGACCCACCACGAGCGGGTCGCCCAAGTCGGAGGACGGCTGGCGCTCGCGCTCCTGGTGGCCGGGGCGGGCACCGAAGGCGCCAAACTGGCCTTCGGCCGGCCCCGGCCCGAGCAGAGTCTCGACGCCGACGGGTATCGGCCCTTCTCCGGTCAGGCCGCCATGCCATCGGGTCACACCACGATGGCGTTCGCCCTGGCGACGTCGCTTGCGGACGAGATTCATCATCCCCTGGCCAAGGTGGGTCTCTACGGCTTAGCGACGACAGTCGGCTGGTCCCGGCTCAACGACAACCGCCATTGGCTGAGCGACGTCGCCGCCGGCGCGCTGGTGGGGATCACCTCCGCCAAGCTGGCCTCCGGCCGCTGGCGGATTTTCCACCTTCACCCACCCGGCATCCTGGTCACCCCGAGTGGAATGGGCCTCGGCTGGCAGGCCTCCTTCTGATCCGGTGCCAACCCGACCGGCGGCCCCTCGCACGTCCTCGCTTGGGCTGACCGCTCACCTCGCCCCCAAGCACAAGCTCTGGCTCACGTGGGACGGCCTCTTTCTCATGGGGCCCAACTACCTGCGCTTTCTGGCCGGGGTGGAAGAAAGCGGCACGATCCGGGGTGGGGGCAAAGCCGTGGGCTGGAGCTACCGCACCTGCCTCAACCGCGTCCGACGGATGGAGCAGGTTCTCGGCCACGAGGTCTTGACCACCAGTCGCGGCGGCAAATCGGGAGGGAGTGCCCGGCTCACGCCAGAGGCCCGCCGGCTGGTCCAGGTCTTCACCCGCTGGCGAGCGGAGGTCGATCGACTCAGTCGCGCCGCGTTCGAGCGCGCCGTCAAGCGATAGGCAAGCCATTGCCTATCAGTGCGGCCGGCGGTAGGGTTGGCGTGGTCGCTGCCTCCCGGTGTGTCTTCTCCCGGAGTTTCCCCGGAGCGCCGCAGGGACGAGGATCATGCTGTCGTCGCAGCTTCAGCTGAGGTTCTGATGGGAGGCCGACCTGACCGCCCTGGTGCAGAGCGGGGAGCTGAACTACGCGTGGTCCTACGTCTCGATCGCCAAGACGGCCGGGATGAGGCATGTGGACCTCCCGCCCGAACTCGACCTGAGCGATCCGCACCTCGCCTCGTGGTACGCTCAAGCAACGGTGCGGGTCCCCGGCGCGGATCGGTCGGCCGCCGACTCGGTGGAGTTTCCAGGGGAGCCGATCGTCTACGCCCTTACCATACCCACCGCGGCCCCGCACCCCGCCACCGCTCTCGCGTTCATCCGGTTCCTGCTCTCCGACGAGGGCCGCTCCATCCTCCCCGCCGACGGGCTCACCGTCATGAGCGAGCCGGTCATCGGCGGTCCGGGAAAGCCTCCGGCCGGGGTGGGCAGATAGGAGGGGCGCGGTTTACTTTCCGCCTTCTCCGATCGGGATCGCACGATGAGTGGTGTCGCCAACATTCCCCAGCCCCATAACGAGCCCGTCCTGAGCTACGCGCCCGGCAGCGCGGAGCGGACGGCGCTCAAGACCGCGCTCACCACGGTCGGGGCCGAGCGGCCGGAGATCCCGGCCGTGGTCGGCGGCAAGGAGATTCGGAGCGGGGTCACCCGGAGCGTCATCTCCCCCCACTGCCATGCACGGGTTCTGGGCACGCTGCATCTGGCCGACCCGACCACGATCGAAGCCGCAGTTCGCTCCGCCGTCGAGGCGCAGCGCGAGTGGGCGCACTGGCGCTTCGAGGATCGCGCAGCGGTGTTCCTCAAGGCCGCCGACCTCTTGGCCAGCTCCTACCGGCAGCGGATCAACGCCGCCACCATGCTGGGTCAGAGCAAGACCGCCTTCCAGGCGGAGATCGACAGCGCCTGCGAGCTGATCGACTTCCTCCGGTTCAACGTGCACTATGCCGAGCGGATCTACCGGGAACAGCCCGACTCAGCGCCGGGAGTGTGGAACCGCCTGGATCACCGGCCCCTCGAAGGCTTCGTCTACGCCATCACGCCCTTCAACTTCACGGCGATCGGCGGCAATCTCCCCACCGCGCCGGCGCTCATGGGCAACGCGGTGGTGTGGAAACCGGCGCACAGCGCCGCGCTCAGCAACTGGCACTTCTACAAGCTGCTCGAGGAGGCTGGGCTGCCGCCCGGCGTCATCAACTTCCTGCCGGGCGAGGCGATCGAGGTGAGCCACGCGCTGCTCGCGAGTCCCGCTCTCGCCGGCGTGCACTTCACCGGCTCCACGATGGTGTTCCAGAGTCTCTGGAGGACGATCGCCGACAATCTGGAGCGCTACCGGGCGTACCCGCGGATCGTAGGCGAGACCGGCGGGAAGGACTTCATCCTGGCCCACCCGAGCGCGGACGTAGATGCGCTTGCCGTGGGAATGGTGCGGGGGGCCTACGAGTACCAGGGGCAGAAGTGCAGCGCCGCCTCGCGCGCGTACATCCCCGACACCCTTTGGCCGGCCGTCCGCGACCGGGTGGTGGCGATGATCGCAGAGATCCGGATGGGCGACGTCGCCGATTTCCGGAACTTCATGGGGGCGGTGATCGACGATCGCGCCTTCACCCGCATCCGCGATCACTTGGAGCAGGCGCGGCGGGACCCCGGGGTCCGGGTCGTGGCTGGCGGTGGCACGGACGACAGCGTCGGCTGGTTCGTCCAGCCCACGCTGCTCCAGGCCGACGACCCGGCCTACCGCCTGATGTGCGAGGAGATTTTCGGGCCGGTGCTCACGGTGCACGTGTACCCCGCGGGCCGATGGAGCGAGACGCTCGCGCTGGTGGACCGGACGAGTCCCTACGCGCTCACGGGCGCCGTCTTCTCCCGCGATCGCGCCGCGCTGGTCGAGGCCGACCGCGTGCTCCGGAACGCGGCCGGGAACTACTACGTCAACGACAAGCCCACCGGCGCCGTGGTGGGACAGCAGCCGTTCGGCGGCGCTCGCGCGAGCGGGACCAACGACAAGGCCGGCTCGATCCTCAATCTGCTGCGCTGGGTGTCACCCCGGAGCATCAAAGAGACCTTCGCGCCACCGAAGGACTACCGCTACCCCTTCATGCTCGAGGCCTGAGCGGGCGGATCCCGCGCCGACCATGAGGGCCGTCGTCCTGCTGGCCGCCGCAGTGGCCGCGCTTCCCGGCCTCTCCCGGCCTCATTCCACCCGCCCACCAGTCGACTTCCGTTACACCGCCGCTCAACTGCAGTGCGCGCGCTTCGAGGAAATCTCCCGGGGTCGGGTGCTGGTGGAGAGCGCCGGCCGACGCCGGCAGGAAACGGTCGGCCGCTCCGGACGCTGGAGTCTCCGGGCCCGTGACAGCGCGGCGGCGATTGCGCTCGAGGGGTGGTACGACTCGCTGTCGGTGTGGCGCGAGGGCCCGGCAGGCAAGAGCATCCCGGATACCGACGGACTCCTGGGCGGCCGGTACCGCGGGTCACTGACGCCCGCGGGACGGTATTCCGCGGTGGCGCGCCCGTTCATCCCGGACGAAGTGGCGGACGTGGCGGAGCTGGGTGGGGCATTGGAGGATCTGCTTCCGCCGCTCCCGACCGCGCCGCTCGAGGTCGGCCAGCGCTGGGGTGATTCCACCGGAGTCGAGCTCCGGCGACTGCCCGACAGCGTGGCCGCCGGCATGGTCGTCCACCGGCTTCACCTGCGGGCTCGAGCGGAGGCCCAGCTCGCCCCGGTTCGGGGCGACACGCTCTCGATCCCGGCCCACCAGGTGACCGTCGAGGAGGGTCAGCTGGACTGGGCCCCTCGAATCGGACTGGTTCGGCGGGTGCGGCACATCGTGGTGGAGAGCACCATTCCGGCGGGTGGTCCGGTGCCTCAGGCCGTTCGCTCGAGGCTGGAGCAGGACGTGCGGCTTTCCCGCCTCAGGCCCCCCGTTGGGTCCCGACCGGGGGCCTGCCCGTAGGATCCCGCTTCCCGACGAACCGCTGCTCCGGGTCGAACAGCAACGCCGTGAGTCCAAAGGCCAGCAGCGTCGTTGCGATCAGCGCCAGCACGCCCCGCGTCACCGTGAACTCCACCGGCTGGTGGAAGGCATGCCGCATGAGATCGACCTGGTAGGTCACCGGGTTCACCCGAGCGAGCGCGCGGAGCACGGGAGGCATTCCGCTGGTGGGATAGAGCGCGCCGCTCACGAAGAGCAGCGGAAAGAGCACCACATTGATCACCCCGGCAAAGTTCTCCACCGAGCTGAGCCGGGCGGCCACCAGCAACCCGAGCATCGCACTGCTGGCGGACGAGAGAAGCAGCACAGCGCACCCGGCGAGGAGTGCCGATGCCGGGGCGGGCGCCACCAGTGGGGCGAAGAGCAGCACGACTGCGCCTTGAGCGAACCCGACCAGCGCCGCGGCGACGGCCCGGCCCACCAGCACGGCGGGCACTCCCGCCGGACTGGCCAGCATCAGCCGCAACATCCCGAATTCGCGGTCGTAGACGGTCGCGATCGCGGTCAACATCGCGCCGAAAAGCGCCGCCATGACGACGACACCGGGGAACACGAACGCCTGATACGAGATGCCACCTTCCAGCCGGGCGATGGCGTTGTAGCCCGTGCCCACCAGCAGGAGCCACATGAAGGGGCGTGCCAGGCCACCCAGAAGCCGGCTGGTCTGCCGGGTGGTTCGAGCCAGGTCGCGGGCGATGATCCCGTAGATGGCGCTCGCCGCGCTCACTGGGTCTCCGGCCGGGTCCGGGCGAAATAGGCATCCTCCAAGCTCGCGGGCCGAAGGGCGAGGCGCTCGATTCCAGGTGCCTCCATGGCAAGGGCCACCACCGCCTCCCGCTCGCCCCTGAAGCCGATCCGGAACCCTCGCTCTGTCTCCAGGAAGGTGACCACGGCCCCCAGGCCCCGGAGGGCACGGGCCAGTCGTTCGGCACCAGGGCCCTCCATGTCGGCAACCTCGTCTCCCACGGCGGCGCGGAGCGCGGCCGGCGTGCCGGCCGCCACGACCTTGCCACCGGCCAGCAGCACCACCTGGTCCGCCGGTTCGGCCTCCGCCAGGTAGTGGGTGGAGAAGAGTACGGTGGTGCCGCGCTCCCGGCGCTCGGTGGCGAGAATGGTCCAGATCCGCTCGCGGTGCTCTGGGTCCAGTCCCACCGTGGGCTCGTCCAGGATGAGGAGATCGGGACGGTGCAGGGTGGCGCGGGCAACGTCCACCAGCCGGCGCCATCCGCCGGAGAGCTGCCGCGCCGGCTGGGCCGCTCGCTCGGCCAGACCGGCGCGATCGATCGCCTCGACAACGGCGCTTCCGACCCTCGATCCCTCGAGCCCCGACAGGCGGGCCGCGAAGCGGAGGTTCTCCTCGACCGTCAGCAGGCCGTCGATGCTGGTCTCCTGGAACACCAGGCCGAGCCGCCGCCGGACTGCCATCCGGTCGCGGCGAACGTCGCTGCCGAAGATGCGCGCGGCGCCCCGGCTGGGCGCGAGGATGGTGGCCAGCAGGAGCATCGCCGTGGTCTTGCCGGCCCCGTTGGGGCCCAGCAGGCCGACCAGCGCACCGGCGGGAACCAGCAGGTCCAGCGCGTGCAGGGCCCGCACGCCGCCGTAGTCCCGCCCCAACCCCTCGGTCTCGATGGCCGGGGGCGTGCTCACACCTGCTGTGGCTCGGCGGCGAGGATGCGGTAGCGGTACTCGGCGGGGTTCTCCGGTCCGGTGACGGCGGCGTCGATGATGCCCCGGTTGGGCGAGAGGGTGCACACCGGATCGGTGTTCGCGGCGTCGCCGGTGAGCGCGAAGGCCTGACAGCGGCAGCCGCCGAAATCGACCACCTTCCGAGGGCAGCTTCGACAGGGTTCTTTCATCCAGGAATCGCCCCGGAAGATCTGGAAGGCGGGGGACTCCTGCCAGATCCAGTGCAACGAGCGGTCGCGCACGTTATCGAAGGTGAGCGAGGTGATCTGGGTGGCCCCATGGCAGGGCAGGACCCGGCCGTCGGGGGAGACCACCAGATAGAGCTTGCCCCAGCCGCCGTAGCACGCCTTGGGGAAGCGCTCGAAGTAGTCCGGCAGCACGAAGAGGATCTGCATCCGCCCGCGGTAGCGCTGAATGGCCTCCTCGGCGATCACCTGTGCGCGGGCCACCTGGTCTCGCGTCGGCATGAGCGCGGCCCGGTTCTCCAGTCCCCAGCCGTAGTACTGGGTGTTGGCCAGCTCCAGACGGTCGGCCCCCATGCTCGCCGCCAGCTCGATGATCTCGCCGAGACGATCAAGGTTGGCCCGGTGGAGCACGACATTGATCGAGAACGCGAAGCCGAACTCCTGGACCAGAGCCACCGCCGCGCGCTTCTGCTTGACCGAGCTGACGCCGGCGATCCGCTCCGCGACCTCGGGGTCGGCGTCCTGGATGGAGATCTGGATGTGCTCCAGCCCGGCGTCCCGGAGCCGCTCGGCGCGCGGCCGGGTCAGGCCGAGCCCCGAGGTGACCAGCGTGGTGTAGAGCCCTACGGTGCGCGCATGGGTCGCGAGCTCCTCGAGATCCTTCCGGATCAGCGGCTCCCCCCCGGAAAGCCCGAGCTGAAGCACGCCGAGCTCGCGCGCTTCGGTGAACACGCGCTTCCAATCCTCGGTGCGGAGCTCTCCCTCCGCGCGAATCAGGTCCAGCGGGTTCGAGCAGTAAGGGCAATGCAGTGGACAGCGGTGCGTGAGCTCCGCGAGCAGAGTGGTCGGGTGGTCAGGCGTCACGGATCAGCTCCCTTCGCTCCAGAACGGACAAATAGTCGGCCACGTCCGCGGACACGTCGGCCTGGTACCGCTCGCCCAGAATGGCCGCGATCTCTCCCACCGTTCGCTTGCCGTCGACCAGCTTGAGCACGGCTTCACCGGTCTGGTTCAAGAGCACGGCCCCCTCCGGGTAGAGCAGCACGGGGCGCCCGCGGACGGCGTCAAAATCGAGCCGGGCCAGGCGCCAGAGGCGGGGGACGGAATCGGTGGTCAATGGCACCGCTATGCCTCGAGATAGGCGTTGTGAATGGTATCGATCATCGCCCACAGCATCTCCAGCTTGAACGCGAGCGCCTCGAAGACCTTGTGCTGCCGCTCCGGGGTGGTGGCCCACTCCTTCACGATCCGAAGTCCGTGACTCACGTCGCGGGGCGCCTGCACCAGGCGGCTCTTGAAGTAGTCGAGCGCCTCCGGCGGGATCCAGGGGTAGTGCTGAGGAAACGACTGGATCCGCTGCTGATGGATCTTCGGCGCGAACAGCTCCGTCAGCGACGACGCCACCGCCTCCTGCCATGGCTTGCTCCTGCAGAAGGTCACGTAGGACTCGCAGATGAGCCGCACGGCCGGGAGCACGTGCCGCTCGTCCTCCATTTCCGCGCGCGGCACCCCGAGTGCCACGCCCAGCCGCACCCAGAGCTCGATCCCGCCGCTCCCCGGCTCCGAGCCATCGTGATCGACGATCCGCTGAATCCACTCCCGGCGCACCTGGGGATCGGGACAGTTCGAGAGGATGGCCGCGTCCTTCCGCGGCACCACCCGCTGGTACGCCAGGCGGTTCGTCACCCAGCCCTGGAATTGGCGCTGGGTCAGTCGGCCCTCGTACATCAACTGATGAAATGGGTGCTCGACGTAGTACGAGCCGTTGAACGACCGGAGCGCGTCCTCCAGCTCGCCCGGGCCAAGCGCCCGCTCCAGTCGGGGGAACGGCGGTGCCGGCGGCGTGGCGAGCTTCGAGGCAAGCAGGGTCGCGGTCATGGCGTCGCGGGTCAGAGGGTGAACGTCATGCCGTCGGCCCCAACCAGCCAGCCGCGGCGCTCCACCAAGGCCCGCTCCGGAGCGTCCTCCAGGAGCATGGGATTGGTGTTGTTGATGTGGGTGTAGACCCGCTGCCGACAGGGGAGAGCGGCCAGGCGCTCCAGGCTGCCCTCGGGGCCGGACACCGGCAGGTGGTCCATCTGCCGCGCGGTCCGCTCGCCTATGCCCAGCCGGATCAGCTCGTCGTCGGTCCAAAAGGTACCATCGAACAGGACGAGGTCGGCGGCGGAGAGGCGCTCCATCAGGGCATCGTCGAGTTCGCCGCAGCCCGGTACGAACGCACAAGAGGTGCCACTGGCCTGATCGCTCAGCACCAGACCCACCGTGTGGCCCGGAAGCTCCTCACGGGCGAATCGCGGAGGGCCGGCGGGCACCTCGAAGCTGGAGACGGCGATCCCGCTGTCGCGGCCGTCACGATAGCACAGGGACATGGCGCCCTGGGAGGGCAGATCGGTCACCCGTACCTCGGCGAAGGCCCGGGTGACGGGAAGGATGCGTGAATCGGCCTCCAACACCTGGCGAACCGCGTGGGTCGCGCAGACCTGCAGCTCTCTCGCCTCTCGGAGCAGCACGATCCCCAAGGTATGGTCCAGCTCGGCATCGGTCAGCACGATCCCCTCGACCGCAGTGTGGCGCACCCCGGCAGGCCGGGTGGGCAAGCGGGTGAGCTGGGCGTGGACGTCCGGAGAGGCATTGAGCAGGAACCAACGCTCCCCGTCCGAGCTCACCGCGGCAGAGGATTGCGACCGCGGATGGGCACGGCGCGGCTCAGCCCGCGCCACACGACAGGACGGGCACCAACAGTTCCACTGGGGGAAGCCGCCGCCCGCGGCGGTACCGAGGAGGATGACCTGCACCTGAAAACACCGAGGGGCTCGCTTTCGCGAGCCCCTCGAGTTCAGTGCTGCGGCTTAGAGCGTCGCGACGTAGGCGGTCACTTCCATCGTGACGGCCACGACTTCGGCTTCGGGCTTGGTCCACTTCATGATTTTCTCCTCCGTGGTGTGATGGGTGGGCCGGGCCGGCCCCGCGTTTCTCCTGTGGGTGATTCCACCCAGCCGGGCCCTTCACTGACCCGACGACGCCCTCCACTATGCAGTCGCCGTGCCGCGATCGCTGCAACCAGCTCCAGCTGATCAAATAATTGTGTTCTCAGAGGTTACGAGAGGAAATCCGGTTCCGTGCGCCGCCAGGGAACATGGCTCGCGAGCGGGCATTCGCCCCAGTTGGGTGATCTCACCCAGCTCACCTGGCCCGTCAGCCCTGGATTCCGTGCTTCTTCAGTCGGTAGCGGAGGGTGTCGCGGGTGATGCCCAACCGCTGGGCCGCCCGCGTCTGATTGCCCTCTGCCTCCCGGAGCGCCTGCTCGATCAGGGATTTCTCCCACCGCTCCAGATCCACTCCGGGCGCCGGCAGCACCGGAGACCCCGGAAGGGCTGACGGCTCCGCCGGCGGCCCGGGCTCCTGCAGCACCGTCTCTGGGGCAGGGGTGGACTGCAGCGGGTTCCCCAGCGAGAGGTGCTCCATGTCCAGCGTGGCGGAGCCACGGCTCCAGAGTACGGCGCGCTCCATCACGTGGCTCAGCTCGCGGACGTTGCCGGGCCAGGGGTAGGTCAGGAGCAACTCCCGGGCGCGTCCGTCGATGGTCCGGACATCCTTGCCATATTTTGAGTTGAAGCGGCGGAGAAAGTGCTCCGCCAGGATCAGGATGTCGCTACCCCGTTCGCGCAGCGGCGGCAGGTGGAGGATGATCACGGCGAGGCGGAAGTAGAGGTCCCGCCGGAACTGCTCGCGCTGGGCCTCACGCTCGAGGTCTCGATTGGTGGCGGCCAGGATGCGGACGTCGATCCGCCGGTCACGGACGCCCCCCACTCGACGAACGGTCCGATCCTCCACCGCCTTGAGCAGCTTTCCCTGGAGCTGCAGCTCGAGGTCTCCTACCTCATCCAGGAAGAGGAAGCCTCCTTCCGCCGCCTCGAACAGGCCCATCTTGGATTCCTTGGCGTCGGTAAAGGCTCCGCGCTCGTGCCCGAAGAGCTCGGCCTCCATCAGGTTGGCGGGAAGCGCGGTGCAGTTCACCTCGATGAACGGCCGGTTGGCTCGCGTGCTCGCCCCGTGAATGATGTGGGCGATCAGCCCTTTGCCGGTGCCGGTCTCGCCGGTGATCAACACTGGCGGCGTCTCCTGCAAGGCGGCGATCTGCCTGGCCTGGTCCAGCACCGCGCGGAGACCGGCCGACTGGCCCACCATTCCCGCCAGCGGGAGGTCGGGTGCGGCGGCGCGGCGCCGGTAGTACGACAACTCCTGCTTGAGCTGGGAGCTCTCGCGTGCCCGGTCGGCCAGGAGCTTGAGCTCTTCCAGGTCCACCGGCTTCTTGAGATAGTCGAAGGCGCCGAGCTTCACCGCCTCGACCGCGCCCTCGATGGTGCCGTGCGCGGTCATGATGATGACCGGGATCGCGGGATCGAACTCCCGGATCCGGCGCAGCAGGTCGATGCCGCTCATGCCCGGCAGCCGGACGTCGGTAAAGACGACGTCCGGGCGCAGGGTCTCCAGCAGGCGAAGCGCCTCCTCCGCATCGCCCGCCACCTCGGCCTCGTATCCCGACTCGGTCAGAAAGCCTTTCACCGCCCGGGCCAGCGTCCGCTCGTCGTCGACGATCAGCACCGTCGAGCCGCTCATGGGTCGGACCTCGCCGGCAGCCGAATCCGCACCGTGGTGCCCTCACCGACCCGGCTTTCGATCTCCAGGCGCCCACCGTTCTGCTCGACGTAGCGCTTGGCGATGGCCAGGCCCAATCCGGTGCCCTCCTGCCGGGTGGTGAAAAACGGCTCGCAGACGGAGGTGAGCACCCGTTCGGGAATTCCAGGGCCGGTGTCGCTCACCGCCAACCACACCTCGGGTGGACCGACGGCGCCGTCCTCGGTCGACCCGGTGATCCTCAAGCGCCCCCCCGACGGCATCGCGTCCAGCGCGTTGGAAACGACCTCCACCACCGCCTGCTCCAGCTGCATCGGGTCCACCCGGACCTCAGGCAGGTCGGGGGCCATCGCCACCTCCAGCTCGACCCGATGCTCCCGGAGCGGCTCGGCGAAGGCCGGCAGCAACCCCTCGACCAGCCGGGGGAGGCTCTCGGGCATCGGCCGATAGGGTGCGGGACGGCTGAAGCTCAGGAGGTGACTGATCCGGCGGTCCAGCCGATCGACCTCCTCGATGATGGCGTCCAGGTGCTCGCCGGAGGACGGAGACTCCGGGTGGCGGCGGACCAGCTGAGCCGCGGCCCGGAGGCTGCCGAGGGGGTTCCGCAGGCCATGCGCGACCGCGGCGGCCATTTCGCCGATGGACGCGAGCTTCTCGGACTGTACCAGCTGGGCCTGGGTCCGCTCCAGTTGTACGATCTTGCGCTCGAGCTCGCCGTTGAGCCGCACCATGTCGGCCCGGGACTGCCGCAGATTCTCGGTCATGCTGCCCAGCGCCCCGGCGAGATGCCCGATCTCGTCCCGGGACGTGGCCGTGATGGGGTATTCGAGCTGCCCCGACCCCACGATCGCCATGGCGCGGGTGAGCTCGCTGACCGGCCGGGCGAGACTGCGGGAGATCACCCAGGACGCGAGGAGCCCGGCGGCCAAGGAGAGGACGATGATCGCGAGCAGGGTGCGGCCCTCGGCACGGAGGATCTCCTCCAGCCGGGTGTAGGCCCCCCGCACGCTGGACTCACGGGCCCGACGATAGATCTCCCGGTTCATGGCGGTCAAGGCTGGCAGCAGCCGGGCCTTGAGCTCGCGTTGCGCCATCCGGTAGGCGGCCTCCCGTTGCCCGGCGTCATAGAGCACGAAGATGCTATCCGCCACGGTGACGATCTGGCGCTGGATCCCGGCCACGCCGTCGGCCAACTGCATCTCGTCGGGCCGGAGCTCCGCCCGCCAGCGCTGCTGCCAGTAGTCGACCACCTCGCCGGTCAGTTGAAACTCCTTGCGCGCGCCGGGATCGAGGCCGCTCAGGTAACGCCAGATCACCTCGCTCTGGTCGAACATCGCGGTCTCCAGCTCCGCGTAAGTCCGGGTGCGGGACATGCTCTCGCCCAGCGCCTGGAGCGCCCGGCGTTCCAGCACGTTGCTGCGGATCGCCTCCGCGCCGACCAGAAGAGCGGGCAGCACCATGAGAGAAAATCCGAACAGGAGCTTGCGCTGGAAGGTCACGCCGGAAAGCTACGCCGATCCAGCCTCGCCACCAGCGCCGGGGCGGGTGTCGGCGGTGCCCCTCAATGGGCCGGGGCGCCGCCGCGGGGACGTCCGGTGCGGAAGAGGAAGAGCAGGGGCAGGGCGCAGGTGAAGGTGATGCCCATGGTCAGGAAGACCTTCTCGAACGCGATCATGGATGCCTGAGCGCGCAGCACGCTCTCCAGCAGGGCATGGGCCTTGATCTGTGCCTGTGCCAGCGTGCCGCCCTCGCCGAGCATCCGGGTGGTCACCTGCTGCAGCCAGCCTCGGGTGACCGCGTCGCCGGCCGTCAGGTGGGGCAGCAGGGCCGCACGGCTCCGCTCGGTGAACCGGGTGAGCAGGGTGGCGGTGACCGCGATGCCGAAGCTTCCGCCCAACTGGCGAGACAGGTTGAAGAGCCCCGTGCCCTGGGCCAACTGATTGGGCTGGAGATCGGCGACCGCGACGCCGGTCAGCGGGACGAAGATGAAGCCCAGACCGACGCCGCGGAGGATCATGGGCCAGAACAGGTCGGATGTACCGCTCTGGGTGGTGAGGTGGGCGTGCTTCCACATCGACCAGAGGAAGAGCAGGACGCCCAGGGTGATCAATGCCCGCGCGTCGATCTTGGGGGCGAGCCGCCCCATGGCCGCCATGGTCACGGCGGCGGCGATGGCACCGGGCAGAATCACCTTGCCGGTGTCCCACGCGGTGTAGCCCAGCAGATTCTGCAGGAAGACCGGCAGGGCG
>JBBSHB010000034.1:0-24401 GCA_038253515.1 Gemmatimonadales bacterium | reverse complement strand
CCCGCGAGGTAGGTGGAGCGCCGCGGATCACTGTCGGTGAGTCGGGCGCGCTGGCTGCCCAGTGCCGCGGCGCCGACGCCGAGCACGAAGAGCAGCACCGCGCCGGTGGCGAGCTCAGTGCGCGGGCGCATGCCAGGGAAGTCCACTGCTCTCGCGCCACCGGCGGTACTCCTCGGGGCCGCAGGGACTGCCGCCGAAGACGTGGGCGTAGAGCGTGCGCACCAGCTCCCGCAGCCGTTCCCGATCCGCCCGGATCAGGCGCGCGTCGCGGGCGCACTCCGCCGGAGTCTTGCTCGACTGGTAGCGCAGCAGCCCCTGGCCCTCGAGTGTGAGCGCGAGCGCCACGAAGGCGAGCTGCAGCGCCTCGGTCATACGGCCCGCGGCGGCGGCGCGATCGGCCTCCCGGGCGCACCACGTCGCGTCACGTCGGTCCGGCCGCGGCCCGGCGGGCGCGCGCTCGGCCGTCGCGGAGCCGGCGTACACCGTGCGCCAGACCACGTACGCCGCATGCGCCAGGACCAGAACCAGCGCGACCAGGACCGCCAGCAGCAGCAGCCGGAACACGGCGGGGTTGTCCGTCCGGAGTCCTTGGAGCCATTCCGCCAGCCGGTGCCACCAGGCGCGCAGCAGGCGCCACGGCGCCGGCTCGGCGGACCAGCGATACTCTGGCGCGGAAAAAACGGTATCGAGTGCGGCGCGAAGGGGGGCCGTCCCCGGGTCTCCCTGAGTCGCCATCGACGCGGAGGTCAGGCGGTCTGAAGCGTGGCGGCGAGGACCTCGAGGTCGAAGCCCTCTTTCCGCACCCGCAGATCGTAGTAGGCGACGGTCAGCACGCAGTAAAAGAGCGGATAGATGAACGTCTGGATGAGGCCGGTGAGCGCGATCGCCACCAGCGCGCCCCCTGAGGCGGGGCCGAGCACTCCCACCCGGATCGCCTGCGGCAGGAAGAGCGCGAAGACGCCTCCGATCGCCGCGATCGGGACGTAGAGCAGCACCAGCAGCGTCACGATCAGTCCCAGCATCCGCCAGCGGGAGCCCCGGGTGAGCTCCCAGGAGCGCGACAGCGAAGCGCTGGCGCCCGCCCCGGGCTCCAGCACCAGCGCGGGGATGGCCAGCACCAGGCCGGTGGCCAGGACGATCCCGGGAATCACCATCAGGATGAAGCCGAGCCCGACCACCAGCGCCAGGAGCATGGAGCAGATCAGGATCCGTCCGAAGTACGGCGCCGCCCGGCGGAGCGCCTCCCCCGCTCCGATCGGCTGTCCGAGATAGCTCTCCGACACGATGAACACGGTGGCCGCCGTCGCGATCGAGTTGAGGACCGCGAACAGGAGATAGTAGAGCGCCAGCAGCGGCAGGTTCGACAGGATGCCACCCGCCGACTCGAGGAAGAGGTTCAGCACCATGGGGACGCCGGAGCAGATGAGCGCCACGGTGGCCAGGGGCGCGAAGTGCCGGCGATAGAGGGTGAAGGAGACGTCGAGGATCTCGCCCACCGAGAGCGGGCGCAGAGCGGGAGGCGTCATGGCCCCAAAGATATTACAATCGCTGCATGCCCGCGCCGCGCACGTCGCCCCCGGACTACCGCCAGCATCTGGAGGTGGAGACCCCGGAGCACGTGGTCCTCGACCTCGAGATCGCGGGCATCGGCTCGCGCGCGCTCGCGGCCATTCTCGACATGCTGATCCTTGCCGGCGGCACCATCGGCGTCCTGGTGACGCTCGCCATTCTGGCCGGCTATGGGCTCACCGTCGGTCGCGTCGGTCAGGCGCTGCTGCTGCTGGGCGGATTCGTCTCCTGGACCGGCTACTTCATCCTGTTCGAGGGCGTGCGCGGCGGGCAGACTCCCGGCAAGCGGATCACCGGGATCCGCGTGGTCATGGACACGGGTCACCCGGTCACGCCCAGCGCGGCCGCCGTGCGGAACCTGGTCCGGTGGGCCGACTTTCTGCCGCCGCCGTATCTGATCGGCATGCTGCTGGTGGCCTTTCAGCCGCGGGGCAAACGCCTGGGAGACCTGGTAGCCGGGACGGTGGTGGTGCGAGACCGCCCCGGCGAGGGGCCGGCGTTTCGTCGGGCCACGGCGCCGAGCGCGGAAGCGCCGTCGATCCCGGAGCTGGGCGACGCCGAGTTCCGGCTCCTCTCCCAGTTCGAGGCGCGCCAGCTGGCGCTCACGCCGGCCGCCCGGAGCCGGCTGGCCACCGGACTCGCCAGCCGGCTCGGCTCCCATCCCGCCCGGGCGGGCCTGTCGGACGTCGCCCACCTGCTCGAGCTCCACGCCGGGGAGCTGGCTCGCCGGGAGGGACGCCTTGCTGCGCGGGGCGCTGCCGGCGCGGGCACCCGGTTCGCGGCCGAGAAGCAGCCGCGGTGGGACGAGTTCCAGCAGCTCGCGGAACGCGCGGCCCGCGAGGGACTCGACGCCTTCGCGTCGGCCGAGCTGCCGGAATTCGCGGCCCGCTACCGGGAGGTCGCGGCGGACCTGGCCCGGGCCCGAACCTACGGTGCCGACTCGGGGACCCTCGCCCGCCTCGAGCGCCTGGTCGCGGCCGGCCATAACGCGCTCTATCGGGACGAGCGAGGGACCTGGCGGCGACTCTGGCTGGCGCTCGCGCGGGAATGCCCGGCGGCCATCGTCCAGGCGCGGGGATACGTGCTGGTGGCCTTCCTCACCTTCGCCGTTCCCGCCGCGGCGGGTTTCACCCTGATGCGCCAGCGCCCCGCGCTCGCCGCCGAGTTCCTCCCGGACGTCATGCTGCGACGGGCCGAGGCCGGCGCCACCCGCGAGGCCCAGGGACGGAGGTACGTCGAGATCGGGCGCGAGGACCGTCCGCTGATGGCCTCCGGAATCATCACCAACAACGTCCGGGTCGCCATCGCCTGCTTCGCCGGCGGCATCTTTCTCGGCGTCGGCTCCCTGGTGCTGCTGGCCGTGAACGGGCTCACCATCGGAGCCAGCGCCGGCCACTTCGCCAATCTGGGGTTGCTCGACTACCTGCTGGAGTTCATCCTGGGGCACGGCCTGCTGGAGCTGTTCGCCATCTGGGTCGCGGGGGCCGCCGGGTTCATGCTGGGCCGCTCGGTCGTCGCGCCGGGCGACCTGAGCCGGGCGGACGCCTTGGTGCTCAGCGGACGCACGGCCATCCGGATGCTGGGGGGCACCGCATTGTTTCTGCTGGTGGCGGGTCTGATCGAGGGCTTCGTCTCGGCGGGGAGCTGGGGGTTCGAGGTTCGACTGACCGCGAGTCTGGCGAGCCTGGGGTTTCTCACCGCGTATCTCTGGAACGGAGCTCGTCGTCCCCCCGCGTCGGGGTCACAACTCCCGTAACATCCCTCGCATCCGGATGGCGAGCGCCTCGATCTCACGGAGACCGGTGAGCGTTTCCTGATCGATCCTTGACTCGTTGAGCAACAACAGTTGGGTCTCGGCCAGCAGCGCCGAGAGCGGATTGGAGAGGTCGTGCCGCAGCTTGCTCAACCGTTCGGCATCCGACATAAATTCCTATGTCAGAGACAGGTAGAGCGCGCGGAGATGATGTTGGCCCAATCCGCGCACGGACTGCCACAGTTCGCCCTCGGAGACCCCGCAGAAGATCTCGGCGGTCTCGGACTCGCGGCTGCCGGGGTCGATGAAGCGCAGGCGGCCCCGCCACGCGCCGTCCTCGGAGCGTCGGACAGCGAGCTGGAGTGTGATGGATTGGTTGGTGAGACGAAGGGGCGGGAGCTCGTATAAGACCGGCTCCTGGTGGTCGGTGGTGTAGGATCGGTGTGGCTGAGCTGTCATGGCAGTGCCTCCGGGGGAGCCGATCGCATGAAAGATTACAACGGAGCGGAAGTTATGCAATGCGCCCGGCCTCTTGACTCGCCCACCGGCCGGCTCTAAGTTGAAGCGCTTCTTGGTTTGGCAGGAAACTCCCCGTCACAACCTGTACCGCACGCTCCGCCGCAGCGGGGCCCACCCCATACACAGTCAATCTCACCGGGTCTTGCAGTCCCCTTACTCCCATCGCCCGCCGGCGCACCGGCCGGGCCCGCTTGCCTGGAGTCTCGTCCGTGGATATCGCTGAGCTGAAGCAGAAATCGGTCGCGGAGCTGCACACGCTGGCAGAACAGTTGAACATCTCCAACTACTCGGGGCTGCGAAAGCAGGATCTGATCTTCCGGATCGAGCAGTCGCTGCTCGACTCGGACACGGTGATCCGCGGCGAGGGCGTCCTCGAGATCCTCCCCGAAGGGTACGGATTCCTCCGGAGTCAGGACTGGAACTACCTCTACGGTCCCGATGACATCTACGTCTCCCCCAGCCAGATCAAGCGGTTCGACCTGCGGACCGGCGACACGGTCATGGGGCAGGTTCGGCCGCCCAAGGAGGGCGAACGCTACCTCGCGCTGCTCAAGGTCGAGCAGGTCAACTTCGAGGAGCCGGAGAAGACCAAGCACCGGATCGCCTTCGATAACCTGCGCCCGCGGTACCCCGACGCGCGGATCCGGCTGGAGCGGAAGAACGGCGACCTGTCGATGCGGGTGGTGGACCTGCTCTCGCCGCTCGGCAAGGGCCAGCGCGCCCTGATCGTCGCGCCGCCCAAGGCGGGCAAGACGATCCTGATGCAGAAGCTGGCCAACGCTATAAGCGAGAATCACCCCGAGATCGTCCTCATCGTGCTGCTCATCGACGAGCGGCCCGAGGAGGTCACCGATATGGAGGAGAACGTCAAGGCGGAGGTCATCTCCTCCACCTTCGACGAGCCGGCCGACCGCCACGTCCAGGTGGCCGACATGGTGATCGAGAAGTCGAAGCGCCTGGTCGAGCACGGGCGGGACGTGGTGATCCTGCTGGACTCGATCACCCGCCTGGCGCGGGCCCACAACGTCGTGGTGCCCCACTCGGGCAAGATCCTCTCCGGCGGCGTCGACGCCAACGCGCTGCAGAAGCCGAAGCGGTTCTTCGGCGCCGCGCGCAACATCGACAAGGGCGGCAGTCTCAGCATCATCGCGACGGCGCTGATCGACACCGGCAGCCGGATGGACGAGGTCATCTTCGAGGAGTTCAAGGGCACCGGCAACTCGGAGCTGGTCCTCGACCGGCGCCTGGCCGACCGGCGCATCTACCCCGCCATCGACATCCAGCGGACCTCGACCCGCAAGGAAGAGCTGCTGATGGACAAGGACGAGCTCAACCGGGTCTACCTGCTGCGCAACTTCCTGGCGGACATGCCCCCGGTCGAGGCGCTGGAGTTCCTGCTCGAGCGGATGAAGCGGACCAAGAACAACAAGGAGTTCTTCGCCACCATGGCGCAGTAACGCCTCTCCCCACCAAGGGCCGCCTCATCGCGGTGGACTGGGGGGAGATCCGGATCGGCCTCGCGCTGAGCGACGACTCCCAGATCCTGGCGACCCCGCTCGGCACCCTGGTGCGACGCCCCGGGAAGCGCTTCCCCATGCCACCGTTCCTGGCGCTGGTGGCGCAGCACGCACCGGTCGGCGTGGTTGTGGGGCTTCCCCTGACGCTCGAGGGCCGGGAGGAGATGAGCGCCGTGGCCGCGCGGGAGCTGGCCGACTCCATCGCCCGGCGGACCGGGCTTCCCCACGAGTTCTGGGATGAGCGGATGAGCACCGCTCGCGCGCTCGCGGCGATCCGGGAGCAGGGAGGCAGCACCCGGGGTCGTCGAGAGGAGGTCGATGCACTGGCCGCCGCCGTGCTGCTGCAGCACTTCCTCGATGCCCGCCGGCCGATCCGCACATGAGGGGCTCCCGCCTCTCCTGGCTGCTGACCCTGACGCTGGGCCTCTTCGCCTGCGGCGGTCACCGGGAGGCCGAGCGGGTCACGCTTCCACCCGGATCCACCTTCACCGCGGTGACCGACAGTTTGGTCGCCCACGGGGTCGTCTCCAGCCGACTGCTCTTCAAGGTGCTGGCCCGGGTTCGCGGGGTGGACCGTTCGGTGCACGCGGGAGTCTACGAGTTTGCGCCGCACCTGTCCGCCTGGCGGGTGCTGGGCGTGCTGGCCGCGGGAAAGACCGCCGCCGTCCGGTTCACCGTTCCCGAAGGACTCACCATCCTGGATGTCGCCGCGCTCGCGGCGGAGCGGTTGAAGGTTCCGGAGAGCGGCGTCCTGGCTGCCGCACGGGACGGCAGGGCCGCGAGCGCCCTCCTGGGCTTCCGGGTGAGCTCGTTCGAGGGGTTTCTTCGGCCCGAGACCTACGCGCTCCCGCCGGGGATGCCGGCGGATGAGCTGATGCGCCTCATGGCACAGGCCTTCACCACCGCCTGGGAGCCGGCCTGGACCGCGCGGCTCGACTCGATCGGCATGAGTGAGCTCCAGCTGGTGACGCTGGCCTCCATCGTCGAAGGAGAAGCACGGGCGGACCAGGAGCGGGAGACCATCGCGGGAGTCTACCACAACCGACTGCGGATCGGCATGGCGCTGCAGGCGGACCCCACCGTGCAATACGCCATCGCACTGGCGACGGGCAGGCGAAAGCCGCGACTCTACGTGAAGGACTACCAGTTCGCGTCGCCCTATAACACCTACCTGCACCCGGGTCTGCCGCCGGGCCCGGTGAACTCCCCCAGCCGGCGGAGCCTCGAGGCATCGCTCTACCCGGCCAAGGTGCCGTACCTCTACTTCGTGGCTGGGCCCGATGGGCGCCACCTGTTCGCCCGCACCTACGCCGAGCATCTGAGCAACGTGGCGCGGACTCGGCGCGCGATGCGCTGACGCGATGGGCTGATCGGTCTCACGCGGTGGCCGGCGGGAATGTCGCCAGCACGCGGGTGTAGGCCGCCGCCGCCCCTTCCACATCAGCCGTCCCGAGGATGCCGGAGACGACCGCTACGCCACTCCCCCCGGCCGCGACCACCTGCGGCACATCCTCCGGCCGGACGCCGCCGATCGCGAGGCAAGGCCGCCCCGCGGCCAGACGGGCAAGGCGATGGAACCCGCCGGCGCCGAGCCCTTCCCCCGCATCCCGCTTGGTGCCGGACGCACGCCAGGGACCGATCCCCCAATAGTCGGCCTGCGAAGCGGCCTCGGCCTCGGCCTCCGAGCCCACCGATGCGCCGACCACGAAGCCCGGCGGGGCGATGCCGCGCACCAGGCTCACCGGCACATCGTCCGGGCCCAGGTGCACGCCCGCGGCGCCCGCCGCGAGCGCGATGTCGGGCCGGTCGTTCACCAGCACGGGAACCCGGAGCGCCTGGACCAGGGACCGCGCCAGCCTCACCTGCTCGCGGGCGGCGGTACGCTTGAGACGGAGCTGCACCGAGCTGGCCCCGCCCCGCTCGGCGGCCACGGCGAGCGCCAGCAGATCGCGCCCGGCGACCAGGTCGTCGTCGGTCACGAGCATGAGGCGAACCAACGCCGCTACATTATGTCGCATGACGCTTCCCCTGCCGCGACTCCAAGGAATCCGTGGGGCCACCACCGTCGACCGCAACGAAGCGGGGGAGATCCTCGCCGCCACCGACGAGCTGCTTCGCTCGCTCATCGAAGCCAACCAACTGGACCCCGACGACATCGTGAGTGGTCTGTTCACGGTCACCCGGGACCTCGACGCCGCCTTCCCGGCCCGGGCCGCCGAGGAGTACGGCTGGAACATCGTGGCGCTGCTGCACGCCACCGAGATCCCGGTGCCGGGCTCGCTCCCGAGGTGCATTCGACTCCTGGTGCACGCCTATACCCGGAGAAGCCGGGCGGAAATCAAGCACTGCTACCTTCGCGGGGCCACGGTCCTCCGCCCCGACCGGGCGTGACCAGGTTGAGGGTCACTGCCCGCGGCGCCGAACGTTGGACCCGCGGTCATCCCTGGATCTACCGGAGCGAAGTCCAGGAGGAGACACCCGCGGCGGCGGGGCTCGTCCGGGTGCACGATCCCCGGGGCCGCTTCATCGGCCAGGCGCTGTACTCTCCCGCGTCCGAGATCCGCCTCCGCCTCATCGAGCGCACCGAGCGCTCGATCGACGCCGCCTGGTGGCGGGAGAGGCTGGCGGCGTGTCATGACCGCCGCGCCGGCATCGACGCGACCGCCTACCGCATCGTCCACGGCGAGGGTGACGGCCTCCCCTCACTGGTGGTCGACCGCTACGACCGCTGGCTGGTGGGACAACTGCTCTCCGCGGGCCTGGAGACCATGCGCGAGCCGATCGTCGCGGCACTGGTCGAGCTCTTCGCCCCCGAGGGAATCCTGCTCCGTCACGACACGGCCGCCCGCCGCCGGGAGGGATTGTCGGCCGAGCCGGAGCTGGTCCACGGCGCCGTGCCCCGCGCGATCGAGGTGCGGGAGGGACCTGTCCGGTACCTGGCGGCGCCGTGGGACGGGCAGAAGACCGGCGCCTTTCTCGACCAGCGGCCTCATCGTCTCCTCGCCGGCCGCCTGGCACGACCAGGGGGACGGGCACTCGACTGCTTCGCGTACCACGGCTCCTTCGCCCTCCACCTCGCCGCGCGCTCGGCGACGGTGCTGGCCCTGGACGTGAGCCGGGAGGCACTCGAGCGCGGGGCCGCCAACGCCGCGCTCAACGGGACGCCGAACATCGAGTGGCGTGAAGGCGATGCGTTCGAGACGCTGCGTGCCTTCGCCCGCGCGCGCGAACGCTTCGACAGCATTGTGCTGGATCCGCCCGCCTTCGCCAAGTCGCGCGCCGCGGTGCCCGGGGCCTTGAGGGGCTATCACGAAATCAATCTCCGCGCGATGCGCTGCCTCGCTCCCGGCGGCAGCCTGCTCACCGCGTCCTGCTCGTTTCACGTAGGGCTCCCCGCGTTTCTCGCCATGCTGGCGGATGCGGCGGCCGACAGCGGGCGGACCATCGTGTTGCGCCAGGTGCTGGGCCAGGCCGAGGATCACCCGGAAGTGCTGACCATTCCCGAGACCGGATACCTCAAGGGAGCCGTCCTCGAGGCGCGGTAAGGGCGTGGCCGAGGGGGTACCGTCGTTTCTTCGCGTTGACACCGGCCGTCGCGACTACGAGTTTGAGGTAATGCCCCGACGCTCTCCCTCCCATCTCCGCGCTGACCGGCCGCCTCGGCACCTCGCTTCCGCTGAGGCGTCATGCTGAGCGCCGCCCAGCTTCGCGGCCCGGCGGAGCGTCGGCGGACGCCCTATTCGGACAAGCAGCACTACCAGGAGTACATCCTCCAGCGCATCGAGGGCTACAAGAACTCCATCGGGCGCGACGAGCTGCTGCGCCTCGGCGACGAGGCCGCCTCGGAGCTCCAGAGCGCCTCCGAGGGACAGTTCCTGCTGACCGAAGTGCTGATGCTGGAGTCGGTGGACCGGCTCATCATCAAGCGGCTCGCGCTGCGGCCCTACAGCCGCTGGCGTCGTCAGTTCCTCACGCTCCGCGAGGCCCAGCGCACCCCGACCCACTGGGGGCTCGAGCCTACCTGCCCGCTGGCCCGGCTGCTCCCCAGAATCGAGTCGCAGGACAACGCGCTGGTCATCGGAAGCGCGGCGGAGCCCACCGCCTATCTGCTCGCGGCCCACGATGCGGTCGTCACCTTCCTGGCCAACGACCTGGGCTGTGTCGAGCGGGTCGAGTCCCGGATGGCGGCCGAGGCTCTGGGCAGCCTGTTCGAGGGCTACGTCGCTCAGATCGGCGCCTGCCTTCCGGAGTTCCTCGACTTCGTGGAGGCCATGGACCTGGTGGTCATCGATCCCGGCGCATTGGTGCACTTGAGCGCCGCCTGCCGGGTCGAGTTCGTCCGAGACCTCCAGCGCCGGAGCCGGGCCGGCGCTGTGCACATCCTCCTGCCTACCTGCCAGTCTCTCGCGCCAGAGACACTGCTCACCCTGTACCAGAGCTGGACCGTCGAAGAGGGCAAGCGGCGGCGGCGCTCGGGCAACACCCGCCAGCGGGACGGGATCGTGCTCAGCATGCCGCCGTGTCCCTCGAACACGACGCGGGCCGCCGCCGCAGGGTCGGAATGACACATCCGGGCGGGACGCTGTAAGCCAACCGATTGAAGCGATTGATCTTGTGCATGGCACCCAGGCGGCACGATGGGTGCCTTTCCATGAGTGAGGGTCAGCACCTTCCCGTGGATAGAGAGGATCGGTCCGTGGCCAGTCTCCCGCTCGTCATCCCGTCCCTGCCGTTGGGTATCGTCATCAAGAGTGGGGCTCCCGCCCCCAAGCCGGTCCGCTTCTGGGCCTACATGTGGGCGGCCGACGAGGAGATGGCGAGCGACCACTGGCACCAACGGGTCCCCACCGAGCACGTCGCGTAGCGGTCACTCGCGCGGCGGCCCGAAACGCCCCCGGATTCCGGTCCGGGGGTGTTTGTACTTCATGGGGGCCTTGCCCCCACTCCCGGGCCGGTCTAAACTCGATTTACGTCATCCCCTTCGACTGTCGAATTGGTGCTCATGCCGAATCTTAGCCTCAACGGCACCCCCATCCCCTTCGAGCCCGGCGCCACCATTCTGGAGGCGGCCCGGACCGCCGGGGTGGACATCCCCACGCTCTGCTGGTACCCCAAGCTCCCTATCGTCGGTAACTGCCGGATCTGCCTGGTCTCGGTCGAGGGTCAGGGCAAGCTGGTCCCGGCCTGCGCGACACCGGCCGCCGAGGGGATGGTGGTCGAGACCGAGTCCGAGGCGGCGGTGGAGAACCGGCGCAGCGTGCTGAGCTTTCTGCTCGAGCGCTACCCGGGTGATCACCTGAGCAACGGCGGGCGGGCCAGTCCACGGAACGAGTTCGAGCGCTACGCGGTGCAGTACGACGTCCCGATCAGGCCGCGGCACGAGCTCCCGCTCCGCACCGGCGACGAGCGCCCGGGCGACGTCATGATTCAGCACGACATGAGCACCTGCATCCTCTGCACCCGCTGCGTGCGCGCCTGCGAGGACATCCAGGAAGTCGGCGTGCTGGACGTGGGCATGCGGGGCGAGCACGCCCAGATCATCGTCGGGGGCGACGGCGATCCGGATCACGCGGGCTGCACCTGGTGTGGGGAGTGCGTGCGGGTCTGCCCCACCGGGGCCATCTTCGAGTTCATCCCCAAGCAGCGCTTCGGTTCCGACGCCGTCCGTCATCCCGACAAGGTCGTGCGCTCGGTGTGCCCCTACTGCGGTGTCGGCTGCCAGCTCGACATCCACGTGAAGGGCGACGAGATCATGCGGGTCACCTCGCCGTCGATCGAGGAGTACACCCCCAACCAGGGCTCCACCTGCGTCAAGGGACGATTCGGTTACGACTTCCCCATGCATCGGGACCGGTTGATGGTGCCGCTCATCCGGAAGGGCTGGGTCCACGACGGCGCGCGCTGGGTCTGGACCGGTGAATCACCGCGGCATCGCGAAGGGCCGTGGCGCACCATCGAGGAGATGGGCGACCGGAAGAAGCCGCGGCCGCCCCGGCGCAGCGTGGGCAAGCCGCCCCAGACCGGCGTCCCGATGCTGGAGGACGACGACGTGCGCGATCGGGCCGCCACGCCACCGGCGTGGTACAGCGCCTTCCGTGAGGCCACCTGGGAGGAGGCGATGAGCCTCACCGCCCAGGAGCTGCTCCGGATCCGCGACACCAACGGCCCCACCGCGCTGGCCGCGCTCTCCTCGGCCAAGTGCAGCAACGAGGACAACTACGCCTTCATGCGCATGGTGCGGGCGGCCCTCCACACCAACAGCGTGGATCACTGCACCCGGCTCTGCCACTCCAGCTCGGTGGCGGCGATGAGCCGTGCCATGAACACCTCCGCGGCCTCCGGCTCCATGCGGGAGATCGAGGAGGCCTGCGACGTGATCTTCATCTCCGGCGCCAACACCACGGAGACCCATCCGGTGTTCGGCGCGCTCATCAAGCGGGCCGTCGCCAAGGGGGCCAGGCTCATCGTGGCCGACGTCCGGCGTACCGAGCTGGCCGAGCTGGCCGACATACACCTCCAGATGCTCCCGGGTACCGACGTGGCGCTGTACAACAGCATGCTGCACCACGTCATCGCCGCCGGCCTCACGGACCAGCACTTCATCGCCGAGCGGACCCATGAGTTCGAGCAGGTGAAGGCGTCGGTGAGCGGCTACACCCCCGAGGTCGGTGCCAAGATCACCGGCATCCCGGCGGAGACCATCCGCCGTGCCGCGGAGATGTACGCTCGTGGGCCCTGCACCTCCACGCTCTGGGCGATGGGCCTGACCCAGCACAACACCGGCACCGACATCGTCGCCAGCCTGCTCAACCTGATGCTCGCCTGCGGCATGATCGGCCGCTGGGGCGCCGCGATGCTTCCCATCCGCGGCCAGAACAACGTGCAGGGCGCCAGCGACATGGGAGCGATCCCCTTCGCCTACACCGATTACCGGCCGGTCACTGATCCCGCCGTCCGGGCGGAGTTCGCCGAGGCCTGGGGCGTGCCCCAGGAGTCGCTGTCGCTCGAGCGCGGCATGATGGTCACCGAGATGGTGCAGGACGGAAGTCCCATCCGCGGCATGTTCATCTTCGGAGAGAATCCGGTCATCTCGGATCCCAACATCTCCCACGCGGAGCACTGGGTCCGTGGGCTCGAGTTCCTCGCGGTCGAGGATCTGTTCCTCACGGAGACCGCGCGCTGGGCCGATGTGGTCCTGCCGGGCTCCTCGTTCGCGGAGAAGTCGGGTACCTTCGTCAACACCGACCGTCACATCCAGCTCACCGAGGCGGCGCTCGACCCCCCGGGAGAGGCCCGCCGGGATCTCGACGTCATCATCGACCTCAGCCGCCGGCTGGGGCTGCCCACCGACTGGCACTCGCCGGGCGACGTGATGCGGGAGATCGCCTCGGTGACGCCGTCCTGGCGTGGGGTGAGCTACGAGATGCTCCGGCGGCGGCGCTCGATCCAATACCCGGTGCCGACCCCCGACTCGGATGGAACCGCCTTCCTCTTCGACGATGGCTTCCCTACCCCGGACGGCCGAGCCCGGTTCGTTCCGGTCGAGTTCCTGGCCCCCGATGAGCTGCCGACCGACGCGTTCCCCTACATCCTCAACACCGGCCGCCAGATGTACCACTGGCACACCGGTACCATGACGCGGCGCTCCGAGGGGCTCGACTCGCGGGAGCCGGTTCCGATCGTCGAGATACACCCGCTCGATGCCCTGGACCTCGGGGTGGGCGAGGGTGACGAGGTGCGGGTCACCTCCCGCCGCGGCAGCGTCGTCATCGCCGTCCGACTGTCCGACCGGCAGGCGCGAGGCCAGGTCTTCATCCCGATGCACTTCCGTGAGGCCGCCGCCAACCTGCTCACCAACCCGCAGCTCGACCCCTACGCCCGCATCGCGGCGTTCAAGATCAGCGCCGTGCGGATCGAGCCGATTCACCAGCCCGCGGGGGTGTGAGCGCGGCAGCCCAGCCGCTCCGCCGTTCTTGATGAAGGGGACATGCGACGAAGCATGCCCCCTTCGCTGTGCTCGGGGGTCATCCTCCCGCCAGCTCCGATGCTTATATTCCCCGCGACTTTTCCCTGAGGTGCGATGCGCGCGCTGGTGAAGGAATCTCCCGGTCCCGGCATGGCGCTGCGGGACATCCCCACCCCGAGCTGCGGTGCCACCGAAGCGTTGATTCGCGTGCGCCACGCCGGAGTGTGCGGCACCGATCTCCACATCTGGGAGTGGGACAGTTGGGCGCGCAACCGGCTCCGCCCCCCCGTGGTGGTCGGTCATGAATTCGCCGGCGAGATCGTGCAACTCGGCCGCGAGGCCGCAGCGGCGGGGCTGCTCGCGGTGGGCGATCTGGTCACCGCCGAGGGCCACATCGTCTGCGGTCACTGCCTGCAGTGCCGGCTCGGCGCCGGCCACCTCTGCCAGCGCACCCAGATCATCGGAGTCGATCGTGACGGCGCGTTCGCGGACTTCATCGCGATGCCCGCCTCGAACGTCATCAAGCTCGACGGCATTCCGACCGAGATCGGCGCCATCATGGACCCGATGGGCAACGCGGTTCACACCGTGCTCGAGGCGGAGGTGCCGGGGAGCTCGGTGCTGGTGCTCGGGTGCGGCCCGATCGGCTGCTTTGCGGTCGGTGTGGCCCGGGCCGCGGGGGCCTCGCTGGTCATCGCGAGCGACTTCAATCCGATGCGCCTCGAGCTCGCCCGCGCCATGGGCGCCCAGATGACGCTCAACCCGGCCCAGGACGACGTGCTGGCCCGGGTGCGGGAGCTCACCGGCGGGGACGGGGTGGATCTCGTCTGTGAGATGAGCGGGCACCCCACCGGCCACGCGCAGGCGTTTGCCGCCGCGCGGCTCGGGGGTCGGGTCAACCTGCTGGGCACCCCCAACCGGACCACGGAGGTGGATTTCGCGCGGGACGTCATCTTCAAGGGACTGACCCTCTACGGCGTCACCGGGCGCAAAATGTACGAGACCTGGCACCAGATGCGCCGCTTCCTCCGCGCCGGGCAGCTCGACCCTCGGCCGGTCATCACCCACCGCTTTCCGCTCGAGTGCATCGCGGAGGCCATCCAGGTCATCAAGGACGGCCAGGCCGGCAAGGTCATTCTGGAGGTCGACCCATGAGCAGCTCGCTGGAACGGCGCCTCGAGGTCGAGCTGGAGCAGTTCATCCGGGACGGCGTGTACAAGCGGCTCAACTACCTGGAGAGTCCCCAGGACGCCCGGGTCCGCATGGAGGGCCGCGGCGACGTCATCATCCTCTCCTCCAACAATTACCTGGGGCTCAGCAACCAGCGCGAAGTGATCGAGGCAGGCAAGGCGGCGCTCGACCGCTACGGCGCGGGCACCGCCTCGGTGCGGTTCATCTGCGGCACCTACACGGTGCATCGCGAGCTCGAGGCCGCCTGCGCCCGACTGGTCGGGACCGGGGGCTCGCTCAGCTTCGTCAGCGCGTGGAACGCCAACGAGGCGGTCCCGGCCACCTTGCTCGGCGAGCAGGACATCGTGATCAGCGATCAGCTCAACCATGCCTCCATCGTCGATGCCATGCGGCTGGCCAAGGCCATCGGCAAGTGCCAGACGGCCGTATACCGCCACGCGGATCTCGCGGATCTCGAAGCGAAGCTGGTCCTGGCACGGGACCGTCGTGTCCGAATGGTGATCACCGATGGTGTCTTCTCGATGGAAGGGTCGATCGCGGACCTTCCCGGGTTGCTGGAGCTCTGCCGGAAGCACGACGCGCTCCTGCTGGTCGACGACTCCCACGCCACCGGCGTGCTGGGCACCCACGGGCGGGGGACGGCGGAGCACTACGGGCTGCTGGGCGAGGTGGACATCATCACCTCGACGCTGGGAAAGGCGCTGGGTGGGGCGGCGGGCGGGTTCGCCGCGTCGTCCACCGCGGTCTGTGACTACCTGACTCAGCGGGCCCGGCCCCAGCTCTTCTCCAACGCGCTGCCGCCGACGGTCGCGGCCAGTGCCCTGGCGAGCATTCGCTATCTGGAAGCGCATCCCGAGCGGGTCACGAACCTGCGGGAGAACGCGCGATATTTCCGCCAGAACCTGCTCGAGCTCGGGTTCCATCCGCTCCCGGGAGAGACTCCGATCATCCCGGTCATTCTGGGGGAGACCTCGGCCGCCATCCGGATGAGCGACTTCCTGCTCGCGGAGGGAGTCTTCGTCACCGGCTTCGGCTTTCCGGTTGTGCCGCAGGGGCAGGCTCGGGTGCGCTGTCAGATCTCCGCCGCGCACACCCGGGCGGATCTCGATGAGGCCCTCGCCGCCTTCAAGAAGGTCGGCCGCCAACTCGGGCTGATCTAAGCTTCCTCCCGGTGGGCCCGGTCTTTGCACCCCCATCCCTTCCGACGGGCGGTGGGACCTCGGCACTGCATGATGTAAGTGATTGTGCAGTTGCAGTTTACCAAGACTCCGAGATGCCATCCCCTCCCGCGATTTCCAGCAGAAACCCGCATTTTGACCGACCGTGCCGCCGGGGCACGCGGTACTCGCCAGGACCCACCTGGCGCGGACACCTTACGGAGGCAGTCTGTGATGCGCATGGTCATCCGAAGCATTCCGGCCGCAGCGCTGGCCTTCTGTCTGGGCGCGACCCATCTCGCGGCGCAACAGCCCGGCAGCTCGAACTTCCAGTGGTACGTCGGCGGGCACGGCGGCGTCGTCAGCATCCGCACGCCGATGCAGGATCGTACCTATCTCCCGGCCGCCGGCGCCTCGATTCTGGTCACCGCCAAGCGCACCGGGCTGTTGCTCTCGGTGGATCAGGCGTTCGGCTCGGACGAGCTGACGGCAACGGCGTACGAGGTTCGCGACACCACCGGCGCCGTGGTTCAGAGCGGGACCGTAGGCTCGAGTTTCCAGGGGCTCCGCAAATATTCGGCGGTCCTGGTGGCCTATCCCCTCCGGAACCGGAACGTGCAGCCCTTCCTGGGCGTTGGCGGCGGGGTCATGCACACGACGGGAAATTCGGGCGGACGCTTCGCCGATGGCCGGGACGTAAGCCACCTCAGCAGCAGCGGCTTCGGCACCGCGATCGCGGGCCTCGAGTTTCGGGCCGGTCCGTTCAGCGCATTCGGTGAATACCAGATCACCACGAAGATGGGGTTCAAGTCATTGGTCACCGTGATCCAGGCTGACAAAACGGGCAAGCCGATCTTGACCGAGAGCGACTTCGGCGAATGGCTGACCGGCGCCACCCACACCCTGATCGGTGGATTGCGGTTGTCCCTGGGGAGCGCACGGGAGCAGGCGAGGACCGGCGGGTACTGAGCGGCGAGACCGGGGCAGCAGCAAACGGGCAGCGGATCAGGTCGATTCGCTGCCCGTTTCGCGTCGGGCGACCGGCCCCCTCGACACATAGGACGACCCGGCAGCCAGGTAGCGCAGCGGCCACTCGGCGGCCTTGGTGAGCCCCACCCGAGGGGTCACCCGCACAGGAAGCGCTTCCGCCCCACCGGGAACGGCCACCACGGGTGATCGCGCCATGGCGCTGCCGTCCAGCTCCCGGGTGATTCCGAGAGCCTGACACAGCTTCCCCGGCCCGGAGCAGAGGTGCCGATCCTCGACGCCACCCCTCCGGCTCCGCATCGTCTCCAGGCCGCGGACCGGCTCCAACGCACGCAGGAGTACCGCCCCGCCGTTGCCTTCCGGACCGCACACCAGATTCGCGCACCAATGGAGGCCATAGGAGCGGTAGACATACCACGTGCCGGGCGGGCCAAAGAGCGCGGCGTTCCGCTCGTTCCGGCGCCCGCGGTAGCCGTGCGACGCCGGGTCGTCCGCGCCGAGATACGCCTCGGTTTCGACGATGCGACCCGCCGTCAGGCGGCTGCCCACCGAGGAGATCACCATCATTCCCATCAACTCCGGCGCGACCACGTCGGCGGGGCGGCTGAAAAACGAGACGGGCAGCGTGGCTGCCCGTAGCGTCGTACTCACTCGGCCTTCTTCCGGGCTCTCGGGCGAGGTCGCCTGGGGCGAGCGGCTTTGGGCGTCTCCACGACCTCCGGCGGCTCCGGCGCGGGGGTCGTGGCGGCGGCCGCTGCCGCGCGCTTTCGAGGTGCGCGTCGGGGACGAGCGGGCTTTGCCGCCACCGGCTCCGCGGGCGCCTCCTCGACGGCGGGCGGGGCCTCGACCGGCGCTGGCGTATCCACCTTGACCACCCCGATCAGGGGGATCTCGCCGGTCCGAAACGGAGACCGGGAGCCCCGGCGGAACCGCACGCCCAGGCGTTGGCCGTTCTCCCGTCCGCCGCTCGCCGGCTCGGCGGCCCGCTCGGAAGCGACCGGGGCGGGCTCCTCCAACGAGGCAGGGGCGGCCGGGGCCGCCAGGATCGGCGTGGGCCGGGGCGGCAGCGCCGGAGCACGCGGATGGGGTGAGACCTCATGCTCATTGTCTCCCACCTGGCGAACGTCGGCCACCTCGGCGTCGTTCGCCTGGCGCAGCAGCCGGGCGAACCGGGTGGCGTCGAGCAGCGGGTCCTCCCGTCCGTACATGGCGACCATTCGAAGCCTGAGCGCCTCCTCGCTCACCGGTGGCCGAAGCTCGCTGAGGGCCTGGCTCATGAGCTGGAAGGCACCGGCGAGCGTGAGCGTGGCCTGGGACACCCGCCCACGAGCGGGCGCTCCCTCACGGGCGGGCTGGCCCGGATGCTTCGCCTCGCGGGCGACCTCCGCTGGCCGCTCGCGGTCACGGCCCCGGCCCCTCCGGCCCCGGCCCCGCCGGCCCCCGTCGTCGCGCGTGGCTTCGACCGCCCCCTCGCGGGCCGGACGCGCCGCGGCGAGCGCCGGGGCGCCGGCTGACAGCGGCGGAGCCACCTCGAACTGGCCGTTGTCGAGCTTGGTGACCAGCACGAGACCCTTCTGTCCCGCCTCCACCACGAACTTGCTGAAGCGGTTGAAGCCGGCGTTGCGCTCATCGAAGTTGGGATCGATCTGCTGCATCACCTGCTTGAGGCGATCGGAGCGCATGACGTCGCCGTTCCGCGCCATCTGCAGCACCGCCTCGCCGGCAAGCTCCCACGGATCGCGCTGAATCGAGGGGACATCGACTTCCTTGGTGAGCCCCGCCAGGTCGTTGTAGGAGAAGTACTCGTCGCAGTTCTGGATCAGCAGGTCACTGGCCGATTCGCGGATCCCCACTCCGATGACGTACTTCCCGTACTCCTTCAACTTGATGACCATGGTCGAGAAATCGCTGTCGCCCGAGAGCAGGATGAAGGTCCCGATCTCCGGCCGCGTGAACACCAGCTCGATGGCGTCGATGGCCAGGCGAATGTCGGTCGCGTTCTTCTTGCTCGATCCGAAGGCGGGCGCGAAGATGAGATCGATCGAGGACTCGGAGAGCGACACGATGTACTGCGGATAGCGGCGCCAATCGGCGTAGGCGCGCTGGACCGCGACCTTGCCCTTGATGATGTCGCTGTTGAGGAGGGTGCGGAGCTCCTTGGTCAGGTCCTTCTGGATGCCCAGGGTGACGTTGTCGAAGTCGATCAGCAGGGCAGCGTTCGGGGCGTGCACCGGAGGTTGGCTCAGATGCCGGGCGGGCCGGATCAGCGGTCGATTCACGTAGGCGCTCAGTTCCGGGCTTCTCGTCCCCGCGCGCTCCCCTCGACGCGCCTGGCCGGACCCGGTGTTCGGCAGGGCAACGAGGAGGGCACGAGGTCGGAAGCCCACCAGGAGTGTTCGCGAGGCTGCCACCGGAGCGGACCGGGTCCGGCCTTCGAGAGGGCGCCGGTCGGCCGGGTCACCGAGGCGCGCGCACGAGTACCCATTCCGGAAGTGGTCAGCGCAAAGAATTTAGACGGGGTGAGGGACCGCTGGTAGGGGCGGCGGATTATCCGAAGTGCGACTCGCCGGCCGGCGGGAGGTCCAGCACGAAATGGAAGCGGGTGCCGTAGCCCGGGGCCGTGTCCACCTCCAGCGTCGAGCCCATCGCCTCGACCAGCTTTCGACAGATGGACAGGCCCAGCCCCGACCCCGAGAAGGCGTACTCGCCCTGCTTCTGGCGGCGGCGGAACGGCTCGTAGAGCGTCACCATCGATTGCGGCGGAATCCCGCGACCGGTGTCGCGCACCGAGAACTCCACCCCACCCTGCGTCTGCCGGGCCGTCACCTCCACGAACCCCTCGGCCGTGAACTTGAGCGCGTTGGTCGTCAGGTTGAGAAGCACGCGGCTCAGCGCGACCGGATGCCCGACCCGGAAATCGGCCTCCGGTGTGGCCAGTTGCACCGTCAGGCTCTTCTCCTCCGCGATCGGCTGGACGATGTCCCGCACCGATTCGAGGATGTCGGTGACGGAAAACGGGATCGGATCAAGGTCCACCAGCCGGTCGCCTCCGCGGGCGAGCTCGATGACGTCGCTGGCCACCGAGCTCAGGCCGAACGCCGCGCTGTAGATGAGGCCGAGCTGACGCTCCTGGACGGGGTTGACGGGCCCGCTCCGGCCTCGCTGCAGGGTCTCGGCCAGGAAGAGGATCGAGGTGAGCGGGGAGCGGAGGTCATGGGCCACCTCGACCACCAGCTCCAGGCCGTCGGGGCCGGAAAGTCGATCGGCGAAGTGCTGCGACCAGTCGACCTCGAGCCGCTGGCTCACCGTCTCGATCGCGCCGAGCAGCCGGAGGAGCTGGACCGTGTCCGGTGGGGCGGGCAGCGCCTGCACCCGGTCGAGGAACCGGCAGCGCACCAGATTGACCAGTCGTCGGGAGAGCGCGTTGCGCGGGAGCGCGCTCAGGTCCGGCACTTGCCCGCTGGCCAGGTGCCGGATGGCGGTGCAGAGCTGCGCCAGGTGGACGGTGACCTCCTCCATCCCCGAGGCGTGCTCCAACGCCTGCTCCCATTCGGCCTGAGCCCAGAGGGTCGCGTCGCGGAGCGCGTCCCACAGCGGCGGCGCGACCGCGTCGCCAAAGGGGCCGTCGGGATCCCACACCCCGCTCGAGCCGCTGCCCACCGGGATGGGCCGCCGGCGTTCGCCGCTGGTGGCACCCACGAGGGCCGTCTCGATCTTCACTCAGGCGTCCCCGAGCTCTCGTCCCGGTGGAACGCGTGCTTGTCCATCAACCGATACAGCGTGGTCCGGTCGATGCTGGCCAGCCGCGCCGCCTTGGACATATTGCCCCCGGCTCGGGTGATCAGGCGAGTGAGGTACTCCTTCTCGAACTGCGCGACGATCCGGTCCTTGGCGCCGTGGTACGCCTCCTCCATGACGGCCGCCGACACGGGACTCTCCGCCGGCCATTCCGCTCCGTCATCGTACACCGGGATATCGTTCGGCTGGATCGTCTGATCCGGCTCGGCCAGCACCGCGACGTGCTCGATGGCGTTCTGGAGCTCTCGAACGTTGCCCCGCCACGGCCGCGAACGCAAGAACCCGATGCTCGCCTCGCTCAGCCGTGGTGCCCGGTCGCCCATCTGCCGGTGGCGCTGCCAGTAGTAGGTGAGGAAATGATTGGCCAGCAGCGGAATGTCCTCCAGTCGCTTGCGCAGCGGCGGGAGCTTGATGGGCACGACCCGCAGCCGGTAGAAGAGGTCTCCCCGAAGAGCCCCGCTGTCGACCGCTTCCTGTGGCTCCCGATTGGTCGCGGAGATGAAGCGCACGTCCACCACCGCGTCCTGCTGCTCGCTCCCGACCCGCCGGACCACGCCGTCCTGGATCACCCGGAGCAGCTTGGCCTGCAGTGGCATGGACATCTCGGTGAGCTCGTCGAGGAACAGGGTCCCCCCGTTGGCCGTCTCCAGCAGGCCCGGCTTATCCCGGTCGGCCCCGGTGAAGGCGCCCTTCCGGTGGCCGAACATTTCGGATTCGAGGAGCGGCTCCGGCAGCGCGGCGCAGTTGATCGGCACCAGGGTGCGGCTGGCCCGACGGCTGTTCTGATGAATGAACTGCGCGATGACTTCCTTGCCGGTGCCGCTTTCGCCGCTGATGAACACCGAGGCGTCGGTCCCCGCCACTTTGCGGGCCAGGTCCACCGCCTGGCGGAACAGCGGCGAGATCCCGATCAAGGCGATCTTGTCGCTGTGGCCGTGCTGCTTCATCAGCTGGACCCGAAGATCCTGCGCCTCGCGCGACATCATCACCGCGTGCGAGGCCCGGCCGATCAGGACCTGGAGATGGGTGGCGGAGAACGGCTTCGGCAGGTAGTCCCAGGCGCCCGCACGCAACGCCTCGATGCTGCTGGTGACGCTCGGATTGCCGGTCATGACGACGACGATGGTGTCCTTGTACGCCGCCAGCGCGCCCTGGAGGATTTCCAGCCCGGAGACCTGGGACATGTAGAGGTCGACCAGGATGATATCGAACTTCCGCCGCTTGACCGTCTCCAGCGCCTCCTCCCCGCGGCCGAGCAGCGTCACGTTGTAGCCATCCATCTGCAGCACGCTCGCGCAGCTCTCCCGCAGCGTCCGCTCATCGTCGACGACGAGCACGCGAATGCTGGCCTTGATCTCGCTTGGAATGGAGAGAAGATCTCGATGGGTCGAATCGGCGGGAGGGCCCGTCCGATCCTGCTGGGCGAGCGGGTCGGCCATCCTCAGCTCCTGGGCGGGACCACGCTGGTGGTCAGTGGGAAGTCGGATCAGCAACCGCATTCGCCCTGGGAGGCCGCACAGACCGATCCCCAGTAACAGCGAACTAGTAACGTTCTTACCACAAAGTGATGCGGTTGTCAAGCAGGTGCAACTTTTGAGCTACACTCCTTGGTCGGTATGCCGCAACATATCGTGGCTAGGCGACGACACTTAGCCCGGCCGCGCTCAACTCGGGAGCTGCAGCGGCACCTGCTCGAACGCCCGCACCCGCTCCCCGTCGTCTTCCCGCGTGAGGTCCCGCAGGGCGGTCGTGGCCCGCAGAAGGAGCTCCACGGCATCCACCGAAGACTCGGCGAAATCGGGCACGGCACAGTAGCCGGCGCGAACCTGCACCGAGCGCTCGCCGCCCCGCACCGGAATCGTGGCGCCCTCCACGGCGCTGCCGAGGCGCCGGACCAGACGGAGGGCGCCGGCGGGGCCGGTTGCCGGCGCGATCACGGCGAACTCCAGCGGACCCAATCGGCCGATCGCATCGGACGCGCGTCCGGTACGCTTGAAGACCAGGCCGAGCTCGTCGGCCATCCGCTGGCTCTCCTCGTCGGTGACCTCGCTCGGGTCGCGCTCGGGCCCGGGGGAAAAGACCACGCACGCCAGGGGATCGCGACGCCGCAGCGCATCCGCGCCGATTTCCCGCGCCCGCCGGGAAAGACCGCGCATGTTGTACAATCCGGTGCCCGGATCCAGCAGATTCTCCTCCCGCAGGCCGTCCACCTCCTGCTTGCAGCGGAGGAAGGTGGCCAGCTTGAGCAGCAGTGCCTCGCCGTCGAGCGGCTGCCCCAGGAATTCCCAGGCACCCGCGCGATAGGCCTCGAGCCGCTGCGTGCGACCCGACGGTCCCGACGTGGTGATGACGATCGGCGTGGTCCCACTGAATCGAGGATCGCTGCGAAGCGCACGACAGACGTCGAAGCCGTGCATGTCCGGCATCTGGGCGTCGAGAATGATGAGATCCGGCTGCGAGCTTCGAGCACGCTCCAATGCCTGCTGGCCGGTGTAGGCCCGAACGACGGAATAGCCGTTGGGGCCCAGGATGCTTTCGAGCGAGCGCGCCGACCATTCCTGATCGTTGGCGATGAGGACGAGGGGAGCGCTGACGGCCTTTTCTCGATTTGCCATTGATGAACCGGATTTGAAGAGACAGCGAGGAGCCCCGCGCGGCCAACCGCAGGACTCGTGCGGGTTCCATCAGAGCGAGCAACCCGTTACAGGACTACCAGTTATCGAGCCATTCCCGGCTTCAACCGCCGCCGATCGCCGGAGACACGCTACAGTTTGAAGGTATCCCTGCGTCGCCCACGCAACGAGTGGCGATTGTAGCGGTCCGGCCAGCGGTGCTGTGGGTCTGGAGCAACGGTCGCCGGTCGGGCCGGCCCAACGCACCGCCCGCGCCGCGATCAGTAAACCTAACTGTATGAAGCTGTTATAGGAATCCGCCTGGTCCGGCAGCGGGGGTTCGGCTGCAGGGGAATTCACGGCGCCATCCTTGAAGAATGGACCCCTGTTCCCTGGTCCACCCTGACGAGCGAAAGTCGACATGCCTCACTCTAGCACGCCCGATTCGACACCTGGGGCGGACGACGAAGCGATCACATCTGCTTCTCAGGAGAACTCGCAGACACCGACTGGGTCGCCGGTGGAGCGCTCCCGGTTCAGCCAATGGCTCGCGAGCTTCGGCCTCGGCGAGATGCCACATCCGTTGCTCACTCGGGGTCGCTCGCCGACTCCAAAGCCAGGACGCCAGTAAATCCAGCGCAAAGTTTTGCAGCAAATTTCGTGAGTCAGGTCACTGGGAGTCTCGGTGAGATCGATTAGCCTACGCCATCATAGGGGCTTACCATTGGGGCTTCCGATCCGCCCAACGCTCATGGCCTGGGACACGAGAGTAGCATCGACCGGAGCGTGGTGGAGCGGGCTTCCCCCTGAAACCGACGGCCAGACATGAGCAGCGCCACCTCCGGAGTTCGACGCCGTCCGACGCTGAGCGGCGAGTTCGCCCAACCGGCACCATCGCGGCTGCGGGTGTTTTCGTATGGAATCCTGCGGGCTCAGCGCACGCTGCAGCACGAGGCCGGCGAATGGCTCGACTCTGCCGTGAACGTACTGCTGGCCACGGTGGTGCTCATCATCAGCTTGCCGGTGATGCTGGTGATCGCGGTGCTGGTCAAGCTGACGTCGCGGGGGCCGGTGTTCTACACCCAGGAGCGGGTCGGGCTGGACCGGCGGCAGCGGGGGGCGGCGGCCCTCAACCACCGCCGCGGCCACGACACCGGCGGGCGGCCGTTCACCATTTACAAGTTCCGCACTATGCGGGTCGATGCCGAGCAGCACAGCGGGGCGGTGTGGGCCCAGCAGCGGGATCCCCGGGTGACGGCCATCGGCGGGGTCCTGCGGCAGTACCGGCTGGATGAGCTGCCCCAGCTGTTGAACGTGCTGCGGGGGGAGATG
>JBBSHB010000033.1:0-25183 GCA_038253515.1 Gemmatimonadales bacterium | reverse complement strand
TCCGCATCATGCGGTCGTCATCGACGACCAGAACGCTCGGCACGCGACGGTCCTCCCGCGCGGTCGCCCGCGCTCGAATCCGATCTGCTCCCGGGGTATGCATATCGCTGAGTTATCGTCCAGTGGGGCGGAAAACTGAAGCTGGCCGTGCGGGCGGGTGGACAAGTGGAAATGTGGTGCGGTCATTCGTCACGCCGGGGACGGTGCCTAGCGTCGCCCGGCGCGGATCCGCTCGTACAGCTCGATGTGACGCTCCGCCATGGCGGCCTGGGTGAACCGCTCGTGCACCCGCTTGCGGCCGGCCTCCCCCATGGCGCGGCGGCGGGCCCCATCCCGGCTCAGGGTCTCCAGGGCCTGGGCCAGCGCCGGCACGTCGCGGAGCGGCACCTCGAGTCCAGTGACCCCAGGGACGTTGACCTCGCGTACCGCACTGGGCAACGCCGTCGTGATCACCGGGCGGCCGGCGGCCATGGCCTCGAGAACCACCAGGCCGAACATCTCCTCGACCGTGACCGACGGGAGCACCAGGAAGTCGGCGTCCGCCATCCGCCGGGGCAGGTCCTCGTCGGGATGCTCGCCGTACCAGCGGACCCGGTCGGTGATCTCCAGCGCCTGAGCCAGCGTGCGGAGTCGGGGCCCCTCCGGTCCCGAGCCGACGATGTCGAGCCGCAGCTCCGGCACCCGCTCCAGCGCCCGGAGCAGGATGTCCAGTCCCTTGTAGGCCACCAGCCGGCCGATGAAGATCGCCCGGGGTATGCCCCCCGGCGGCGGCGGCGGCACCACCTCCCAGCGGGTCTGGTCGATGCCGAACGGCACGACCTCCACCTTGCTCTCGTACCCCTCGAGTTCGCTGGAGAGCGCCAGGTGCGCCCGGCTCGGCACCACCACTGCCGCGGCCCGGCGGAGCACCAGACGGGTGAGCGGACGATACGCCGAGTGCCGGGAGTCGGCGTGCTGGGTGACGACCACCGGGGTCCGCCGGGCCCGGAGCAGGCACGCGACGTCGGCCAGCGGGTGGGGATGGTGGACGTGGATGATATCGGCTCGCTTCCACGCCGCCGCGATGTATCCGGGGGCGATCTCCTGCGTGCCCAGGGCGGCGAAGGAGAAGGCGCGGGTGACGGCGGACCGCTGCCGGCCCTGACTGCCGGCGCGGCCCCGGCTCTCCACCGCCACGACCTCTACCTGGTGGCCCAGGTTCGCCGCACCCTCGGCGAGGCTCTGGACCACCCGTTCCATGCCGCCCGAGCGCGGCCAGTAATACTTCGCGAGGTGGAGGATACGCATGGCAGTCACGCCAAGTTCACTATGATCCGCGACCGAAGTCAACCGGCGCGCGCCCTTGGAGTCGGCCGGGTGTCCTGCCACATTTAGGCGCGTCGCACCGCCGGACCGCTCACGATTCTCGGAGACCCATGGACCGGACGGATATCGCGCTCTGCTACGGAACCCGACCGCAGGTGATCAAGGCGAGCGCGCTCCGTGGTCCGCTCGACCGTCTCGGCGCGGTGCTCGCCATCGACACCGGTCAGCACTACGACTACGAGCTCGATGCGCTCCTGTATGAGCAGCTCGGTGTCCGCCCGCCGGACGTGCTGCTCGAGGTGGGCTCGGCCGGCCAGGCGGAGCAGACCGCCGCGATCCTGGTCCGCGCCGAACGGGTGTTCCGCGAGCGGAGTCCCGGCGTGGTCGTGGTCATCGGGGACACCAACTCTACGCTCGGCTGTGCCCTGGCGGGCGGCAAGCTCCGGATTCCGGTCGTCCACGTCGAGGCGGGGCTCCGCTCCCGGGACCCGCTGATGGCGGAGGAGATCAACCGCCGCGTGGTCGATGCCTTCGCGACCGTGCTGTGCGCGCCGTCCGAGCGCGCCGCCGCCCGGCTCCGTGCCGAGCGCTGCGACGGCGTCGTGTCGCTTACCGGCGACGTCGCCTACGACGTGCTCCGTGCCCGCCTGGGCCAGCTCCCGTCGGCGCCGGCGCCGGACTCGCCCTATTGCTACGCGACGCTGCACCGCGCCGAGCTGACCGATCGACCCGACGCGCTCTGCCAGGTGCTCACGGCACTCGGAGGGCTCGACCTGCCCGTGGTGCTTCCGCTGCACCCGCGGACCCGTGCCGTGCTCGACACCGCGGCACCCGGCCTCGCGGCCGCACTCGGGCTCGACGTCGTGCCTCCGGTGGGCTACCTCGAGAGTCTGGCGCTCACCCGCGCGGCGGCGGTCGTCGTCACCGACTCGGGCGGTCTCCAGCGGGAGGCCTACTGGTTGGGCGTCCCCTGTGTGACCCTGCGCCGGGAGACCGAATGGGAGGAGACGGTCGAGCTGGGCGCCAATCTCGCGTTGGACCCGAGTGCGGTCGCGGGTCTGGGAACGGCGGTCGAGAGCCAGCGGCGGCGCTGGGCGGGCGGTCCGGCCTGGGACCGAACCGTCTACGGTGATGGCCATGCGGCTGCACGCATCGCGGCGGCCGTTCAGCCCCTGCTCGCCGCGTGAGCCCTCCTCCTCGTTCGGGCGCGGCCTGACATGCGTGCCGTCGTGATGTCCCGGGTGTACGCCGACCCGGCGGCGCGAGGCAAGCTCAAGGCGCTGGCTGGGCTCGACCTCGCGGTGGCGGCCGCGGTCCCGGACCGCTGGGTACCCGCCGGGCTCTCCCATGAGCAGCAGACGGCGTGGGTGGACGAGGCCCGGGTCCGGACCGTCCCCATCCCGATTCGCGGCAGCGCCGCCGACCTCAACCCCCGCTGGCGAGCGAGCGCGCTCCGCACCCTGCTGACCGATTTTCGTCCCGACATCATTCAGATCGAGGAGGAGCCGTGGACCCGGGGGGCGGCGGTCGCCGCGCGCATCGCCCGGCGACTCCGAGTTCCTTACGTGGTCCTCGCCCGGGAGAGCCTGCCGCGGGCGTATGCCCCGCTCGCGCGCTACCGGCGGAATCGGGTGCTGGCCGGGGCGGCCGGCCTGACGGCCGTGAACGAGCTGGCCGCCCGCCTGGCCCTCCGGGTCCGGCCCAATCTCCCCTGCCAGATCGCGCCCCAGCTCGGGGTGCGCCTTCCGCTCACCGCGGAACGAACGCCCCACACCGGCCTGGCCATCGGGTTCGTCGGCCGGCTGGTGCCCGAGAAGGGACTCGACCTGCTGTTCCGGGCCTGCGTCAAGCTGGTGGGCCGTTGGAGCCTCACGGTGGTGGGGACGGGCCCCGGCCAGGAGGAGCTGGAAGGGCTGGCCGAGCGATTGGGCCTCGCGGGACGGGTCACCTGGCTGGGGGCGCTGCCGCGCGATGGGGTGGACCAGGTCTGGCCCCGACTCGACTGCATCGTGATCCCCTCGCGCACCACTCCCCGCTGGATCGAGGCCACCCCGCGAGCGGCCCTCGATGCAATGGCCCGCGGCGTGGCCGTGGTGGCCACTTCAGCGGGCGCGCTGCCCGAGATTCTCGGCCCCGCAGGGCTCCTGGTCCCGGAAGAGGACGTGGGCGCCCTGACCGAGGTGCTCCAGCGGCTGCACGATGCTCCTGAGGAGCACCAGCGGCTCGGCGCGGTTGGGCGTCGCCGGGTGCGGGAGCAGTTCTCCGACGCCGCCATCGCCGAGCGGACCCGCCGATTCTGGGCCGAGCTCGTTCCTGCAACCGCTTGACTTCGCCTTACTTACGAGCGATCTTCGGCCTCCATGTCCAGCTCAGTTTCGCGTAGGCCCCTGACCGCCAGGGTGTGGCTTGCCCTGGCCGCCGTTCTGCTTGTGTTCGGCTCCCGGCTGTCCGCGCAGGTCCCCAGCGGGCAGCAGCTACCGACGCCCGATCAGGCGGAAGAGCTGCTGCGGTCGCAGCCCCAGTTGGTGGAGCAGCTTCGGCAGCGGCTGTCGGACTCGGGGCTGACCCCCGATCAGGTGCGCTCCCGCCTCCGTGCTGCCGGCTACCCCGAGACCATGCTCGACGCCTACCTGCAGGGCGCGGATACCACCCGACCGGCGACGGTCGGTCCCCGCACTCTCGACGCCATCCGCGCACTCGGCGTGCTCAGCGACGAGCAGGCGGATTCCCTCAGGATGAAGGATTCGACGATGGCGGTGTCCGATTCGGTGCGAGCCGTGCTCGACTCGCTCAAGCTGCGGCGGGCCGACTCGCTCCGCGCCGATTCGCTCGCCGATTCTGTGGCTGTGATCCGTGGTGGCGGCCTCAAAGTGTTCGGCATCGAGACGTTTCGCCGCACCTCGACCCGGTTCCAGCCCGCGCAGGCGGGTCCGGTGGACCAGAATTACCGGCTTGGCCCCGGGGACCTGCTCGTGCTCATTCTCACGGGAGACGTCGAGCGGTCGCATAGCCTGGAGGTCACCCGCGAGGGGTTCGTCGTGATCCCGCAGGTGGGGCAGGTCTACGTCGCCAACCTGACGCTGGGACAGGCGCAGGATGAGCTCTACGCCCGGCTGAGCCGGGTGTATTCGGGCGTACGGCGCGGCGCCAACGCGACCACGCGCTTCCAACTGTCGCTCGCGCGGCTGCGAAATATCCAGGTGTTCGTCGTCGGCGACGTGGTTCGGCCCGGCGCGTACCAGATGTCGAGCGCCGGCACGGTGCTCACCGCGCTGTACGCCGGCGGCGGCCCGACCGCCAACGGCAGCTTCCGCCACGTGGTGATCCGGCGCGGCAGCGCGCTCGTGGATAGCCTCGACCTCTACGACTACCTGCTTCACGGCAGCAACCCGACCGACATCCGGCTCCAGACCGGCGACGTGGTCTTCGTCCCGGTGCATGGGGGCTACGTGTCCGTGACGGGCAAGGTGCTCCGCCCCGCCATCTATGAGCTCCGGCCGAACGAAACGCTGCGGGATGCGATCGCTTTCGCCGGCGGGTTCGATCCGAGCGCGGTGCAGGCCCGCGTGACCATCCACCGGATCCTGCCGCCGGAGTCGCGTGGATCGGGCGGGCGCGCACGCGTGGTCATCGCCGTCGGCGCCGACCAGTTCGCCGGCGGCGTGGCGCCCGCGATACCCATGGCGCCGGCCGACTCGGTGACCGTCCATGCCGTCCCCGACCGGCAGCGCGGGTACGTAAGCATCCGGGGGAATGTGTGGGTCGAGGGCGAGGTTGGGTTCACCCCGGGGATGAAGCTGAGCGACGCGATCCGGCTGGCGGGTGGACCGAAGCCCGACGTCTATCTGCCCCGCATTTTGGTGACTCGGATGCGGGAGGACTCGACCTTCGTCCAACTGCGATCCGCCTTCGCCGACTCTACCGGTCGGGTCCGCGAGGACCTGGTCCTTCAAGACGAGGACGAGGTGCGGATCTTCTCCCGCACGACCTTCCGTCCCGAGCAATACGTGGCCGTGGTCGGCGCCGTGCGTCGTCCGGGGCGGGTGCCCTATCGCGATGGCATGACCATGCGAGACGTCATACTCCTCGCCGATGGTCTCACCGAGGACGCCCAGCTTCAGGCCGAGATCGCTCGGCTCCCAGCCAACCGGCCCGCGGGTGCGCTGGCGGAAACGCTGCGGGTGCCGCTCGACTCGACTTTCTTGTTCGGCCGCCTTCTGGCAGGCGGGACGGATGGCGCCCCCGCCGTGCGCGACACCCCGCTCCAGGCGTACGACAACGTGCTCGTCCTCCGGCAGGGAGAGTGGGGACTCCAGCGCACCGTCCTGCTCAGCGGCCAGGTGAAGTCCCCGGGACGGTACTCGCTCCGGTCGAAGACCGAGCGGCTGGCGGATCTGATCCAGCGCGCCGGTGGGCTGACCGGCGAGGCCTACGCGGGCGGGATCCAATTCTACCGGTCGTTCGCCGGCACCCGTCCGACCGGCACGGACCAGCTTCAGCCAGTGCTGGCCACGAGCGTGGCGCCGCGCGACTCGACCGCGCGCGGCCTCCCGGAGCGGGTCGGAATCGACCTCCCCCGTGTGCTCAAGGATCCCAAGTTCCGCGACAATATCATCCTGGCGGGCGGCGACTCGATCTACATTCCGGAGTTCAACCCCATCGTCGTGGTGCAGGGGGCGGTCAATTCGCCCGGGCCGGTGGCCTATACCCCGGGCAAGAACCTGGACTGGTACGTGGACGCGGCGGGAGGATACACACAGGCCGGAGACGACCACCACCCGTACGTGACCCAGCCGAACGGCGAGCGGGAAGGGGTCAAGCGGAAGACGATCTTCGCCGACAGGGTGCCGAAGCCGAAGCCTGGCGGTCTGGTGTTCGTGCCAACCCGCACCGGTCAGGAACCGGGGGGCAATCTCAACGGCATTCTGGCGACCGCGGCACAGGTGCTCAGCGCCTTGGTCACCATCGTCGTCGTCCTGCGGCGCTAGCTCGGCACGACGCCGACCACATTCGGCTCGTCCGCGGTCTCAGGCACCCTGAAGTCCGGCACGAGCCGGGTGAGCAACTGCCGGATCGCGTCGTCCGGCCGGCCTTTGCGTGCCGCGTCCACCAGGACGTCCACCACGGTGCTCAAACCAATCGGCAGCACGCCATTCTTGGCGCGGAGCACCTTCGGGTGGTCGGTCGGAATGGCGCTCTCGGAATCGAAGAAGAGCTCCTCGTACAGCTTCTCGCCGGGACGCATGCCGCTGAACCGGATCTCGATGTCGATGCCCACCTCGAGGCCCGAGAGCCGGATGAGATCCGTCGCGAGGTCGAGCACCTTGACCGGCTCGCCCATATCCAGCACGAATACCTCCCCGCCCTGTCCGATCGCACCGGCCTGCAGGACCAACTGCACCGCCTCCGGGATAGTCATGAAATAGCGGCGCATTTCGGGATGGGTGACCGTGACCGGGCCGCCGGTCTGGATCTGGCGCAGGAACGTGGGCACCACGCTGCCGCGGCTGCCGAGCACGTTGCCGAACCGCACGGCCACGAACTTCCGCTCGTGCTTCTGGGCGATCTCCTGCACGATCTGCTCGGCCACCCGCTTGGTGGCGCCCATGATATTGGTGGGGTGGACCGCCTTGTCGGTCGAGATCATCACCAGGTGCTCGACCCCGAACTCGGCGGACAGATCCGCCACGTTCTTGGTGCCCAGCACGTTGTTCGTCACCGCCTCGGCGATGTTCCCTTCCATGAGCGGGACGTGCTTGTGCGCGGCGGCGTGGAAGACGGCGTAGGGCTGATATCGGGCGAACACCTGCCGGAGCCGCTCCCGGTTCCGCACGTCGGCGATGATCGGCACCGCCGTGACGTTGGGGAACCGCTCGGTGAGCTCTGCCAGCACATCGAAGATCGAGTTCTCCCCATGGCCCAGCAGCAGGATCTGGGCGGGCTCCAGGCGCGCGAGCTGGCGGCAGAGCTCACTGCCGATCGAGCCGCCCGCACCGGTCACCAGGACGGTCTCGCCGGTGGCCAGGACCCGCACCTGGTCGAGGTCGGTCTGGATCGGCTCTCGCCGGAGGAGGTCCTGGATCTCTACCTGCCGGAGCGAGGCGACGCTGACCCGGCCAGAGATGATATCGAACATCGCCGGCACCGTCCGGGTCTCGACCCCAGCCTTCAATGCGGCGCGAACCACCTGCCGCACTACCGCCCCTGCGGCCCGCGGCATCGCGATGATGATCTGGTCGATCTCATGCGCGACCACGATATGGGGGATGGCCGCCAGATCGCCAAGCACCGGCAGGTCACACATGTGGTGACCGTGCTTCGACCGGTCGTCGTCGACGAACCCGACCGGATTGAGACCCAGCGCGGGATGCGCCATCAGCTCCTTCACGATCATCTCGCCGGCCCCGCCGGCCCCCACGATCAGGGCCCGCCGGGCGTCCTCCAGCCGGCTTCGCTGGCGCCCCACCCGCACTGCCCGAATCGCGAATCTGGGCATGGCGGCGAACGCGGCCGTGAGGAGACCGTCCAGAAAGAGCACGCTGAGCGGCACCCGTACGGTGGTCAGCCCAAGGCCCGGCAACACCAGCGCGCCAAGCAATAGGCCGAAGAGCCCGGCGGCCGCAGCCGCCGATATCAGGCGCTCGACCTCCACGATGCCGGCGTAGCGCCAGAGTCGGCGGTAGATACCGACGCGCCAGAAGGTTGCGAGCTTGAAGGGGATCGAGAGGATGAGGAAGAGAACGGCCGCCCTGGTGTACACCGGGTCCCATTCGAAACCCTCGAATCGGAGCGCGAACGCGAGCAAGGTTGCGGAGGTGAACAGGACGAGGTCCGACCCGAACAGGTATCGGTTTCGTACCCTGGACGTCAGGGGCAGGCGGGTCTCGGATGACATGAGGCTAGGAGTATCTCTGGGCCGGTGGTCAGAGTCAAGAATATGACAAGCCACAGGTTATGCCTCCGGCGGCGGGCGCGAGGCCGGTAAAGCAAGGCTCAGGCCATGCGGGATCGGTCGAAAGGGGGACTCGCGGCCGCATGCACGTGTCAGACTGACGCTCCAGCGATGCATGTGAGCATTCTGTCCGGGACAACCTGACACGTCAGCTCCTGAATCTGCGGAGCTCGCCGGAAGGAGTGACTGCCAGGCCCGTCCGATCGTGCGCGCGCTCTTCCTCCGTTGACTGGTCGGGCCGGGTGTGCCCCGCGAAGAATTCACGCGCCAGGGCGACGAAGACTCCGATCAACCCGCCGAGCAACACGCCGAGGAGCCCCTTGGCAAGCAGCCAGCGACGGTCCGGCTCCGCCGGCAGGTTGGGCGGATCGATCGGAGTGACCACGGGCGTGTTCCTCACCTCGTCGATCCGGGCCTGCTCGAACGATTGCGCCAGCGAGGTGTAAACCTGCTGCTGCATGGAGACGTCGCGGGCGAGGCGATCGTACTCGAAGGTGAGCTGGGGAGAGCTTCGGTACTCCCGATTCCGCTGCAGGAAGCCCTGGAGCCGGTCCTCCGCGTCGTGGAGCCGGGCCTTCGCCTCCTCGACCTGGCCCTGCACGAACTTCCGCTCTGCCGCCGCCTGCGACTGGCGCTTCTGGAGGTCGAACTCGGCGACCAACTGCATCAGCCGCTGCGCCACCTCATACGACAGGCGGGCCGAGGGGGTTCGCACCTTGAGCTCGACTGTGCCCGTTTCCGCGTCGGTTGCCGCCCGAAGATCCCTGCGGAGACGCTCGATCGCGGCGTCCTCCCGCTGGGCCGGTGTGTCCCCCGGCGGATGGTACCAGTCGATCAGCGTCGCGCGCGTCTTGCGGCCCTTTGCCTGGACGTCAAAGCTGCTGTTGACCGCCGACCCCAGCAGCTCGCGCGACTGGAGCAAAAAGGCGTAGAACGCTGGCGTCGAGCCCGGATCGTTCGTCGGCATGGTGAATCCGAACTGCGAGGCCAGGCCGCTGAGCTGAGACAGCTTGTTCTGCGAGGCATGGGGCATGAACGTGCTGAAGGAGGTATAGGTGCGTGGCTGGAACAGCGTGAGTGCCACGACGAGCGCGCAGGTTCCCAGCGCGAGGCCGGCGACCAGGCGGTGATGCCGCCGCACCGCGTTGAGGGCGGTGAGAAGCGGAATCCCCTCGGAATTTGGCCCTGTCGGACTCGGCGGGGACTCGTCCAGTGTTGGCGTCATCGCTCACCGGGAAGAGGGAAGTGACCGATCAGGGCTGCGAACATGGGCCGGCAACACCGCAAGATAGCAACACGCGGCCAGGACAAGCCATCCGAGCGCTCGTACGCAGGGGTGCGCCCGACGCGAGAAAGACCTCCGCTGCCGCGGCGGTGTGACCGACACACTTCGCCAACAGGTGGCGGAGGTTTTCCACCCGATCAGACTGCGCCGGTTCGGGCACCCCGCTCCCCCTGGCGTCGGTGAGCCGCGGGGTGACCGCGCTCACGCTGCACGGCGTCCGGCGGCGGCGCGGAGGAGGTCCCGAAGCCTCGGCGCCACCAGCTCCAGCGAGTACTCCGCTTCGACCTTTCGCCTCCCCGCTTCGCCCATCCGGATGCGCAGCCGGGGGTCATCGCGGAGCCGGCGCAGCGCGACGCGCCATTCCTCCTCGGTGGCTGCCAGGAAGCCGTTCACGCCGTGCTCGACGATCTGGGGATTCGCCCCGACCGGTGAGGCCACCACCGGCTTGGCGCCGGCCATGTACTGGATGAGCTTGTAGCCGCACTTGCCGCGCTCCCAGTCGGTATCGTCGAGCGGCATGATGCCGACGTCGAAATCCCGGATGTCGGCCGCCTCGCGCCCCTCCGACCATGGGCGGACCTCCAGGGACCCCGGAGGGAGCGCCGTTGGCCCCGAGGCGACACCGACCAGGATCACCCGCGCTCGACCATCCGCGCACACTTCCGCCAACGGTTGCGTCACCGGCGCGAGGTATCGCTCCGTGACCGGTGTGCCCATCCAGCCGATGGAGAAGACCGGTGACGGTTGGGGGCGCGGGGAGTACCGGGCCGGATCGACCACCGTCGGCAATACCTCCACCTGCCGAGCCCCCGCCGCACGGGCGTGCGCGGCCAGATACTCGTTGCCCGCCGTCACCAGCTCGGCGTGCCGCATCACCGCATCGATCTTGCGCGGCCAGAGGTGGCGGAAGAGCGGATTCGAGCTCCGGTCGTAGTTGTGGAAGGTCGCGTCGTCGTAGTCGACCACATAGGGAACGCCGAGCCCGGGCAGCGCCCGCTCGAAGGTCGCGGGGAAGCCTGGAAACAGTTCCTTCTCCAGCCAGACCAGATCGTACCTTCGGACGCCGAGCAGCCCGTGCATCCGTTGGAGATAGTCGCCGGCGATCGACATCGGTCCGGGCCGCTGCCCCGCGTAGAGCCGGGCCACGTATTCGTCGGGTGAGAGCGCCCCCACGGTGACGGCGATGCCGTGGGTCTCGAGGTGGGGGAGGAACTGGTAGAACCGGAGCCGGCTGCTGGCGCCCTGGCGGCCGTAGCGGGTCAGCGCGAGGACCTTCATCCGCGGAAGACCGGCCCCGACGAAGATGCGGGGGGTACGGGGAGGCAACTCAGCGGACGGGGTGTGGCCACGGGTTGCCCTCGGACGTTTGGGTCGAGTGACGTACCTGCTTCCTTCCTTTCCTCCGCCGGCAACGAAGGATCGCACGCGGGAGGCTTGTCCGCCGCAGCTTGCTCGCGATGAACGAGCCACTTGCCGACGCGACCGCTGATCGGCTGAACGCCCTGCCGTTTCGAGGATAACAACACCACCGTTCAGAACAATGCTAATATTCGCCTCGCGGGCGGTGTGTCCACCACCTTCAGTACCCTGAGCACCCTCACGTTGCTGAATGTGGACGGGGCGACCTGGGTGGAGCTGTGCCGGAAGCACAACTGAATGCCGACAACGACCGAACAGTCAAAGGGGTGTCGAACATGAGAGCTGGACAGACCAAGCTGAACGCCCGGGATTCGGCTCCCGGCCCGCCTCCTTCCGCGCCCTCGGTGGGCACCCGCGCCCTCATTTGGCTCATGCGAGGCGCTCGACGGTTCATGCCGGTCCACACACGGGTCAGGATTCATCGGCGGTTCGAGATGGCCGTCGAGCGGCTCGAGCGGCTGGCCGGCCGCCATGATTCGCTGATCCCTCCCAGCCGGCTCATGTTCGTCGGCGGAAGTCGTCACGACTTCCGCCCGCTCGGGGACAAGTGGCTCCGGACCTTCATTCGAACCGCCGACCTGAAGCCGGACGAAAGCGTACTCGATGTGGGATGCGGTGTTGGACGCATGGCCGTCGCGCTGACGAGGTATCTGACCCCGCCCCAAGGTCGCTACGAGGGCTTCGATATCGTTCGGGACGGAATTGCCTGGTGCCGGGAGGAGATCACCCCACGATTTCCAAATTTTCACTTCCAACACGCGGATCTCTACAACAAGGAGTACAACCCTGACGGCACGCTCCACGCGTCGGAGTACCAATTCCCGTACCCGGACGAATCGTTCGATTTCGCCTTCCTGACCTCCGTGTTCACCCACATGCTGCCTGCGGACGTGCGACAGTATCTGTCCGAAGTCAGGCGAGTGCTGCGGCCCGGAGGAAGGTGTCTCGCCACGTTTTTCGTTCTAGATGCTGAGGCGAGAGCGCGCATTCAAGCGGGACGGGTCGAGACACCACGCAGATTCCAGCATGACATTGGCGGGGCTTGGGCGGTTGATCCCCAGCTCGCGGAAGCCGCTGTTGCCTACTCGGAATCGACAGTGCAGGACTTCTTCCGAACGGCGGGACTTTCGATCCAGGAGCCCATTCTTTACGGGGCGTGGTCCGGCCGGGAACGTCCGCTGAGCCCTCACAGCCAGGACATAGTCTTGGCGCGGAAGTAAATGTGCCGAGGTAGGATCACAACCTCATGCGGAATCGGCAGCGGACGTCGGGGAGCTCAGTCGCTCCAGAAAACCGAGGAGCCTCGGTTCATCGGGTCTCGTGGGCCTCAACGACGGCCTCCTTCAGCGCCTCTACCACCCGCTCGACGTCCTCCGCGACGAGGTTGTTGTGGAACGGAAGCGCGATCGTCCGTCGCGCGACCGACTCCGTCACCGGGAGGGCGGTGCGTTCTATTCCGAGCTCTCCTCGAATGTAGGGCTGCAAGTGCATGGGGGTGAAGTAGCCGCGTACCGGGATGCCCCTGGCCTCCATCGCGGCCATGACCGGATCGCGGTCGATCCCGGTCTCGAGGGTGATGACGTAGACGAACCAGCTCATGCGCACGTGGGGGCGGACCGTCGGCGGGCGAACATGGGGAAGGTGTCGGAGCCGCTCGGCGTACATCGCCGCGACGCGGGAACGCTTCTGGATGGACGACTCGATGCGGGCGAGCTGCGACACGCCCAGCGCGGCGCTCATCTCGTCGAGGCGATAGTTGTAGCCGAGGCGTTCGTGTTCGAGCCACGCCCCCATCTCGCCGCGCCCCTGGTTTCGCAGGCTCCTCGACAGGCGAGCGATCTCGCCGTCGTCGGTGACGATGATTCCCCCCTCTCCCGTCGTGATCTGCTTGTTGGGGTAGAACGCGAAGGCGCCGGCCCGTCCGAAGCCGCCGAGCCGCCTGCCGCGGTGCTCGGCCCCCAACGCCTCGCAGCAGTCGTCGATCAGCGCGAGCCCACGGGTCGCCGCGATCCGATTCAGCGCGTCCCAGTCGGCGGGGTGGCCGAAGATGTCCACGACCATCACGGCCTTGGTGCGGGGGGTGATCCGTCGCTCGAGATCGGCGGGGTCGAGGTTGTAGGTTTCCTGCTCGATGTCCACGAAGACGGGGCGGCCTCCTTCGTACAAGATCGCGTTCACGCTGGCGGCGAACGTGAAGGAGGGAACCAATACCTCGTCTCCGGGCCCGATCCCCAACGACTTGACGATCAAGTGAAGCGCCGCGGTCCCCGACGAGACCGCGACCGCGTGCCGGACTCCGGCGTATTCGGCCATCTTCCGCTCGAACTCGACCGCCTTCGGACCGAGCGCGAGCCGTCCTGAGCGAAGCACCTCGACGACCGCCCGGACGTCCGATTCGTCGAGATCGGCCGAGGACATCGGGATGGGATCGCTCACAAGCGCTCCTTTGTCGTCAGAGGGGCGGCCGGAACCCCGGCGACCGTCAGGCCGTCGCCGACGCTACGGACGACGGCCGATCCGGCCCCGATCGTGGCCCAGACTCCGATACGGACCCCGGGCTTGACCGCGCAGCCGATACCCAGCAGGGTCCCGTCCCCGACCCGGACATCGCCCCCAAGGTGCGCCCCCGGTGCGACGTGAACGAAGTCGCCCAGGACGCAATCGTGATCCACGCTCGCGGCGGTATTGATGATGGCGTGGCGGCCGATACGGGTGTCCGGCTGCACGACGGCCCCCGCGAACACGACGGTTCCCGCACCCAGCAGGACGGAAGGGTGGACGACGGCCGATGGATGCACCACCGTGACCCACTCGACTCCCGTGAAACGGCCGGCGAGGGAGCTTCGACGCCTGTTGTCCCCGACGGCGAGGACCGCAGGGAGGCGGGGGCCCTCTTCGAGCCGGTCGGTGGAGCCGGAGACCCCGATTCCGAGCAGCGATGCGCCGAGCTTCGAAGGGTCGTCGTCGAGCACCGTCTCCACCTTGAAGCCGCACGCGTGCAGGGTGCCGATCACGACTTTCGCGTGGCCCCCGGCTCCGAGGACGATGACCGCTCGCGGTCCAGCGTTCGTCATCGCCGGCTCGGCTCCTTCGGCGAACCGGTGAAGACCGGCATCGTCGCATGTCCTTCGGCGGAGATCCCTTCGCGCTTGAACACCAGGGCGCAGGTGCGCGTCAGGATCCTCAGATCGACGGCGAGGCTCACATGGTCCACGTACCAGACGTCGTGAGCGAAGCGCTCCTCCCACGAGACGGCGTTCCGTCCATGCACCTGGGCCCAGCCGGTAAGTCCCGGTCGTACCTCGTGCCGTCGCGCTTGCGCTTCGGTATACAGCGGCAAGTACTCCGTCAGTAACGGTCTGGGTCCCACGAGACTCATCTCACCGGTGACAACGTGAGTCAACTCGGGCAACTCGTCGAGACTCCAGCGCCGCAGGAATCCGCCCACCGGCGTCAGCCTTTGCTGGTCGACGATCGACCGTCCATGATCGCCTGTGGTCGGTCGCATCGTCCGGAATTTCCGAATCTTGAATGGGTGGCCGCCGAGGCCGGGTCGGACCTGTCGGAAGAGGACCGGCTTTCCCATCGTGACGCGAACCAGCGCGGCGAGGAGGCCGAGTACCGGTGAAAGCGCAATCAAGAGCGGCACGCTCACGAGAAGGTCCAGCGCGCGCTTGCCGTGCTCGCGGTAGAACCGGCTCATCCCGGTCCACGCCTCAACAGTCGCCGGTACTCGTCGTGCCAGGCCTCCCACACCGTCTCCCTCCGGTACGCGCGCAGGACGCGGTCTCTCCCGGCGTGTCCGTGCGCCGACCGCAATTCCGGTCGGTCAAGGTAGGTTGCGAAGGCGGCCGCGAGCGCATCGATGTCCCCCTTCGGCACGAGCGTTCCGGTCACGCCATCCTCCACCGCATCGACGATCCCCGTGGATCGGAAGCCTACCACCGGAATTCCAGCCGCTGACGCTTCGAGAGCAGAGATCGGAAACCCCTCACGGTACGACGGCAGCGCGAGAACGTCCATCAGCGGGAAGAACGGGGACGTGTCCTCGACGAAGCCGGGCCGAACGATGCGCGGGTCGGCCTCGATGCGTCGGGCGACCTCTGGCGGGAGCGGGTCGCCCGGCTCGAAATCCCCGACCAGAAGAAGTCTTGCCTCCGGCCACCGCTCGAGCACCTGGTCGAACGCCACCACCAGATCCGCGACACCCTTGTCTCTCGTGAAGCGGCCGACAAACCCGACCACCGGAACCCCGGATGGCATCCCCAGCCGGGCGCGCAACGCTTCCGCTTCATCGCGGCGCCCGGATGTCGGCTCGAAACGGTCCGGGTCGACGCCGTTGGCCGAGCCGGCCCCGAGGACGATCGCCTTCTTCGCCGACGCCAGCCCGAGTCCGACGTAGACGAGCCGAAGGCTCTCACTCACGCACACGACTCGGTGGGCGAGGCCGGACGCCGCGCGCTCCGTTGCGCCGAGGACCCTGCGCCTCATCCCAGCGGTGGTCTCGAGCCGCAGGCCATGCAGCGTGTAGACACGCACCGGCACCCGCGCGAGGGTTGCCGCCATCATCCCCAGGAGCCCGGCCTTCGGCGTGCCGGCATTAACGATGTCGGGACGAAGGTCTCTCAGCGCAGCCGCCAGGCGGACGAGACTGACCGCGTCCTGTAGAGGGTCGATCTCCCGTGCCATGGCCACCGGGCGAACCTCGACCCCTTCGCGAGACGCGACGGTGTCGAGGTCATGGCCAGGACCGCAGATCACGGCGACCTCGAACCCCTGTTGACGAAAGTACGCGAGTTGCCCATCCACCAGCAGTCGCGCCGACATCGGGTGCGTCAGGATGTAGGTCAATTGAGGCAAGGCTCACGATCCCAGATCATTCACCTATGAGAGGCCTGCGCGGCCGCGGTCGCGCGACTCGTCGCGCCCGGTCGCCCGCGGACTGCGCGCTGTCCCGGCGGCAGTCCCCAACATCCAGTAGGCCCTGATAGTATCCCGAGCCGGGCCCAGCCCTCCGCCGGCGAGTGCGGCCCCGACCCGGACGACCGGCTCGAGCACCAGCGTCCCCAGTGCGACCGCCGTCGCCCCGCCCCAGCTGAAATGCCGATACGCGTACCGCAGGCGGCTGCGCAGCAGATAGAGCAGCCGCTCGGCCTTCACCTGCTCCGAGCTGCCCGCGCCTTTGTGGTGTGCCTGCGCTGCCGTCAGATAGTAGCTGCCCCACCCCGCCTCTCTGGCCCGGAGCGAGAAGTCCAGGTCTTCCAGGTAGACGAAGTAGCGCTCGTCGAACCCGCCGAGCGACTCGAACAGGGCCCGGCGGACCAGATAGAAGGCGCCGATGACATGATCCACGGGCCGGCTGTCGAGGTGGTCCCAGTGGCGCATCACGTGTCCCCGAAAGAGACCCGGGAGCAGTCGGTCGAGCCCGCCGGAGACAGCGAGGAATTGGCCCGGCGTGGGAAACCGGGCGCAGCTTCGCGCCACCACCCCCTGCTGGTCGGTCAGGCGGATCCCGCAGATCCCGACGCGCTTGCCGTCCGTGCTCTCCATGAACGCCAGCGGCCTCGCGAGCGACTCCGCCTCCAGTCGGGTGTCGGGATTAAGGAACAGGATGTACTCGCTCGCGCTCCCGCGCGCGCCCTGATTGCAGGCAGCGGCGAAGCCCCGATTTGTCGGGTTGGCGATCACCTCGAGCGGCAGCGAGGGGTAGTCGAGCGAGGCGGCCGAGCCGTCGCTTGATGCGTTGTCCACCACCACGACGCGATTCAGGCTGAATCCCTCGTGGCGGGCCCGCGCCAGCGAGGCTAGACACTCTCTGAGCTGGCCGCCCGAGTTCCAGTTCACGGACACGACGTCCAGGCTCGTCATGGTGACGCTGGCGCCGGGTGAAGGGCGGGTTCCGTCCGGGTCAGCCGCCATCGGTTGATGACGGCCACGGGGAGGAAGATCACCCACATGAGGTCGTACTTCTCGAGATACGGGTTGGTGGCGTTCCCGATCAGGAAGCAGGAGAGGGCGACGAGCAGCGCCAGCATGTAGGCGCCAACCACGCCGCCGCCCCGGACCACACGGAGTCCGTCAGCGTAGATCCACACCACCGCGGCGGTGTAGGCCAGGAAGCCGATGAGCCCGGTGTGGAACAGCAGCGCCGCGTACGACAGCTCGTACGCCCAGGGCATCTCGACCGAGCGGACCGACCCCGCCGCACTGGCCCCGTGTCCGGCCCCGAGCAGCGGAGCGCCGGCCCACTCGGTCAGCAGCGCGCCGAGTTGCTGGCTGCGGGCCGTGGCGCTGATGTCCCGGCTGAAATCGAACCCCTGGAGGAACATCCGCCACACCGTGACCAGACTGAAGTTGTACACCGCCTGGAGATAGAGGGTCAGCGCCAGGCAGGCCACACCCGCCCCGACCAGGGTCCTCACCATCACGGGCCGCCCCCGGAGCCGGTCCAGCTGCGGCAGCCCGGCGCGAAAGAAGAACACGAACAGCGGCGCCAGGGAGACGACCAGCAGCAGCGCCCGCCGTCCGCTCAGCAGCACCAGCGCCCCGCCCGCCACCAGCGCGGCCCAGAGCCAGAGCCGCCCCGCCGGCGCCGTACCGCGGTCGGGCCAGGTCATCAGCACGGCGATCACAAACGGAACCAGAAACAGGAGGGAGGAGAGATTGTACAGGTTGAGCTCGATGAACCCGCGGTACAGGCCGATCTCCTGCCCGAGATCGACCGGGAGGTAGAGAAAGGCGGGCAACCAACCGACAACGTGGAGGATGTAACTCATGCCATAGAGCGCGATCGCCAGCGTCGCCACTATCATGGTGCGCGCCAACCCGCGGAGTATGGTCCAGCTCCCTGCCCCCGCCACCAGGACCGTGTAGACCAGCGGCCAGAGCAGGTAGACCGTACCGACCCGCAGCGCCCCGGGCGCCCCCGCCATCATCCCCCGGATCATGAAGGCCAGGCCGACGCACATCATGAAGACGGTCCAGAGGAGCACGGTCGGGTGGAGCCGCAGCCTGCCCCGGACAAGGCTGCCGGCGGCCACGAGCAGGACGAGGACCACCAGCATCGGCGCCTTCACCACCTGGTACGACGTCGGCACGAACAGCATGAGGAAGAAGAGGATGAATCCCAGCCACCCGACCGGCCCCGCGCCGCGCGATGCGGTCATACCGCTCCGGCGCGCATGAGATCGTGCAGGTGGACGAAGCCGACGACCCGTCCCGATCCATCAAGGACCGGCAGGGCCATGACCCGGCCGCGTTCCATCACCCCCGCGGCCGCGGCCGCGAGCTGATTCGGCTCGGCGGTCTTGGGCTCTCGAGTCATCACCTCGCGCACCGGCACCGCCAGGAAGTCCGCCTGGCGCTCCATCAGCCGGGTCAGGTCCCCCGATGTCACCACGCCGAGGAGAGCCCCGCGCTCATCCACCACGGCCACCGTCCCTCGGCGTTCCGCGAGGAGCACCACGCACTCCCGCATCGTGGCCCCCGGGGGCATGAGGGGGAGATCGTCGGTCACCATGACGTCGCTCACCTGGAGAAGCCGGCGGCCCAGGGCCCCGCCCGGATGCAGGCGGGCGAAGTCCTCTCGCCGGAACCCGCGCTGCTCCAGCAGCGAGACGGCCAGTGCATCGCCCAGCGCCAAAGCGGCCGTGGTCGAGCAGGTGGGAGTCAGGTCGTGGGGGCAGGCCTCCTCCTGCACGCTGCAGTCGAGCACGATGTCCGCCTGTCGCCCGAGGACCGAGTCCGGCTGTCCCGTGAGCGCCACGATCGTCACTCCCGCGCGACCGAGACACTCGATCAGGCCGCGAAGCTCCTCCGACTCGCCGCTCTTGGACAGCAGGAGTGCGACGTCGCCCTGGCAGACGATCCCCAGGTCCCCATGCATCGCCTCGACGGGGTGGAGGAAGATCGCGGGGGTGCCGGTGGACGTGAGCGTGGCGGCGATCTTCCGGCCGACGATGCCCGACTTCCCGACTCCGGAGACGATCACCCGTCCGGGTGCGTTGAGTATCGCTTCCGCGGCCGCGACGAACGGCTCACCGAGACGGCCCTCGAGCGCCCCGATGGCAGCGGCCTCCATCCGGATGACGCGCCGAGCCGGATCGAGGATGGCCTCGGCGGACTTCACTCGCGGGCCGAGCCCGATCGCACCGGGTAGGCGTCACCCTTGCGAATCCGCCGCTCGATCCGATGCAAGAGGCTCTTCTGATAGTAGTGACGCAGGATTGCGCGCACCGCCCGCAGGGGATTGGATCGCCCATTACCGCCATGGGCGCCCATCTTCTGGTAGGGCGCCACATAGCCGCGATCGAGCTCCCGGGCGCTGCCCGGCAGCAGGGCGGCTTCCTCGATGCGGTGGTCGAGCTGATACTGCACCGTGGGCCGCACGTATCCCTGGGCCACGTGGCTCCCGACCTCCTCCCGGGTGATGAAGCCGTTGTCCACCGCCTCGATCAGGTCCCGGATCCAGAGGTAACCGTGCCGGTTGTCGCGCGAAATCCACGGCTGGGTGTGCATGTCGGTGTAGTGCAGCAGCGCGGTCTCGCCCTCCTTGTAGATCTCGAGAGAGTTCCACCGCGGGTCGATCCCCGCCCGGACCTTCCGGGCGACCGCCATTTCGTACATGAGGGTCTCGTACGTCAGCTCGCCCTGGTCGAGTGCGGCAACGATGTCGGTCAGGCTCCAGCGGAGCTCGTCGCAATTGAGGAGCATGACGCTGAACTGCGGCTTCCGCCCGCCCTCGCCGGCTTCGCGCGCCGCGAGGAGGTCGGCATCCCCGAACGGGAGCGTCCAGAGGCTGCGGATGTCCTGGAACACCTGCATGTCGGAGTCGAGGTAGATGGCCCGGCCATGAAAGCCGGCCAGCTCCGGGATGTAGAACCGCTGGAACGAGAACGGCGTGCGGGGCCGGTTCCCGACCTCGCGCGGCATGGGGTACTCGACCGTGGCACGGTGCAGCGGGAAGACCTTCACGCTCATGCTCGCGTGCTTCCGGATCGAGAACTCCAGCACCTTCACCGCCAGCATCTGCGGGTCCTGGCTGCCGACGTAGACCCTGACCGGCGTCTCGACGTCGAGCGGGGCGTAGTCCACTCCGGTGCTCATGATGGTCCTCGCGAATGCCTTGAACTGAAGGTCGAAGTCGGGACGCCCGTTGGCGAGCAGCGTGCTGGATTTGAGATCCTCGAACTCGGCGCTGTAACTCGCGCCGCCGTCCACCCCGAGCGAGCGCACCCGCCGCACTCCCGCCTGCGACAGGAGGTTCAGCGCCGCCTCAGCGCTGAAGAAGGTGGCCCGCACCACCGGACCCGGTCCGTGCCGCGCGGGCCCGGTGCTCAGGTCGTACCAGAGGAGGCGGCCCGCCCGGTCCAGCCGGGTGAGCACCGGTGACTCGGCCACCAGCTCCTCCAGCGAACGGCGCCCCGGGCGATTCTTGAGGTGTGGATACCACGGGAGGGCGACGTAGCTGGCATTCTGCTCCAGCAGGTCGGCACAGGCCTCGGCCACGTCGAGATCGATCATGTGCGCGATGCGGACCGGTTGCTCCCGCACGGCGTGGTTGAGGCTCAGGAGGTCGTAGCCGGTCAGATCGTTTCGGTCGCGGAGATTGAAGCTCGGTCCCTTGCCAAGGATCAGCCAGGACCGCTCGGGATTGAGGTGCTCGCGGGACCAATCGTAGAAGTGCTGCACTGCACCCCCTGCAGAGTCCCCCCGGTGAACTTCAATGCCGTGCGTAGCATAAGCCTACTCGGCATGCCGATCAACTCTGCGAAGGTTGGGGCTTCACCTCACCGCTTCACCGGGCCGGCCCCCTCGACTTCGGTTGCGTCGCGGCCGCGGCCGTGATACCTTGGCGCCTCCGCGGGGCCGGCGGCTCGCCGTGCCTGCCCGACCCTTTCCACTCCCATTCTCGTGCCGTCGATGCCTTGGATCCGTGAGCTGGGGCGACGGATGTACAGCCGATTGCCTGTCGTACGGGAGGTCGCCCGGCTGCACGGGAGCCTGCCGCTGGGCCTGGATGGTGTACAGCGCCTCCTCCAGGAGGAGCACGTGCTGCGGCTGCTCCAGGATCCGAGATACGCCCGCACGAAGCGGCTCAACCGGCACGAGTACCAGGTCTTCTCGCAGAACGGCGAGGACGGGATTCTCCAGGAGATCTTCCGTCGCATCCAGATCCCGGGCAGGAGCTTCCTGGAAGTCGGAGTCGGCAACGGACAGACGAACAACACCACCTTTCTGCTGACCCAAGGGTGGCGAGGGCACTGGATCGAGGGGAACGACAGCTCGGTCGCCGCCATCCGGCGCGGCTTCCGGAAACCGCTCGCCGAGGCACGGCTCACCCTGCTGCACCAGAAGGCGACCGCCGAGAACATCGGCGAAGCTGTGCGCCGGCTCGAGGTGTCGAACGAGGTCGATCTCCTCTCTCTCGATATCGACCGCAATACCTACTGGGTCCTCGCCGCCGTTCTCGACGTGCTCCACCCCAGGGTCCTGGTGGTAGAATACAATGCTAGTTATCCGTCCGAGGTTGACTGGACGGTGGACTACGACGCCGATCGCTGGTGGAACCGGACGTCGTATTTCGGCGCCAGCCTCAAGGCCTACGAGCGCCTGTGCCGGAAGCACGGCCTCTGCCTCGTCGGATGTGATCTGACGGGTGTCAACGCGTTCTTCGTGCGTGAGGGGTTCTGCGCGGACAGATTCGAGGAGCCGTACACTGCGGAGAATCACTACGAGCCAGCGCGCTACTATCTGGCGCGCACGCAGGGCCACCCACCGGCCTTTACCGACCTGACGGACTAGCGCCCGGCCCGGCTGAGAGCTGGGCGTGGAGGCGCTCCGCGCTGGCGCGCGGTGTGAACTCGGCCCGCGCGAACACCCGGCCCGCCTCCCCCATCAGCCGCCGGCTGGACGGGTCTCCCGCCAGGGCGGCCAGCGCGTCCGCGACTCTCGCCGTATCGTCCGGAGGCACCGCGTAGCCGGTGCGTCCTTGGAGGATCGTCTCGGGCATCCCGCCCTGATCGCTGACCACCACGGGCTTGCCGCGGGCGGATGCCTCGATCGCGGAGATCCCAAACCCCTCGACGCTCGCCCTCACCGTCTGGCTCAGCATCACCGAGATGTGACACCCGTCCAGGTAATCGATCTTCTCCTCGTCGCTCGCCTTGGAAATCCATCCGACCGCGTCTTCCAGGCCGTGCTCTCGGCTGAACGCCTGGAGCTGTGCGAGGTAGTCCTGGTGCGCCGGCGCGTCCACGTTGCCGACGATCGCATAGCGGAACCGCTGCGGCGAGCGGCCGCGGAGATGGGCCAGCGCCCTGAGGACTCCCAGCTGATTCTTCCGCTCACTGATGCGGGCGATGGTGAGCACAACGAGGGCCGCGTCCTGGGGCCATCCCAGCCGCTCGCGCAGCCGTTCCTCTGCACCGTCGGCCCGCGGCTGCTCCAGTACCAGCTCGCTCACGCAGGGATAGACGATGCAGCTCTCGGGCGCCCCGGGTCTCAGCGCCCGCAGCAGGCCAGCGGTGTACCGGCTGATGCAGATCGTGCGGTGCGCCCGATCGAGGTACCGGGTGGTCAGCCGGCGGGCGGCGTGGAGCGCCGGCAGGCGGCCGCGATACCCAAGCGTGCTCTCCATCGCCTGAAGCTCGGAGCCGTAGAAGATCGGGCATTGCGGCGGCCCGAGCGGGGTCACGAGCGCGCAGGCCTGGTGTGCCGCCTGATCGCCCAGCAGCACGCAGTCGGGCGACTCGGCGCGGACGATCGACCGGAGACGGGCCGCGCGCACGGCGAGCCCCAGCCGAGTGCGTGGCGGGCTCCCCAGGGCGAGGATCTCCACCCCCCGGCTCGACGACCGGCCGCTGGTCCCGATCTCCGCGTTGGTCAGCACCGTCACGCTCTGCCCGAGATCCGCCAGGCCGACGGCCAGGTCGTGACAGTATCGTCCGATCCCGGTCTGTCGAGGCGACGCCGGGTCGAGCGAGGGGAACGTTTCGGTATAGATCAGGTACTTCAGACGCGCCGCGCCCAGATCGTGATTCGCCCGCTGGCCCGGAAGGCGCCGAGCAGCTTGCCGAACACCAGCCGCGCCCAGGTGTGCCGGCGACACTCGGCCACGTCGAGGAGGTAGGCGGCCAGCCTCGTCCACCCACGGTCGAGCGCCACGAACCGGAGGCTCATGAGCAAGTTGTTCGGGTTGTCGTGCCAGAACACTCGCTTCAGCTCCCATCCCGACTGCGCGAGGAGTCTGCCCAGGGTCCGGTCGCTGTAGAGGAAAAGGTGGTTCGGCAGGTGGAGCGCGTACCAGGCGTCCCGAAACACCTTGAATTCCGCCGCCGCGGCATCCGGCGTGGAGAGGGCGAGCCACCCGCCCGGCCGCGTCCATCGCGCCAGCTTGCGGAGTCCCCCGATAGGGTCGTGCAGATGCTCGACGACCATCCAGCCCACGATCAGATCGTAGGGCTCCGACGGATCCGACGCGGTCTCCAGCGCTCCCACCTGGACCCTGTGACCCAGCGCCCGCGCCGCCTCGGCGGCCGCCGCCGAAAACTCCAGGCCCTCCACCACCCAGCCGCGCCGGGACAGCCCGTGCATGAAGGCGCCCGAGCCGCATCCGACCTCGAGCATGCGCCCGGGCGGAATCGGCGGCAGGATGTGGGTCTTGGCCTCCCGGATCCACCGCCGGATGGCGCCCACGGGCCGCTCCGCCGGGGGCGGGACCGGTTCGGCGGACGCTTCGACCCGGGTCGAGAGATAGGGCCCGTACTCCGCCGGGTAGTAGAAGCCCATCCCCGCCGGCGTGGGTCGCGGCGTGGTCCGCAGGAGCCCGCAGCCGCGGCACCGCACGACCGTGAACTCCCCTGGCAGGTCGTGCAGGCGGTCGCGGCCCCGCACCACGACCTCGTCGTCGGGACGGCACCCCATCGGGCACGAAACCTCTTCGAGGTCGACTGGAGGGGACGCGATCATCGTAGGCGCCTCTCGAGCACTAGCCATTGCGTCCCTGCACTGCCGAGGTAATAGAGACTGGCCGCCGCCGCCAGCCCTGGGAGACCGAAAACATAGAAGCCGCCCAGCTTGAGAGGAATGGCGAGGGTGAAGGCGACGGCACCGATCGTCATCGGGGTCCGGGTGTCTCCCTGGGCGTAAAACGACGTGGCGATGATCTGGCCCACCACGCCGCCAACCCACACCCCCACCAGCGCGATGAGCAGCCACCAAAGCTGGTGGATCTGGGCGGGGGTGAACTTGCCCCGGCCGAACGTCAGCTCCAGCAGCGGGAGGCCCAGCAGGAGCACGCCCGCGTAAACCAGGAGGGCCAGCAGCAGGAGGGCTAGCAGCGCCCGGCGATTGATCCGGCGGAACTGCGGCCAGTCGTTCGCCGCGGCCGCGCGCGCAAGCGAGGGCACCACCGGGCTCGCGACGGACTTGCCCAGAATGAGCTGCGCCGAGGAATATGCCTGTTGCGCCAGGGAGTAGAGCGAGAGGGCCCCGGCGGGGGCCAGGGACGCGATGAAGCGGTCCACCACGAAGTCGCTCTTGAAGTAGAGCGATCCCATGAGCAGCGGCCGCACCCGGCGCCACGTCTCTCGCAGGTCGGCCGCCCCCCAGACGGGTGGCTGGTACTTCCCCATCCCACGGAGGAGCAGCACCACCAGGAAGCCCCCTCTCACGACCGTGGCCCAGGCCGCGGCGGCCACGTTGTAGACGGGGAGGCCCCAGACCAGAAACCCGAATCCAGCGGCCGCCGCCAGCAACGAGCTGCACTCGGGCCACAGGAACCGATGCCGAGCGTTGTAGGCCGCGCGCTGGACGGCGGACACCGTGGTGAGCACCGCGCCGGCCAGCTGAATCACCGTGAGCCGGATCGTGAGGTCGCGCGCCTCGACGCCGAACCCCGGCACGGTCAGCGGCGTCCAGACGGGAGCGGAGACCGCAAGAAGTCCCGCGAGCAACCCGCACACCAGCAGCACGGCCTGGACCAGGGTCCAGGACGCGGCGGAAAACAGTGGCCCCTCCTGCACCGCGAGCATCGGTACCAGCACGTTGGTGAGCGCCGTGGCGACCACCGCCATCATGAGCTGAGGCGCGATCATGGCCGCGAACAGGGCGTCGGTACTCCGGCCCGGACCGAGGACCGTGACGAGATACCAGTTGGAGAGAAAGGAGATCGCGATGTTGGCGGCCGCCAGCCCCGCCAGGTACGCGCCGAGCCTCAGGCC
>JBBSHB010000032.1:0-25938 GCA_038253515.1 Gemmatimonadales bacterium | reverse complement strand
GCGCGCTGGATGGTCCCCCAGCTCTCCTGGCCCGCGGCCATCGCGCTCGGCGCCATCGTGGCGCCACCCGACGCGGCGGCCGCCACGGCGGTGCTCCGCCAGCTCCGCGCGCCCCACAGGGTGTTCGTCATTCTCGAGGGCGAAAGCCTGTTCAACGACGCGACCGCGCTGTTGACCTATCGGTTGGCCATCGCGGCGGCGGTGACCGGCACCTTCTCGGGATGGAGCGCCATCCCGATGCTCGCGCTGGTGACGGCCGGCAGCATCGGACTCGGCGCCGTTCTCTGCCGGGCCTCGCTGTTGCTGAACGCCCGGATCGACGACCTGGCCACGGCCGTCATCTCTCAGTTCGTGTCGACCTTCGCGGTGTGGATGATCGCCGAGGCACTGGGGCTCTCGGGCATCATCACCATGGTCGTCTACGCGATCCTCATCGCGCGCACGGCGCCGGACCAGTTCCCCGCCCGGCTCCGGATTCCGTCGTACGCGGTGTGGGAAGTCGCCGTGTTCGTGCTGAACGCCCTGGCATTCATTCTGGTGGGCCTCCAGCTCAAGCCGATTCTCCGGCGGCTGGATCACGCCGAGCTGATCACCTATCTGGGCGTGGCGGCGGCGGTCTCGGCGGCGGTGGTGCTGGTCCGCATCGTGTGGGTGATGAGCTACGCGGCGGTGGGGCGCTGGTTCGGCAAACGACGGGAGCCGTCGCCCGGCACCGGCCGGTATCCCTCGTTCCGGGCCGCCACGGTCATCGCCTGGTGCGGCATGCGGGGGATCGTGACCCTGGCCGCGGCGCTCGCGCTGCCCGCGCGGTTCCCCTATCGTGATCTCATCCTCTTCACCGCCTTCTCGGTGGTGCTCGGTACTCTGGTGATTCAGGGGATGACGGTGAGCCCGCTCATGCGCGCGCTCAAGCTGCAGGACGACCACACGGTCGAGCGCGAGGTCCGGCTGGCCCGGGCGGAGACGGCGCGGGCCGGGCTCGCGGCCATGGACGGCGGGGAGAGCGGGAACGAGATGGTGCGGCTGCTCCAGCAGAAATACCAGTCGCGGGTCCGTCGCGCCGAGTCCGGCGGCAGGCCGCCGGCGGAACCGTCCGACGATGGCGGCGGAGCGGACTACTGGAGCGTGCAGCGCCGGGCCCACCTGGCGGAGCGGCGCCGGCTCTCGGGCCTGCGGGCCAGCGGCGTGATCGGGGACGACGCCTTCCATCGGGTGGAGGAGGAGCTGGACTTCGCCGAGATGAACGCCGAGGCGATGACGCGGGGAGAGTAGCTCGGGGGCATCCCGCGCGGAACTGTCATCCCGAGTCGTACTGTCATCCCGAGCGTAGCGAGGGATCTTCTCACCCGGGGGTCGAACTCGGCCCGGCAAGATCCCTCGTCGCTGCGCTCCTCGGGATGACAGCGTCGTTCCGCTCCCTCGCGATGACAGCGTCGTTCCGCTCCCTCGCGATGACAGCGTCCGTCCCAGCCTCACTCCAGCGGCTTCGTCGTCGGCGCGGCGCGGCCCAGCTCGGCCTGCTGGATCGCCCACGCCGCGTTCACCAGTCCGACGTGGCTGAAGGCCTGGGGAAAGTTGCCCAGCAACTCGCCGGTGGCGCTGTCGACCTCCTCCGATAGCAGGCCGATGTCGTTGGCGAACGCCGCCGCCCGTCCGAACACCTCCCGCGCCCGCGCGGGCTCCCCGCCGAGCGCGAGCGCGTGGGCCAGCCAGAAGGTGCAGAGCAGGAAGGCGCCTTCGGCCCCCGCCAGGCCGTCATCCACCCGGTAGCGGTACACCAGGCCACGCCGGTCGGTGAGCCGCTCGGCGATCGCGTTCACCGTCGCGCGCACCTTGGGGTCGTCACCCGGCAACAGGCCCACGATCGGGATCAGCAGGGTGGAGGCGTCGAGCGCCTCGCCGTCGAAGGTCTGGGTGAATGCCCCCGTCCGTTCGCTCCAGCCGCGCTCCAGGATCGCCCGCCGGATCTCCTCCCGGCCCTCCCGCCAGCGACTCACCCGCTCCGCCTCGGCACCCAGGAGATCGGCCAGCTCGACGGCGCGGTCGAGCGCCACCCAGCACATCAGCTTGGAGTGGACGAAGTGGCGCGGCTCGTCCCGGATCTCCCAGATGCCGTGGTCCGGCTCGCGCCACCGGCGGAGCGCCGCGTCGGCCACTTCCGCCAGGAAACCGGCGGTCGCGGCCGTGAGCTTGCCGAGCTGACCGCGCAGCCGGTGCACCGCGCTCAGGAGCTCGCCATACACGTCGACCTGGCGCTGGTTCCACGCGGCGTTGCCGATCCGCACCGGCCGGCTGCCGCGCCAGCCGGTCAGGTGGGACAGCTCCTGCTCCGCCAGGTCGCGCTCGCCGTCCACGCCAAACATGATCTGCAGGTCGCCCTCCTCATGCAGCTGCCGCTCGGCGGCGCCGGCGATGAAATCGAAGAACTGCATCGCTTCGTCGGGGCAGGCCGCGATCCAGAGCGCCTCCAGCGTCAGGCTCGCGTCCCGGATCCAGGTGTAGCGGTAATCCCAGTTGCGCTCCCCGCCGACCACCTCGGGCAGCGAGGTGGTGGCGGCGGCGACGATGGCGCCGGTCGGCTGGTAGGTGAGGCCCTGGAGCACCACGCCGCTGCCCTTCACCAGCTCCGGCCAGGGGCCGTCGTAGCGCTGGTGATGGCCGGACCAGCTCTGCCACGCGGCGATGGTCTCCCGCAGCCGATCGGCGACCTCGTTCTCGGTCCAGCAGGCGTCCTGCCCCCCGGCGGGCTGGTACTGCAGCGCGAAGGCCCGCGACTCGCCCGCGCGGAGGGTGACCCGGGCACGCGCGGTCCCGTCCTCGTTCGCGTGCGACACCGGCGAGGAGAAGACCAGGCACGAGGCGCTGAGATCGGCCCCCGCGCGCCCGTAGTCCGGCCGCGGGGCATATTCCATCACCAGCTCGACGCTCCCCGCGGTACACTCCACCCGTCTGAGCAACGCGTGGGGCGACTGGACGGCCAGCTGGTGGTCCCGCTCGTTGGCGCCGACCGCGAGCGCCTCGGTGAGCGTGAGCCGTCCGGTCGGCGTCTCGTACCGGGTCTCCAGGACCAGCGTGCCGTCGAGATAGCTCCGGCGGGTGGCCGTGGCGCCGGGAACCCCGATGGACCAGTGTCCCGCACGGTCGTCCAGCAGCCGACCGAAGACCGACGGCGCGTCATAGCGGGGAAAGCAGAGCCAGTCCACCGATCCCGAGCGGTGCAACAGCGCGGCGGAGCGGCAGTCGGAGAGCAGCGCGTACTCGGCGATCGGCTGCCGGCTCATCCCGGGGTCGGCGTCGCTGGAGGAGCGATCCGTCCACCACCCGAGCGGAGGACACCACCATGGCGCGAATTCCCTGGCTGCTCCAGTTCAGCGACCTGGCGCTCCTCCTCATGAGGCTCCTGGTCGGCTGGGTCTTCGTCAGCAGTGGATGGAGTCACGCGACGAACCCCGTGGAGCGGGGCAAGAGCATCGAAATGAGTCCGGGGTTCACCCGCTTTCTGGGGATCGCCGAGCTGGCGGGCGGGCTGGGTGTGGCGCTGGGCGTGCTGCCCCAGGTGGCGGCGCTGGGGCTCATTCTCATCATGCTCGGCGCGATCCAGAAGAAGCTCTTCGTCTGGCACACCGGCTTCTGGGGCAAGCACAGCGACGGCTGGCACTACGATCTCCTCTTCGTGGCGATGAATCTGGTGATCGCGACGACGGGGGGCGGGAGGTACGTGCTCGTGTGAGCGCCGCGTGGCAGAGCTGTCATCTGAGCGCCGCGTGGCAGAGCTGTCATTCTGAGCGCCGCGTGGCAGAGCTGTCATCCCGAGGAGCGTAGCGACGAGGGATCTTGCTCGCGAATGTCCGGGACCATCGGGCAAGATCCCTCGCTCCGCTCGGGATGACAATCGGCGCTCGGGCTGACAATCGGTCCTCGGGCTGACAATCGGTCCTCGGGCTGACAATCGGTCCTCGGGCTGACAATCGGCGCCCGGGCCGACACCCGGCTCCTACCGCTTCTCGAACAGCTCCACGTACTTCCCGTATCCCTCCGCCTCCAACCGGTCCACCGGGATGAACCGGAGGGCGGCCGAGTTCATGCAGTAGCGCCTCCCGGTCGGCGGCGGGCCGTCGTCGAACACGTGCCCCAGATGGGAGTCGGCGTGGGCCGACCGCACCTCGGTCCGGTCCTCCAGCAGCCCGTGGTCGTCCTTGGTCTGGAGGTTGGCAGGCTCGAGCGGCCGCACGAAGCTGGGCCATCCGGTGCCCGACTCGTACTTGTCGAGCGAGCTGAACAGCGGCTCTCCCGAGACGACGTCGACGTAGATCCCCGCCGCGTGGTTGTCCCAGTAGGCGTTGTGGAACGGCCGCTCGGTCCCCTCCCGCTGGGTCACGGTGTACTGCTCCGGCGTCAGCTGGCGCTTGAGGTCGGCTTCGCTGGGCTTCTTGAAAGTCATCGGATTCCATCCAATGGAGTGGGCCTGCGCCGCCGCCGGGCGGCCGCCCGAGGCCAGGGCCGCCACGGCGATGGCGAGGATCAGCGCTGCTCTCACTGGCCTGCTCCCTTCGACACCGCCAGATCGCCCCAGAGCTCCCGGGTTCGCCGGTCCCGCCCGCAGCCGATCCGGTACGCCTCGTAGCGGGCCGGGTTCTTCTTGTAGAACTGCTGGTGGTATTCCTCCGCCGGGTAGAACGGCGTGGCCGGCTGGACGGCGGTCACGATCGGCGTGGCGAACCGGTGGGACTCGTCCAGGGCCCGCTTCGAGGCTTCGGCCAGCCGCTGCTGCTCCGCGTCGTGATAGAAGATGATTGACCGGTACTGCGGCCCGTGGTCGCAGAACGCCGCGTTGGGCGTCAGTGGATCGATGTGGTGCCAGTAGATGTCGAGCAGATGCTCGTAGGAGATCTTGGCAGGATCGTAGACCAGTTGCACCGATTCGGCGTGGCCCGTCTGCCCGGTCTCCACGTCTTCGTAGCGCGGATCCGCCTTCTTCCCGCCGGCATAGCCTGCCGTGGTGCTGACCACGCCGTCCACGCCGTCGAAGGCCTTCTGCATCGACCAGAAGCAGCCGCCGGCGAAGGTGGCCACCCGCTGGGACACGCTGGGGACCGGGAGCGGCGCGGGGGCGAGCCGATCACCGCCCGGGGAGGACGCCCCCGCGAGCCGCGAGCCCTGGATGGACAGGCCGACCAGCCCGATGGCGGCGATTCCTGCGACAGGGAGGAACGAGCGATGACGCATTGGCAGAGCACTCCTGTATCGAGACATCACAATAACGTCCCCACGGGCCAAATGGATCCCTCACAATCCATCTGGCGGGCAACCGGCGATCATGCCATCTTGTCGGCGCTATTCCTCCCATCCGTCAGCCACTGCTTAGGAGTCATCATGCGTTCCCAATCGCTGCCCGGGGTCCTGCTCGTCCTGGCGGGCGTGCTCGCGGGCTGTAAGTCCGACCAACCACCCACCCGGGCCGCCGAATCCCCGGCCGCGTCGCCAGCCGCACCGGCCGCGTCTCCAGCCGCTCCATCCGCCCCCATCACCATAACCGCCAGCGACTTCAAGCTGGAACTGCCGGCGCAGATCCCGGCGGGTGCCGTCACCCTGCGTCTGGTCAACCATGGCAAGGAGCTCCATCAGGCCCAGGTCATCCGACTGGAGGATGGCAAGACCGTGGCGGATTTTGGCAAGGCGATGAAGCAGAACGGTCCCCCACCCTCCTGGGTGAAGTTCGTCGGGGGACCCAACGGAATCGGCCCTGGAGCGGAAGGGACCAGCACCACCGCGCTGACCCCGGGTCACTACGCGGTGCTCTGCCTCATTCCGGGAGTCGACGGTGTGCCGCATGTGATGAAGGGGATGATCCAGCCGTTCGAGGTCACCGGCCAGACCAGTGCCGCTCTGGACCAGCTTCCGGCCGCGGATGTCACCATAAAGGTGGCGGACTACGGCTTCGAGCCATCCCAGCCGCTCACCCCGGGACACCACACGATCCGGGTGGACAACGCCGGTCCGCAGCCTCACGAACTGGTGCTTCTCAAGCTCGCCCCGGGAAAGTCGGTCGGCGACTTCGGCAAGTGGGCCACGGAGGGGATGAAGGGCCCGCCGCCGGCGATGCCGTTGGGCGGCGTCGGAGTCATCCAAAACGGCGCCAGTGGCGTATTCACCGCGGACCTCGCACCCGGCGACTACGGGCTCATCTGCTTTGTACCGGACGTGAAGGACGGCAAGCCCCATCTGGCGCACGGGATGATCAAACAGTTCAAGGTGGGGTAGCAGGGCCGGGGCCGGTTATACTGCCCTCATGAGCGCACCGGCCGACCCGCGGCTCCCCATCGAACCGCCTGATCCGCGCCCGGAGCTCCAGCATGCCCGGGAGCTTCCGAGCGCGGACCCGCCGGCCAGCACCTCGAGGCTCTCCCCATCCCGACGCTGAGTCCGCGCCGTCTCGTTTCCCGCCTGATCGCCCGCCGGCCGGACGGCCGCGAGGACTTGCTCGCCGGCCCGATCCGAGGCGAACTGCTGGGCGCCGAGCACCTCGGCGAGCGCGCCCAGGCGGTGGCGGGGGAGCAGCGTCTCACCGGCGCGGTGCGTACCCGCCGGCGACGCACGCCCCTCCTGGCCCGTCTCAACGGAACCCGCCGCATCCTGGAGGATGCCCACGCGCGGCTCAGCGCGGCCTCCGACCGAGGTGAGGACATCGGTCCCGCGGGCGAATGGCTGCTGGACAACTACCACGTCCTCCAGGAGCACATCGGCGAGGTCCGGGAGAGCCTGCCTCAGGGCTATTACCGGGAGCTGCCCGAGCTGGCGGACGGACCCCTGGCCGGCTACCCCCGGGTCTACGAGCTGGCGATCACCCTGATCTCCCACAGCGAAGGCCGCATCGACCTCGACAACGTCAGCGGCTTCGTCGCGGCGTTCCAGCGGGTCTCCTCGCTCACCATCGGCGAGCTCTGGGCCGTCCCCGCCATGCTGCGGCTTGGCCTGATCGAGAACGTCCGGCGCATGGCGCTTCGGGCGGTGCAGCGGCTCGACGAGATGGCAGCCGCGAATGCCGCCGCCGCCCGGATTGCCCGCGCGGGCGAGGCCGGCCGCGACGCCCTCGACGCGGCGCTCAGCCGCTTCGCCTCCCACCATCCGCCGCTCACCCCGACCTTCGTCTCCCGTTTCCTCCAGCAGCTCCGGATCGAGGGTGGCGCCCTGCCGGCCGTCGTGCGGCTGGAGCAGTGGATCGCGGAGGAGGCCCTGGGGGCGGAGGAGGCCACCGTCCGGGCAACCCAGCGGCTGGCCCTTACCCAGGTGGGAATGGCCAACAGCATCACCAGCTTGCGGGCGGTCGCCCGGATGAACTGGCGGGTGTTCGTGGAAGAGCAGAGCCGGATGGAGCCGATTCTCCGGCAGGACCCGTCCGGCTTCTACCCTCGCATGACCTTCGACACCCGCGACCGCTATCGTCACGCCGTGGAGCGCATCGCCAAGCGCACCCGGCGGCTCGAGGAGGCCGTGGCTCGGAGCGCCCTCGAGTGCGCCCGGGCCGGCGCCGAGCCGGATCCGGTGGACCCGCGCCGGAGGCACGTGGGCTATTACCTGATCGGCCCCGGGCTGCTCGACCTGGAGCGGACCACCGGCTATCGGCCCACACTCGCCGAGGCGGTGGACCGGTGGGTGCGGCAGCATCCCAACGTCGTCTTCGTGGGCGGCGTGCTCACGGCCACGCTGGGCGCACTCGCCGCCGTGCTGTGGCTGGGCGGGACGCCGGCTCGTCAGAACTGGCTCGCCGTGCTGCTCCTGGGACTGATTCCCGCCACCGACATCGCCGTCAACCTGGTGAACCAGCTGGTCACGGCGTTTCTGCCGCCCCGGCCGCTTCCCAAGCTCGACCTGCACGAGCACGGGGTCCCGCCCGAGTTCCGCACCGCCGTGGTGATCCCGACGCTGTTCGGCAGCGTGGACGCGGTGCGCGAGGCCCTGGAGAACCTGGAGGTCCAGTTCCTGGCCAACCGGGAAGCCCACCTGCACTTCGCGGTGTTGAGCGACTTCACCGACGCGGCCACCGAGACCCGGGAGGGCGACGCGGCGATCGTCGAGGCCGCGGTCGAGGGAGTGCGCGCGCTCAACGCCCGCTATGCCGACGGCCGGCAGGACGCGTTCTATCTCTTCCACCGGCCGAGGCGCTGGAACCCGGCGGAAGGCGCCTGGATGGGCTGGGAGCGGAAGCGGGGCAAGCTCGCCGAGTTCAACCGGTTCATCCGGGGCGGAGCCGAGGGCGCGTTCCTGGTGACCGCGGGCGACATGGAGCCGCTCCGCGGCGTGCGCTATGTTATCACCCTCGACGCCGACACCGTTCTCCCACCCGACACAGCCCCGCTGCTGGTCGGCGCGCTGGCCCATCCGCTCAACCACGCCGTCTACGACCCGGCGCTGGGCCGCGTGGTGCGGGGCTACGGCATCCTGCAGCCGCGGGTCGGCGTGTCGCTCCCCAGCGCCCACCGGTCGGTGTTCGCCGCCATCCACTCGGGCCACCCCGGCGTCGATCCGTACACCACGGCGGTCTCCGACGTCTACCAGGACCTCTACGGCGAGGGGAGCTTCACCGGTAAGGGAGTCTACGACGTCGACGCCTTCGAGCAGGCGACCCACGGGCGCTTCCCCGAAAACACCCTGCTCTCTCACGACCTCATCGAGGGCAACTACGCCCGGGCCGGGCTCGCCACCGACGTCATCGTCTACGATGACTATCCCACCCGCTACCTGACCTTCACCAGCCGCAAGCACCGCTGGATCCGGGGCGACTGGCAGCTGCTGCCGTGGCTGATGCCCCGGGTGCCCGGTCCAGACGGCACCGAGCCCAACCGGCTCTCGCTGCTGTCCCGCTGGAAGATCATCGACAACCTCCGCCGCAGCACGCTCGAGCTGGTCCAACTGGTGTTCCTGCTGGTCGGCTGGACCGTCCTGCCGGGCGGCCCGCTTCGCTGGACCCTGCTTGGCCTCGGGGCGATCGCCGCTCCCTGGATCGTGTCGCTGCTGCTGGCGCTGCTGCGGCCGCCGCTGGACAAGTCGTGGCGCGCCTACTACGCGGCCGTGGGACGCGACGCGATCACCAGCGTCCAGCAGGTGGCGCTCGCCATCGTCTTCCTCCCGCACCAGGCCTGGGTGTCCTCCGACGCGATCGTCCGCACGCTGACCCGTCTGCTGGTGACCCGGCGCCACCTGCTGGAGTGGCGGACCGCCTCCCAGGCCGAACGCGGCACGTCGGACTCGCTCCAGGTCTACTGGCGGAGCATGTTGCCGGCGGTGGCGCTCGCCGGGGTCGTGCTCCTGCTGGTCGTCCGGCGGGCCGTCGCCGGAGGGCCGGGAACGCCGATCTCCCTCTGGCAATGGGGTGTTGGCGTGCTCCCGCTGGTGCTGGCGTGGCTGGCCTCGCCCGCCGTGGCCCACGCGCTGGGGGCGCCCGCGGTGCACCGGGAGCACCGCCTGCCGCCGGACAGCCGGCGCCAGGCGCTCCGCTATGCCCTGCTGCACTGGCGCTTTTTCGATCGGTTCGTCACCGCGGAGACCCACTGGCTGGCGCCGGACAACTTCCAGGAGGACCCCGCGCCGGTGGTGGCCTTGCGGACTTCCCCGACCAACATCGGGCTCCAGCTCCTGGCCACGGTGAGCGCATGGGACCTGGGCTTCCTCCCGCTGGACGACCTGGTCCACCGGCTCGAGCTGGTCCTCCGTACCCTCGAGCGGATGCGCCGATTCCGGGGGCACTTCTACAACTGGTATGACCTGCGGGACCTGAGCGTACTGGAGCCGGCGTACATCTCCACGGTTGACAGCGGCAACCTCGCGGGACATCTCATCGCCCTGAGACAGGCCTGTCTCGAGCTGCCCGACGACCCGACCTTCGACTCCCGCATCTGGCGCGCCCTCGACACCGCGCTGGCCCTGATCGATGAGCGGGTACGGGGCCTGGCCCAGGCATCGGGAGTCCGGGAGGCGCTCCGCGCCGCCCGCGCCGCGCTGGTGGCCTCCCGGCGCGAGCCGGCCTCCACCGCCGCGCTCTCCCGCGTCGCCGCCCCGCTCCAGCGCGCGGAAGCGGTGCTCGGCGCCGCCACGCTGCCGCCTGAGCTGGTCGAGCCCGCGCTCGAGTGGATCACCTGGAGCCTCAGGCTGATCGCGACCCACTGCGGATGGACGGCGAGACTCGATGCCAGGCCCTACGCCAGCCTGCGCGAGCTCGCGTCTCGCTCACCCGAGGCCTCGCTGCTCATCTCGCGGCTGGAAGTCATCGCCGAGCGGGCCCGGGACTACGCCATGGAGATGGACTTCCGCTGCCTCTTCGATGAGAAGCGGAAGCTGTTCGCCATCGGCTTCCAGCAAGGCGCCCACACATTGGACAGCTCCAACTACGATCTGCTCGCCTCCGAGGCGCGTCTGGCGAGCTTTATCGCGGTGGCCAAGGACGACGTGCCCGTGGACCACTGGTTCCATCTCGGCCGCCCGCTGACCTACGCTGCGGGAGCGCCGGCGCTGGTGTCGTGGAGCGGGAGCATGTTCGAGTATCTGATGCCGATGCTGGTCATGCGCTCGTTCCCGTTCACCCTGCTGGCGCAGACCTGCCAGGGCGCGGTCAGCCGGCACGTCGCCTACGGCGGCGAGCGCGGAGTTCCCTGGGGCGTGAGCGAGAGCGCCTACAACCTGCGCGACCGGCACCACACCTATCAATACCGGGCGTTCGGCGTGCCCGATCTCGCCCTCAAGCGCGGCCTCGGACGCGAGCTGGTGATCGCGCCGTACGCCGCGGTCCTGGCGACGATGATCGACCCCCAGCGGGCGCTCGGCAACCTCGCGCAGCTGGAGACCATGGGGGCCCTCGGGCCCTACGGCTTCCGCGACGCGCTGGACTACACCCGGCACGATCCCGACCGCCGCTACGCCCTGGTCCGCACCTACATGGCGCATCATCTGGGCATGGGACTGGTGGCCCTCACCAACGCCATGACCGCCCACGTGTGGCAGCGCCGCTTCCACGCGGACCCGGTGGTCCGCTCGGCGGAGCTGCTGCTGCACGAGCGGATTCCCCGCCGACTGGTGCTGCAGGAGCCGCAGGAGGACCGGCTGGATCAGGCCCGGCCCGAGGCCGACCTCTACCGGCCGACGGTGCGCCAGTTCGACGTGGTGGACACGCCCCAGCCGCATGTCGCCCTGCTTGGCCACCTGCCGTACACCATCATGGTGAGCCACGGCGGTTCCGGATACAGTCGATTCGAGGCGCTCGCGGTGACCCGCTGGCGCTCGGACGGGACCAGCGACGCCACCGGCCAGTTCTGCTACCTGAAGGACCTTGCCACCGGCCGGCTCTGGTCGGCGGCACACCAGCCGGTGTGCGCCGCCGCGGATCGCTATCGCGCCCTGCTCGCGACCGACCGCGTCACCTTCGAGCGATCCGACGGCGACATCGAGACCCGCACCGAGATCGCGGTGGTCCCGGAAGACTCGGCGGAGGTGCGGCGGGTCACGGTGACCAACAACGGCGATGAGGTCCGGGAGGTCGAGCTCACCAGCTATGGCGAGATCGTGCTCGGCGCGCCGGACGCGGACCGGGTCCACCCCGCCTTCGGCAACCTGTTCGTCGAGACCGAGTGGCACGACTGGTGTAGCGCGATCACCGCCACCCGACGTCCGCGCTCGGCGGAGGAGCGCTCGCTCTGGTGTGTGCACGTGGTGGACACGGACAAGGAGCGGGTCGGACCGGTCAGTTGCGAGACCGACCGAGCCCGCTTCCTCGGCCGGGGACGCACGACCCGCGATCCGGTGGCCCTGGAGTCGGACGGCGTGCTCTCGGGCTCGACCGGCCCGGTGCTGGATCCGATCTTCGCGCTCCGCACCCGGGTCAGGCTGGAGCCGGGACAGTCCGCCTCGGTCGCATTCACCACCCTCGTGGCCACGACTCCCGAGCGCGCGTTCGAGCTGGCCGATCGCTACCATGACCCCCACGCGGCGCAGCGGGCGCTCGATCTGGCCTGGACCTCGAGCCAGGTGGAGCTGCGCGAGCTCAACATCTCCCCGATGGATGCCGCGGTGTTTCAGGAGATCGCCGGCCACCTGCTCTACGGGTCGTCGGCGCTGCGCGCGCCCCAGAGCGAGCTGCGCCGAAACCAGGGCTCCCAGCCTCTCTTGTGGGCCCACGGCATCTCGGGCGACTGGCCCATCCTGCTGGCCGTCATCGAGGGCCCGGACGGGCTGCCGACCCTGCGGCAGCTGCTGGCGGCGCACCGCTACTGGCACCGCCGCGGGATGATGGTCGATCTCGTCGTGGTGAGCGCCAACCCATCGATCTACATCCAGGATCTGGAGGACCGGATCACCGCCGCGGTCTACGCCCTGAGCGATCCGGGCGCCATCGACCGTTCGGGCGGGGTGTTCATCCGACGCCGTGACCTGCTCGGCGCGGCGGACCTCCTCATGCTCCGGGCCACCGCCCGGGTGCACGTCTCCTGCGACGGCCGGACGCTCGGCCGGGTGCTCAGCGCGGCCACCGCGCCCGCGCCGGCGCAGCCACCGGTGGAGCAGCGCGAGGCGGCCAACGCCCCGACCCGTCCGCCCGAGCGGAGCGACTCCGCGGTGGCGAAGGTGGTGCGCCGGATCGGGGCTCTGCCTGGGCGGCTGACCTCTCACCTGGGAGCGGGCGGCCCCGCCCGGACGGCCCGGGCCACGCGCGAAGGCGAGCTCCCGCCGGTGGAGCTGCTCAACGGGTTCGGGGGACTCGCGTCCGACGGCGACTACGAGATCCACATTTCCGGCGACCGACTGCCGCCGGCGCCGTGGGCGAACGTGATCGCCAACCGGCACGGTGGGTTCGTCGTGACCGAGCGAGGCGGCGGCTTCAGTTGGGCCGGGAACAGCTACTTCTTCCGGCTCACGCCGTGGCACAACGATCCGGTGAGCGATCCGCCCGGCGAGGTGATCTACCTGCAGGACGCGGAGAGCGGCGAGCTGTGGTGCCCTACGCCGGGGCCGATCCACGCCGGAGCGACGTACACCGTGCGCCACGGGGCAGGCACCTCGTCGTTCGAGCATCAGCGGGACGGCATCGGCACCCGGCTCACGCTGGGCATGGCGGAGGACGCACCGGTCAAGCTCGCCATGCTGCGGGTGACCAACCACGAATCGCGCGCCCGGCGGCTCACCGTGACCAGCTACCTGGAGTGGACCCTGGGCGTGCTCCGCGAGCACACCCAGCATCAGGTGCGCACCACGTTCGACTCCGAGCATGGCGCCATCCTGGCGCAGAATTTCTTCGACCCGCAGTTCGCCGGCCAGGTGGCCTTCCACGCCCTCACCGAGCCGGTCATCGGCTACTCGGGCAGCCGACGCGAATTCCTCGGGAGAAACGGCACGATCAGCGACCCGGCGGCCTTGAGGGGCGGAGCGCTCGGGGGGACTACGGGCGCCGGCTTCGATCCCTGTGCGGCGCTGCAGTGCACGCTCGAGCTGGCGCCGTGGGAGACCCGCGAGCTCGTGATTCTCACCGGTGCCGGCGCCGATCAGGCCGCGGCGCAGGCGGCGCTCGCCCGGTACCGTGACGTGCCGCGCGCCCGGGCCGCCCTCGCCCGGGCCGTCGACGGGTGGCGGGAGCGGCTCTCCGTCGTGACCGTCCGGACGCCGGAGCCCACCTTCGACGCGATGATGAACCGCTGGACCCTCTACCAGGCGCTCGCCTGCCGCATGTGGGCCCGCTCGGCGATCTACCAGAGCAGCGGCGCCTACGGCTTCCGCGATCAGCTGCAGGACGTGATGGCGTTCGTCTACGCCGAGCCGGCGATTGCGCGGGAGCATATCCTGCGCGCGGCCGGCCGCCAGTTCCTCGAAGGCGACGTACAGCATTGGTGGCACCCGCAGAGCGGGCGCGGCGTGCGGACCCGGTTCTCCGACGACCTCGCCTGGCTCCCCTACGTGGTCGATCACTACGTCCGCGTCACCGGCGACGCCTCGGTGCTCGATGAGTACGTCCCCTTCCTCGGCATGCGCGCGCTGGAGCCGGACGAGCACGAGGTGTACGACCTGCCGGAGGTCACCCAGGAGCGCGCGAGCGTGTACCAGCATTGCCTGCGCGCGCTCCGGCGGGCATGCACCGCCGGCGCCCACGGGCTTCCCCTGATCGGGATCGGCGATTGGAACGACGGCATGAACCGGGTGGGCGTGGAAGGCCGGGGAGAGAGCGTCTGGCTGGCGTGGTTCCTCATCACCACGCTCCGGGCGTTCGCCAAGCACACCGAGGCGCGAGGCGAGATCACGGTGGCCGCCGACCTCCGGCGCCAGGCCGACGAGTACGTCGCCGCGGTGGAGCAACACGGCTGGGATGGCGCCTGGTATCGCCGGGCCTACTTCGACAACGGCACGCCGCTCGGATCGGTTATGAGCGACGAGTGCCGCATCGACTCCATCGCCCAGAGCTGGAGCGTCATCTCCGGTGCGGGCGACCCGGCGCGGCAGGCGCAGGCGATGGACTCGCTCGAGAAGCATCTGGTGCGGGAGGACGCGCGACTGCTGATGCTGCTCACCCCGCCGTTCGACACCACCGCACAGGACCCCGGCTACATCAAGGGCTATCTCCCCGGCGTCCGGGAGAACGGCGCGCAGTACACCCACGCCGCGCTCTGGGCGGTGCTCGCCACCGCGCTCCGGGGAAACGGAGACCGCGCCTTCGAGCTCTATCAGATGCTCAATCCGCTCACCCACGCGCGGACGCCGGAGGAGGTCGAGACCTACAAGGTGGAGCCCTACGTCGTCGCCGCCGACGTGTACACGGCGGAAGGGCACCTGGGCCGCGGGGGCTGGACCTGGTACACCGGCTCGGCGAGCTGGATGTACCGGGTCGGGCTGGAAGGCATTCTCGGCTTCACCAAGCGCGGCGACACCCTGTTCATCCAGCCCCGCGCGCCGGTCACCTGGCGGGAGTACACCATCGAGTACCGCCATGGCCGAAGCCTCTATGTCATCGTGGTGCAGCAGGAGGCCGGCGCCGAGGGCGGCGCGGTCGAGGTGACTATCGATGGGCGGGCGTCGCCGGGAGGGGGGATTCCGCTGGTGGATGATGGCCAGCGTCACGCGGTGGCCGTGCGAGCGACGAGTAGAGTGCCACGCTCGCCACGATCAGGTTCGCCACCACCACCGGTAACGCGTGGATGAGCCCGCCGTAGATCACCCAGAGCACGGCGGCCCCGGCCTGCACCCGGCGGAGGGTGATCTGACTCCTGCAGAGGTAGGAGCTGCAGAACGCCGCGGTGGCAACCCAGCCGATCCAGGCCAGCATCGGTCCCCGGATCACGCGACGGCCTTGGGAACCGCCGCGAGATCACGGATGGTGAGCGAGTCGGTGCGGACCTTGTCCCAATCCTGCAGCACGAAGCCGTGCGCGGCGAACAGCGAGCGAATCCGGCCGCTGTCCCAGCCGGCGATCTCCTCCAGAATGGGAATCAGCACGCTCAACCCGTCATCGCTCAGGATGGTGCGCCTGGCGATCGGGGTGAGATAGCGATTCTCCGACACGGCGATGGTCAACCCGTCCAGCCGGTTCAGGTGCAGCATGACGTGGACGTCGGAGCTGCCGTCGCCCACGTACACCACCCGGTCGTAGCTCACCCCCAGCGATCGGCGCAGGTCCTCCAGCACGGCCACCTTGCCGTAGCCCGCGGGCACCCGCACGATCGACTCGATCTCGCCGGTCGTCGCCGCGTAGCGGAAACGGGTCCCGAAGATGTGGCTCTCCGGAACGATGCCCTCCAGAGCCGAGCGGATCACTTCCTCCGGCGCGGCCGAGATCACGTAGAAGGCGAAGTGATGTCCGTCGATCGCCTCCAGCAGGCGGGACAGGAGTCCCAGGTTCTGCTTGAGCCGGACCCGCTTGCCGACCTCCACCAGATCTGCTCTCCGAACCCGGCGGTACTCGGGGTCGTGCAGCAGCAGGTAGGCCAGCTCGGCCCCCTGCTGCACCAGGTGAATCTCCGAGAGACCCGCGGTCTTCTCGGCGAAGCCGCCGATGCCGAGCATCTCGCTCAGCACCAGACCGGAATCGTTGAAGCTCAGCGTCTGATCGAAGTCGCTGGCCAGCAGGAACTGCCTCATGAGCCGCTTCCTCTCTCCTGGTCCGTCGTCGGTGTGAGGGATCGCATCCGAGCCGGCAAGTCACGTGCCCCCCGCGCCGCGCGGTGGTGAGGACGAAGGGTAAGCCCGGCGTCCCCCTCAATTGGGGCGCGCAGGTAACAATCCTGAATCCCCGGGAGGTTCCATCCAACATTTTTGTCGCAGATCGGTGGCTGAAACCGGGCTGCGGGGTGGGCGTAGGGCCTAGTGCCCACCACGAAACCCATGAAGGACCAGGAGGATCAAAGTGAAACGCTCATTGTCCTCGCCACCGGTCTGGCTCACCGCCTGCGGGCTGATCGCGTTGCTCGCGGGCTGCAACACGAAGAAGGCCGACACCGAGACCGCGTCGGTCGGCGCCGCCGCTCCCTCGAGCGAGAAGATCTGGATCACCACCGGGTCCGACGAGGCCCGGACGCTGTACACTCAGGGTCGGGCGCTCGCCGAGCAGCTCAAGGCGCACGATGCCCGCCAGCTCTTCGAGCAGGCCATGGCGAAGGATCCGTCGTTCGCCCTGGGCCACTACAACCTCGCGTTGAGCTCCGCCACCGCCAAGGATTTCCAGGCGCACCTGAATCAGGCGGTGGCCCTCTCGGACAAGGCCTCCGAGGGCGAGCGGCTGATGATCCTGACCGTGCAGGCCGGGAACAATGCCGACCCCACCAAGGCGCTGGCGTACGCGGAGGAGCTGGTGGCCAAGTATCCCTACGACGAGCGCGCCCATTTCATTCTGGCCGGCCAGTACCTCGGCCAGCAGGAGTACGAGAAGGCAATCGAGGAGCTGAAGCAGTCGATCGCCATCAACCCGAGCTTCTCGCCGGCCTACAACACCCTGGGGTACGCCTATCGGCCGCTGGGGAACAACTCGGAAGCGGAGAAGGCGTTCAAGAAGTACATCGAGCTGGTCCCCGACGATCCCAATCCGTACGATTCCTACGCCGAGCTGCTGATGAAGACCGGGCGGTTCGACGAGTCCATCGCGCAGTATCGGAAGGCGCTGTCGATCGATCCTCACTTCAGCAACTCGTACTTCGCGATCGCCTCGGACCTCATGTACCAGGGCAAGCACGAGCAGGCCGTCGCGGAAGCGCAGAAGCTCTTCGATGCGGCGCGCGACGATGGCGACCGGCGGCTGGCCCGGTTTACTCAGGCGTTGATCTACGTCGACGCCGGGAAGACCGCCAAGGCGATGGAGGCCATGCAGCAGGAGTACGCCGTCGGCGCCAAGATCGCCGACACGGCCTCGATGTCGGCCGACGAGGTGGCGATGGGGAGTATCCTGCTCGACGCCTGGAAGCCGGACGAGGCCCAGAAGCACTTCACCCATGCGCTCGACCTGGTGACGGCCTCCAGTGTGTCGGGCGACATCAAGGAGGACACCAAGCTCGCCGGTCACTACTACCGGGGACGGGTGGCGCTCGCCAAAAAGGATCTGGCGACGGCCAAGTCGGAGGCCGCGGAGTACACCAAGGGTGCTGAGGCGAGGCACAACGCCTTCCGGATCCGGCAGGCGCACGAGCTGAGCGGTACGATCGCGCTGGCGCAGAAGCAGTTCGACCAGGCCATCAGCGAGCTGGGACAGGCCAGCCAGCAGGATCCCTACGTCATCTATTCGACGGCCCTGGCGTATCAGGGCAAGGGCGACAAGGCCAAGGCCAAGGAGCTCGCCTTGAAGGCCGCCGACGCGCACATCCTGCCCACGCTCAACTACGTCTTCATCCGGACGGAGGCCAAGAAGATCGGTTGATACCGGGCGGGTGACCGCCCGCCTTGCCGATCGCCAGATTTCCCGGGTCTTTGCCTGCAACCTACTGCAGCGGGGCCCAGACCCGGGCTGGCTTTCCCGATGTGACACATGAACTTAGCCCCGGCGCGGGAGGTCCCGACCCGGGGGTATGCCGGTTGCCCCACCCGCCAGCGAACTCTCTCACAACAGCCCGGCAGTCTCTTCCCCCACCCACCCGGGCGGCACGCCGGATCACGCCGGCTTCCGGCAACCACCCGTTTTCGTGAGGCCCCATGCGTACCCCCCGACTTCTTGGCACGCTCGCGCTTCTCCTGTCCCTCGGCGCCTCGCCTCTGGCCGCCCAGCATGCCCAGACTCGTGAGGGCTTCTGGTTCGGCGCCGGCATGGGCTTCGGTTCCCTCGGGTGCGACGGCTGCGGCGGCGACCGCACCGGCGGCGCGAGCGGCTACCTCAAGCTCGGCGGCACCCTGAATCCGCACGTGCTGCTCGGCGTGGAATCGAACGGCTGGTACAAGAGCGAGAACGGCGTGAGTCTGTCGCAGGGGAGCCTGGCCGGCGCCGCGTACTGGTATCCCTCGGTCACCAGCGGGTTCTTCGCCAAGGGCGGCGTCGGCTACGCGCGGCTGCACGCCGACACCGGCTTCGGCTCAGGCTCGTCCAGCGGCTTCGGCATCCTCGCCGGCGTGGGCTATGACCTCCGGGTAGGCAGCAACACCTCCATCACCCCGGTGGCCAACTGGTTCCGCGGGAGCTTCGATGGCGGGTCGAGCGACGTGTTCCAGCTCGGGCTGGGCGTGACGCTCCACTAGGCTCAGGAGGGCGAGCAACCACAGCGAGGGGCGGCTTCGGCCGCCCCTCATCTTTTCCATCCGGTCCTCCCATCTTGACGGCTCAGGAACGCGCCCTATACTGTGGCCCACCCTCAGATGCGTAGAAGCCCGGCGCAAGAATCGAACGGGTCGCCCACGCGCCGGGTGGAGCGAATCGCGAAACCGGCTGAGCAGCTCCTGCTCTGCCGGTTTTTGTTCTTCCACATCACGAACTCTTGGAAGGGGGACGGAACCATGTACGCCACCATTCGCCGGTACACCCCGAAGGGCGGGGCGCTCACCAAGACCAAGGTCGAGGAACTCCAGCAACGTATCGAGAAGGGCTTTCTGCCGATCGTGCAGGAGGTTCCGGGATTTCACTGTTACTACGTGCTCAGCCCCGGAGACAAGGAGATCCTCACCGTCTCGATCTTCGAGAGCCAGAAGAGCGCCAAGGAGTCCAACCGTCGTGCCGCGGATTTCGTCCGCAACGATCCGCTGAAGGACCTGCTCGGCAGTCCCGAAGTCTTCGAGGGCGACGTGCTGGTGACCAAAGAGGCTGGGGTCGCCAGTCACTAACCCTGCTGGGCGGTCTCTCATAGAGCGGGAGGCGGGCAGTCGTTCGTCCGCCTCCCGCAGTCCGCATTCCACCCTGTATGGAGGTGACCGATGGAAGTGACGCTCACGACGTGTGACGGCTCACTCGCCGTGCTTCCCCCCGACGCCCTCGGCCAGCTCGCCTCGCGCCTGCCCGGCCGGCTGCATCTCCCCGCGTCGGCCGGCTTCGAGGAGGCTTGCACCATCTGGAACGCGATGATCGAGCGGCGGCCCGGGCTGGTCATCCGCTGCTCCAGTGCCGGCGACGTCTCCCAGGCCGTCCGCTTCGCCCGGGAGCACGACCTGGTCCTGGCCGTGCGCGGCGGTGGCCACAACATCGCCGGAAACGCGCTCTGCGACGGCGGCGTCATGCTCGACCTCTCGCCGATGAAGGCGGTCGAGGTGGACCGGACGGCGCGCACCGCGCGGGTGGGAGGGGGAGCCACCCTGGCCGACTTCGACCGTGAGGCGCAGGCCTTCGGCCTGGCGACACCGCTCGGGGTCAACTCGACCACCGGCGTCGCCGGTCTCACGCTGGGCGGCGGATTCGGCTGGCTGAGCCGCCGGTTCGGGCTCACCATCGACAACCTCCTCTCCGCCGAGATCGTCCTCGCCAACGGGGACGTGGTGCGCGCCAGCGCGACCGAGTCGCCCGACCTCTTCTGGGCGATTCGGGGCGGCGGCGGGAACTTCGGGGTGGTCACCTCGTTCGAGTTCCGCCTCCACCCGGTCGGACCGGAGGTGCTGGCGGGACTGATCGTCCACCCGCTGGACGCGGCCAAGGATGTGCTCCGCTACTATCGCGACTTCCTCGCGACGACCCCGGACGAGCTGGTGTGCTGGTTCGTGATGCGGAAGGCCCCGCCGCTTCCCTTCCTCCCCCCCGAATGGCACGGGAAGGAGATCCTGGCACTGGCGCTGTGCTACTCGGGCGAGATCGAGGAAGGTGAGCGGGTGGCGGCGCCGCTCCGGAAGTTCGGGAAGCCGATCGCGGACGTGATCGCGCCGCAGCCCTACGCGGCGTGGCAGACCATCCTCGACCCACTGCTCACGCCGGGACTACGGAACTACTGGAAGTCGCACGACTTCGCGGAGGTGAGCGAGGGGCTGATCGACGTCCTGATCGCGCACGCACGGAAGCTTCCGGACCCGAACACCGAGATCGCCTTGGCCCAGCTCGGCGGCGCGGTGAGCCGCGTGCCGGGGGACGCCACCGCGTACTCTCACCGGGACGGGCAGTTCGTCTTGAACGTGCATGGCAGGTGGGAGGATCCGGCCAAGGACGCCGAGTGCATCGGCTGGGCGCGCGACCTCTTCCGGGCGTCGGCGCCGTTCGCCACCGGCGCCGTCTACGTCAACTTCCTCACCCAGGAGGAGGGAGATCGGATCCGGGCGGCCTATGGCCGGAACTACGATCGGTTGGTCAAGATCAAGAACCGCTACGACCCGAGGAATCTCTTCCGGGTGAACCAGAACATCCGGCCGATGGTGCCGGCCTAGCTCAGCCGTTTCCCCGTCCGGGCATCGAACCAGTGGAGGCGCCGGCGGCCGCAACGAAGACCGACCGGCGCCTCCAGCGCGATCGGCGGCTCCGGCGGCGCCACCACCCGGACCTCCCCGGCCGCACCGTCGGCGCCCAGCGCCAGGTGGACCAGCAGCTCGCTGCCGCGGGGCTCCACCACGTCTACCCGGGCGTCCACGTCACCCGCGCCGGGGGCGACGAGCTCGATGTCGTGCGGCCGCACGCCGAGCGTCAGCTGGCGCGGCTGGTCCACCTCCCGGGACCATCCCTCGACCGGCAGCACCATCCCGCCGGGCCCGGACCATGAGCCGCTGTCGCCAACCAGACCGGGCAGGAGATTCATCGCGGGCGACCCCACGAAGCCCGCGACGAACACCGACGCCGGCCGCCGGTAGACGTCCATCGGCGGGCCCACCTGTTCCACGATGCCGTCCCGCATCACCGTCACTCTTCCCCCCAGCGTGAGCGCCTCCTCCTGATCGTGGGTGACATACACGATGGTGGCCTTGAGCCGGCGGTGCAGTCGCGCCAGCTCGGCGCGAGTCTCGACCCGGAGCTTGGCGTCGAGGTTGGAGAGCGGCTCGTCGAAGAGAAAGACCTGGGGGTCCCGCACCATGGCGCGCCCCAGCGCCACCCGCTGCCGCTGGCCGCCGGAGAGCTGGCTCGGCTTCCGGTCCAGCACCTGCTCCAAGCCCAACGCCTGCGCCGCTGCTCCCACGCGCTCCGCGATCGTCCCGGGCGCGGCACCCCGCATCCGGAGGCCGAAGGCGAGGTTCTCTCGCACCGTCATGTGGGGATACAGCGCGTAGCTCTGGAACACCATCGCGATGTCGCGCTCCTGCGGTGGCAGTCCGGTCACGTCGCGGTCGCCGATCAACACCTGGCCCGCGGTGGGGGTCTCCAGGCCGGCGACCATCCGGAGCGCGGTGCTCTTGCCGCACCCCGAGGGTCCCACCAGCACCATGAACTCCCCGTCCGCGATCTCGATGTCCAAGCCTCGGGCGGCGACGTGCCCGTTGGGGTAGGTCTTCTCCACACCCGCCAGTCGCACCGATGCCATGGCTACCCTTTCACCGCGCCGGCCGTGAGTCCCTGGACGATCCGACGCTGGAAGGCGAGCACCAGCACCGCCACCGGCGCGGTCGCCACGATCGCCGCCGCCAGGATCTCTCCCCAGGGCACCTGGTACTGGCCGCGGAACAGCGCGATGGCGACGGGGACGGTCTGCCGCTCCGGACCGAGCGTGAACGACAGCGCGAAAAGAAATTCGTTCCAGCTGTAGACGAAGGTGAGAATCGCCGTGGTGGCGAGGCCCGGCAGCGCCAGCGGCAGGATGACCTCCCGGAGCGCGCGGAGGCGGCTCGCGCCGTCCACCATCGCCGCCTCCTCCAGCTCCGATGGGAGCTGGCGAAAGAATCCCACCAGCAGCCAGACCGTGAGCGGCATGGCGAAGGTGAGATACGGCAGGATCAGTCCGGGATAGGTGTTGATCAGATGGAGCCAGCGGAGCAGAAGAAAGAGCGGCGAGATCACCGAGATCTGGGGAAACACGCTGACGGCGAGGATCAGCCCGAGCAGCGGCGCCTTGCCCCGGAAACGAAGCCGCGCGAGCGCGTAGGCGCAGAGGCCGCCCACCGTGACGCAGAACGCGGTGGTGCTGCCGGCCACGATGAGCGAATTCCGGATCGGCACCCAGAAGTCGCGCTGGATGAACAGCGCGCGGTAGTGGTCCAGCACCAGTGTGGTCGGAACCAGCGAAGGCGACTGATAGAGCCGGGCCTCGGGTGTGAGCGAGGAGACGATCGCCCAGTAGAACGGAAATGCCGTAGCCAGCACCAGGAGACCGAGGGCCACCGTTCCCCACCGGCTCCGCGGGGTCACGGCCGGGTCTCCGTGAGACCGGCGCCGAGGAACTTGATGTAGCCCAGCGCCAGGCCGAAGGTGATCGCGAAGACGATCACCGAGAGCGCCGAGCCGTAGCCGAACCGAAGGTTCTGCAGCAGCGAGTTGAAGGTGTAGAGCGCGATCGGCTCGGTGGAGGTGCCGGGGCCGCCGCCGGTCATCACGTAGATCAGGTCGAACACCCGAAACGCGTCGAGTGTGCGGAAGATGAGCGCCACCAGGACGGCGGGCTTGAGCAGCGGCAGCGTCACGTAGCGGAACTGGCGCCAGGCGGAGGCGCCGTCGATGCGGGCCGCCTCGTAGAGCGACGCGTCGATGTTCTGCAACCCGGCCAGCAGTAGCAGGGCGACGAACGGCGTGGTCTTCCAGACGTCGGCCAGGACCACCGGCACCCAGGCCAGCCCGCTGCGGATGAACCACACCGGAGCCTCCCGCAGCATGCCGGTCTCCACCAGCAGCGCGTTCATGATGCCGGCCTGTCCCTCGAACATGAAGCGCCAGAGCAGCGCGGAGACCACGGTCGGAATCGCCCAGGGGACCAGGATCGCGGCGCGCACCAGGGCGCGGCCGCGAAACGCGCGGTTCATCGCGAGCGCGAGGACGCAGCCCAGCGACAGCTCGATGGTGACGGTGGCCGCGGTGAACAGCAGGGTGTGCGCCAGGGCGCCCCAGAACCGGAGGTCGCGGACCGCCTCGAGGTAGTTCTCCACTCCGATGAACGGCCGTCCCAGCCAGGGCATTCTCAGGTCGTGGAGATGGACCGATTCCCAGAGGGTCCAGAACAGCGGGAAGAGGGCGACGAGCAGGATGGTCGCCAGCGCCGGCGCCGCGAGCTGCCACGCCAGGCGCGCCTCGCGGCGCTCGGCGCTGGGGGGGTTGGTCATCGGAGCACGCGAGCTGTCATCCCGAGCCCCGCCTCTGTCATCCCGAGCGGAGCGAGGGATCTTGCCGGCGCGTTCCCGGACCGATGCGTCTGTCGGGTACATGCAGAGAATATCCCTCGCACCGCTCGGGATGACAGCGCCGCCTTCTCACCGCCCCGCAACGATCCCTCCCTCCCCCAGCCCCGCCCGATCGAGCAGCGCCTGCATTTCTCTCGCGGCATGCGATAGCGCCGCGGCCGGCTCCACCTGCCGGGTGAGGGCTCGGTGCAGGTCGATCTGGAGGATATCCGACAGTTGGGTATACACCGGCGTCACTGGCCGCGGCACCGCGTGCTCGATCACCAGCCGGGCTTGCGCCGTCGGCTCGGCCAGTGCCTGGGCCAGCGCGGGCTCATCGTAGAGTGCCGGCCGAGTGGGGAACTGGCCCACCACCCTGGCCCGTTCAATCATCTGCGCCGGCTGGGTGAGAAAGTCGATCACCGCCCATGCCGCCTCAGGATGGTCGCTGTTGACGTTGATCGCGAGGTTCGCTCCTCCCAGTGCCGCCGTCGCCTTCCCTCCCGGCGCCGCGGGCATCGGGGCGATCGCGTAGTGGCCCGCCACGCGGGACGCCGAGCTGTCGTTCATCAGGGCATAGGGGTAGGGCCAGTTGCGCATGAACACCGCCTCGCCGTTCTGAAAGGCGAAGCGGGACTCCTCTTCATGCCAGGTGAGGACGCTCGAGGGCACGATACCCATCCGATAGATCTCATCCCGCATGGTCGTGAGCGCCTGGACGGCCGCCGGGGAGTTCACCGTGACCCGCCCGCCTTGGAGGATGCTCCCTCCGTGGGCGCCGAGGTACTCGGTGAACACCGTCACCAGTCCCTCGTAGCGGGCGCCTTGCCAGACCAGGCCGTACTTGAGACCCCGCTCAGCCTTGGCGCGCGCGGCCACCCGCTCCAGCTCGGCGAAGGTGGCAGGCGCGGCGGCCATCAGGTCGGTTCGCCAGTAGAGCATACCGACGTCGACGAACCAGGGGAGCGCGAAGAGCCGCTTGTTCCACTGATTTTCCAGGATGGTGGCGGGAAAGAAGTCGCCGGTGGCGGGATGGAACCGGTCGAGATCGAGGATCCACCCCGCCGCGGCGAACTCGGGGGTCCAGATGGCGTCGAGCTGGAGGATATCGGGCTGGCTGGCGCCGGCGTTGAGCCACTGCACGTAGAGCTGGTGCCGCTGATCGGCGGCGTCGGGGGTCGGCCGCTGCACCACCCGGATGTCCGGGTGGGCCGCCATGAAGCGGGCCAACTGCCGCCGAAGCACCGTCCCCTCGGCGCCGAGCATGCTGCCGGGCAGGGTGATGACCGCGGGCCCGCCGGACGGCCTGGCGCAGGAAGCCAGGCTGAGCAGCAGGCCTAGCCATACACCAGGCCGACGACGGTGAAAGAGCGGAGTTCGTGTGAGGATCGAGGCGTCTCCCCAGGAGGGTTCCCCAGGGTAACACGGAACGGGGGCAGGTGCCAAGGACTGCCCTTCCCCCTTGCGTGCGCCGCCGGAGCTATGTAGAAGTGTTTGTGCCGACCGGCGCGTGTCGCGTCGGCCGGACTCTACGAGTCTGAGGCATGCGGCGGATTGATTCAAACGGGCCTACCGCCATTGGGGGGCGCCCATGCAAGTAGTACGAAATCGGGCCTCACTGGCCCTCCCCGGCGGTGCTTCACGCCCCCGCCGCTGCCTTCCGATTTTCCGCGTTCGTCCCCTCCGCCATCATCCGCCCCAATGCCCCCTGCCTGACGTTCGTGAGGTGCGCTCGATCGCGGAACCCCTGAGAGTATGGAGGATGCTGCTATGATCCGGAGAGCGTGTTCTGGTCGACCCCCAATCATGAATTGCCTGGCCGCCATGTCGGTCGCGGTGCTGTTGGCGGTGCCCATTTTCCGGCCGCCCGCTGCGGCCGCGCAGGGAGCGGCGCAGACCGGCAGCATCGGCGGGAGGGTGGTGGACGAGAAAGGAGCCCCGATTGCGGGCGCTCAGGTAGCGGTGCAGGGCACGACGGTGGGCGCGCAGACCGGCGGCAACGGGAACTACGTGATCCTGCGGGTCCCGGCAGGCCCCCAAACGGTTCGGGCGCGCATGCTCGGCTTCCGGCCCGACTCGGCGAGCGTCACGATCGCGGCAGGCGAGCGCGCCACGCAGGATTTCACGCTCCAGAGGGATCCGCTGCAACTCCAGACCCTGGTCGTGACGGGCACCCAGACGCCTCGGCTGAACCTCGATGCCAGCGTCGCCGTCACCTCGCTCACCCCGCAGGACATCCAGCGGGCGGCGCCGCGGAGCACGACCGAAGTGCTGCGGTATGTTCCGGGATTCACCCGG
>JBBSHB010000031.1:0-26141 GCA_038253515.1 Gemmatimonadales bacterium | reverse complement strand
GTTGCACCTGGAGGTCGTTGAGGAGTGAGGGGCGGACTCCGCCAGACTCGAGAGCGCTATGGCTGACGATACTCAAGCCCGCATCTCCGCCGAGGGGGCAGACCCGCTGCTCTTCGCTGGGGTGAACGACGCCAACCTGCTGGAGCTCCAGCGGACGCTCGGCGTGCGGGTCTCCTTCCGGGGCGAGTCGGTCACCCTGTCCGGCCCTTCCGAGCAGGTCGAGCGCGCCACCCCGGTCGTGCATGGCCTGCTGGACCTCGCGCGCATGGGTGAGCCGGTGACGCCGGACGACGTCTTTCGTCTCGCGGCCGAAGGCCCGCCCACGGAGCTGCCCGCTCAGACCAGCGACGGCAAGATCGTGCTGCCGGGACTCCGGCGGGCCATCGTCCCCAAGACCCAGGGTCAGCGGGACTACCTCCAGGCGATCAGTACCCACGACATCGTCGTCAGCATCGGGCCGGCCGGCACCGGGAAGACCTACCTCGCCGTGGCCAAGGCGGTGGAGGCGCTGGCGCGGAAGCTGGTCAAGCGGATCATCCTGGCCCGGCCCGCGGTGGAGGCCGGCGAGTCGCTCGGCTTCCTGCCCGGCGACATCCAGGCGAAGGTCGATCCCTACCTGCGGCCGCTGTACGACGCGCTGGAGGACATGATGCCCCATGACCGGGTACAGCGCGCGCTGGAGACGCGGACGATCGAGATCGCTCCGCTGGCCTACATGCGCGGGCGGACCCTGGCCGACGCGTTCATCATTCTGGACGAGGCGCAAAACGCCACCGGCGCCCAGATGAAGATGTTTCTCACCCGGCTGGGGGTGAACAGCAGAACGGTGGTGACCGGCGACAAGACCCAGATCGACCTCCCCCGCCGGGAGGACTCCGGACTGGTGCAGGTGGAGCGGGTGCTGGCCGGCATCGAAGGGATCGCGTTCCAGTACCTGCACGAAACGGACGTGGTGCGCCACCGGCTGGTCCGGGAGATCATCCGGGCCTACGCGGAGGATCAGAACGGCTGATGCCTGACCGCGAGGTCTCCAAGATCTCGGACGACTCGAACCCGCGCTCGATGATCGGCGGGGTCGCGTTCCACGCGCTCCGCTGGGCTCCGCTCCTCGCGACCGCCCTGCTCACCTACGTGTTGTTCCCGCCGCCGGTCGGCATGCTCACCGGCATTCCCGTCGTGGGCAAGCCGGCCGACCGCACGGTGATCACGCCGTTCTCGTTTCAGGTCCGGAAGTCGACCGACGAGATGGCCCGCGAGGGCGAGTCGCGCGCGCTGACCGTGCAGCCGGTCTATCGCTTCAGTCCGACGGCTTACGACTCGGCCCTCGCGTCGGTGCGGGAGTTCTTCTCCGAGCTGGAGCGGGCGGAGCTGCAGGGACCGGAGATGCTCCGGGCGGTGGCCGCCACCCGGGTGCACCTGGGCCCGGACGAGACCCGGTACCTGGCCAACCCGACCACCCGGCGCGAGCTGCAGGAGGTGGTCACCCATTTCCTGGCGGAGGCGTTGTCGCGGGGCATCGCCGACGCCGGGGTGATCCGCAGCGAGGGAAGTCGCCAGGTGATGCTCCGGCGGAACGAGGAGGAGCACCTGGTCCCGCGCGACTCGATCCTGACCTTCGCCGATCTCATGGAAGAGGCCGAGGCGGCGGGGATCGTCCTCAGCGATCCGGCCGGGCAGCGGAGCCTCCGGCGCCTGGTCGGCGCCTTCTACCACCCGACGGTCGTTCCCGATCTTCTGATGACCAGCAGCCGGCGGGAGCAGTTGCGTGCCAGCGTCAACCCGGTCAAGTACGCGGTACGCTCGGGGGAGCGACTCATCGGCGTGGGCCAGCCGATCACCGAGGAGGGGCGCGACAAGCTCGCGGCGTTTCATGAGGAGCTGCGCCAGCGGGGCACCGACGACCTCTGGGTCCGGAGCACCGTGGGCGCGCTGCTGTACAACACGCTCATCCTCGGCTTGTTCTGGATGCTGATCGTGTTCTACCGGTGGGAGACCTACGTCGAGGCGCGGCAGATGGCGTTCTTCGGCGCGCTCTTCTCGCTGGTGGTGTTGATGACGGCTGGCATCGCGGAGCTGGCGCCGGGCCGTCCCGAGCTGCTGCCGATACCGTTCGCCACCATTCTCGTGGCGCTGCTCTACAACGGACGGGTCGGCGTGTTCGCGGCCGTCAGCCTGGCGACGCTGCTGGACGGACAGTGGGCCCTCCGGGAAGACGCGGTCCTCTTCTTCGGGCTCCTCACCGGCGTGGCTGGCGCCATCGGCATCCGGGTGGTTCGCCGCCGGCGGCATCTGTACGCCACCATCGGGGTCGTGGCCATCGCGGGCGTGCTCGCGTCGATCACCATCGGTCTGATGCAGGGGTGGGCCCCACTGGCGATCCTGGCCAGCGCCGTGCTCGGCCTGCTCATGGCGCCGGCCGGCGCCTCGCTGGCCATGATCATGATGCCGCTCGCCGAATCGGTGACCCGGATCACGACCGACCTCACGTTGCTCGAGCTGTCAGACCTCGGCCGTCCGCTGCTCCGCCGCCTGGCGCTGGAGGCACCGGGCACCTGGGCCCACAGCCTGGCCATGGCCAATCTCTGCGAATCCGCCTGCAACATCATCGGTGCCAAGGGCCTCCTGGCACAGGTGGGGTGCTACTACCACGACATCGGAAAGCTGGCGAGCCCCGGCTTCTTCGTGGAGAACCAGGGTGGTGGCCCCAACCCGCACGATACCATGAGCCCGAGCGACTCGGCCCGGATCATCCGGCGCCACGTGCTGGACGGGATCGCGCTGGCGGAGGCGGCGCGGCTGCCGCCGATCGTGAAGGCGTTCATCCCGGAGCACCACGGCACCAGCGAGATCACCTACTTCCTGACCCAGGCGCGGCGGGCCAGCGGCAACGGGGCGATCGATCCGGCGGAGTACCGCTATCCGGGCCCGCGGCCGCGCTCGGCGGAAACCGCGGTGGCGATGCTGGCCGATTCGGCGGAAGCGGCCGTCCGGGTCCTAAGCGATCCCAACCCGGAGCAGGTCCACGAGGCGATCGAACAACTGGTTCAGCAGAAGCTCGCCTCGGGGCAGCTCGACGACGCGCCGCTCACGCTCCGGGACCTCGACCGGGTGAAGCGGGAGTTCGCCCGGGTGATGTCGGGTACCTACCACAAGCGCATCGGATACCCTCGTGCCAGCGGCGGGCTCACTCCTGAACTCCAGATCGCCGAGCGGCAGTGAGATCTCGGTGAGCGGCCGTCGTCTGCCGCTGCCGGCCGGCGTGGTCCGGCGGGTGGTGCGAGGCGTGCTGGCCGGCGAGCGGCGCACAGCGTCGATCTCGGTGACCTTCCTGGGCCCCGACGCGATGCGCCGGCTCAACGCCGCGCACCGGGGCCACGATCGACCCACCGACGTCCTCAGCTTCGCGCTCCCTAACCCGGCGGGTCTGGCGGGCGACGTCTACGTCTGCCGCCGCGTGGCGGAGCGGGAGGCGCGCGTCCGCGGCATTCCGCTTCGGGAGGAGCTGATCCGCCTGGTGGTCCACGGCACGCTGCACGCACTCGGGCGCGATCATCCGGAGGGCGCGGGGCGGATGCGGTCGGCGATGTGGCGCCGGCAGGAACGGTACGTGGAGTCGCTCGCATGATGGCGATGCTGCAGCTCTTCATCGCCCCGCTGCTGGCGGCCGGCCTGACCCTGTGGGCGGCCTGGCTGGCCCTCGCGGCGGAGTCCGACGCGGACCTGCCGCGCGCGCTCGGGGGCGAGCGCTCGAACGAGGCGGGCGGCGGGTCGGTCTCGCGCAAGCTGCACATCGCCCACCTGGCGCTGCTGGTGCTCGCGGGGGCCGCCGCGGGCGGCGCGGTCGCCTGGTGGGCCTGGTCCCCGGCGCAACGTCTGCTGCGGCTGATCCTGGCCACCGCACTGGTCTGGGTGGTCGGGGACCTGCTGCCGCGGCTGCTCGCCGTCGTCGCGCCCGAGCTCACCCGGCCGGCCCGGCGGGCGGCCATCCCCACCCTCGCGCCGTTCCGTCCGCTGCTCCGGCTCGCCGCCTGGGCCGACGAGCGGGCCCGCGCCCGCGCGCCCGCCACCCACCAGGCCGGCACGGCCGAGCGGGACATGTTGCTCGGCGTCTTCTCCCTGGCCGACACGACGGTGGCGGAGGTGATGACGCCGCGCATCGACATCGTCGCGGTGGATTCCTCGGCGTCTCGCGACGAGGTGATCGAGACGCTGAGAAACTCGGAGCACGCGCGGCTGCTGGTGTTCGACGACCATCCGGACGCGGTCGCCGGGGTCATCCACGCCAAGGACATTCTGGCGGCCGCCGTGGACGACGCCTCGCCGTGGCACGCCCTGGTCCGGCCGGCGGCGTTCGTGCCGGAGGGCAAGACGCTCGACCGGCAGCTCCGGGATTTTCAGCGGGGACCCAGCCACCTCGCCGTCGTGGTCGACGAATTCGGGGGGACGGCCGGCATCGTCACCCTGGAGGACATCCTGGAGCAGATCGTGGGCGAGATCCAGGACGAGCGCGACGTGGACGAAGTGGCGCCCATCCAGGTGGTGAGCGAGGACCAGTTGCGGGTGGAGGGCGGGGTCGCGCTCTCCGAGCTGGAATCGGTGCTGGGCCACAGCTTCGATCGGGAGGACGTGAGCACGGTCGGAGGGCTGGTGCTGGCGGAGTTCGGGCGGGTGCCCCGGGCCGGCGAGGCGATCGACCTCGACGGGTACCGGCTGGTGGTCGAGCAGGTCGTGCGCCGGCGGGTGCGCCGGGTGGCGGTGCATCGTCCGAGAGTCGAGGTGCCGGCGGGCGGCTCCGAGCGGGCCGGCTCATGACCTGGGCCGCGGTCGCGATCGGCCTGATGGTCGCCGCGTTCGGGGCCACGGCGGGCGCGGCGCTGCTCACGGTGAGCCGCGCCGAACTGACCCGCGCCGTCGCCCGCCGGCTTCGGGGCGCCACGCCCTCGCTCGAGTGGCTGGCCCGGGTCGACAACTACCTGACGGCCGCCTCGGCCACGACCTCCCTCGGAGTTCTCCTGATCGGCGCGGCCATCCCCGGCCTGCTGGCCGGCTCGGCCACCTCCCGGGGGCTGATCCTGCTCCCGCTGCTGGCGGTTCCCGTCGTGCTCCTCGCCGCCTACCTCCTCCCCCGCTGGCTCACCCAGCCGCGCGCCGCCGGCGTCGCCGAGCGGGTGATCCCGGTGCTGCGGCCCTGGTCCCGGATGCTGGGGCTGCTGCTCCCGGCGCGCACCGCGACCCGGCCCAACGACCTCCGGAGCATCTGGCGGGAAGGTGCGGCGGTCGGCCTCAGAGCCGATGACGAGCTGGTCATAGTCGGCGGCGTGATGGCGTTCAGCGTGCGCCCGGTGCGCGAGGTCATGACCCCCCGCACCGATATCGTCGCGATCGACGAGAACGCCGCGCTGGAGGACATCCGGCTGGTGTTCGCCCAGAGCGGATACAGCCGCATCCCCGTGTTCCGGGGCACCCTGGACGAGATCATCGGCATGCTCCACGCCTTCGATCTCTTCAAGCTCCAGCCGGGCGACCCCCTGCCCGTGCGGCCGGTGGCCGTGACGCCCGCCAGCCGGAGCTGCGGCGATCTCCTGCTCGACATGCAGCGGGAGCGGCGGCATCTCGCGGTGGTCCTGGATGAATTCGGCGGGACACTGGGGATCGCGACGCTGGAAGACCTGCTGGAAGAGCTGGTCGGCGAGATCTTCGACGAGCACGACCCCGAAGTCCGGCCGTCACCCAGCAGCGGCCCGACCCTGTTCGAGACCGACGGCAACGTGTCCCCCGAGGCAATCGAGGAGCGGTTCGGCGTCTCCCTGCCGACCGGCCGCTCGACCACGATGGGTGGCCTGGTGGTGGAGTGGGCCGGTCGGATTCCCAATGCCGGCGAGCGATTCGCCGTCCGCGGGCTCGAGTTCGACGTGCTGGAGGCGTCGCCGACGCGCATCGAGCGCCTGCTGATCCGCTCCGGCGCCACCCCCACGGTGAGCCTGCTGCAGAGTCCGCAGTGAGTTCCCCGAGCAACCGGGTCGAGCGGATGGTCGAGCTGGTCCGGAAGGGGGACATCGCCGCGTTCGTCCACCGGGCCCACGATTTCGAGCCGGCCGACCTGGCGGACGTCCTCGCCTCGCTGGACGAGCACGAACGGCTCATCGCCGTGCAGGCCCTGCCACCCGAGCTGTCGAGTCAGGCCCTCGCCGAAATGCCGGAGGACGCGCACGCCGAGGACACCCTGGCGGCGCTCCATCCGGAGCAGGCGGCGGAGATCGTCGAAGAGCTGGAGGATGACGACGCCGCCGACATCCTCGGGGAGCTCGAGCCCGAGGAGCAGGAACGCATCCTCGCCGAGGTGGAGGATCGGAGCGAGGTCGACCGGCTGCTCCGCTACGGCGAGGAGACCGCCGGCGGGCTCATGACCCTCCACACGGTCACCGTGCGCGACACGGCGACCGCGGCAGAGGCGCTGGACGAGATCAGGCGGCAGGCGGAGGAGGTGGAGGACCTCTACCAGGTGTTCGTGGTGAGCGGGGACGGCCGGCTGGTGGGCATCCTGCCGTTCAAGGATTTGGTGATCAGTCGGCCGGATCGGAAGGTCCACGAGTTCATGACCGACGCCGACATCTCCGTACCGCCCGACCTGGACCAGGAAGAGGTGGCCCGGGTGATGGCCCGGTATAACCTTCCCAGCGTCGCCGTGGTGGACGAGTCCGGCCGATTGCTCGGCCACGTCACCTTCGACGACGTCATCGACGTCGTCGAAGCCGAGACGACTGAGGACCTCCTCAAGTTCGGCGGTGTGTCCCCGGATGAGGAGCTGGCCGCCGGCTGGAAGCAGGCCGTCGGCAGTCGCCTGCCATGGCTCTACCTGAATCTGCTCACCGCGTTCCTGGCGGGCGCCGTGGTCTACGTCTTCCAGAGCACCGTGCAACGTACCGTCGCCCTGGCCGTCTGGATGCCGATCATCGCGGGAATGGGGGGCAACGCGGGGACCCAGGCGCTGGCGGTGACGGTCCGCCGCCTCGCGCTCGGGCAGATTCCCAGCGACCAGCTCGGGCGCGTAGTGGGCAAGGAGGTGCTGGTCGGCGTCACCAACGGGCTGGCGAACGGGTTCGTGGTCGGTCTCGTGGCCGGCGCGCTGGGCGAGGGAGTTCGGCTCGGGTTGGTGGTCTTCCTCGCGATGACCGGCAATCTCCTCGTCGCCGGGTTCGCCGGCGCCTTCATTCCGGTGCTGCTGGAGCGATACAAGGTGGATCCCGCCGTCGCGTCCTCCATCTTCGTGACCACCTTCACCGACGTCTGCGGCTTCCTGCTCCTGCTGGGGCTTGCGGGGCGGCTGTTGCCCTGATCTTCCGGCTCCGGAAAAGGAAGGCGCCCCTCCTTGCGAAGGGGCGTTGAGGGGCAGGGACGATATGGACGACGCCGAACTAGGTCGTCTTGAGCTTTGCGAGCACCGAGTCGCTCAGCCGACCGGTGACGGGCAACTTGTTGTTCTTCTGATACTCCTTGAGGGCCTTGCGGGTGTCGGCAGTGAACACGCCGGTCGCCTGACCCTTGTACATGCCCGCCTTGATGAGCCCTTCCTGCGCCTCCTTGATCTGGTCCTTGGTCCATGCGGGGTGATGGGCTGCCGCGGGCTTGCTGGCGGCCGCCTTGGAGCCGGTATCCTGCTTCGCAGCCGGCGGGGTCTGCTTGTGCTGCATCGTCGAGGTCGCGGCCGGCTTGGTGGTCGGCGCGGCGGTCTGGGCCACCAGCGTGCCTGCGGACAGGGCACCTGCCACGACGGCGGAAACCAGGGCGAACTTCCGGATCATACGTTCCTCCTTGCGGGGTAACTGCAGACCCGCGGCACGATGCGCCGCGAGTGATGCCTGGAGGAAGGCAATCGACATGCCACCGGCATGGTGGCGCATTTGGTAGAAGGAGTGCCCGATGGGGGCCTCCGTCGTTGGCTCGACCGAGTCATTCTGTCCCGGCCGGGACACTCTGACCGTCACGCCAGCCGGCGGGGAAGGTTCCAGCGCTGAATCATGCGGCTGAGGGTACGGCGCGAGATCCCGAGCACTCGGGAGGTCTCCTCCCGGTTACCGCCGCAGGCGGTCAGCACGCGCATCACATGCTCCCGCTCCACGGTCTCGAGCGAACGCATCGGCCCCGGGTCGGGCATCGCGGCCGCGTCCGACATCTGGCCGGGAGCGTGCGGATGGACCTCGGGCGGCAGGTGCTCGTGGCCGATCACGTCCTGTTCGGCGAGCAGCATCGCCCGCTCGAGCACGTTCTGCAGCTCGCGGATGTTTCCCGGCCACTCGTAGCCCAGCAAGCGGCGTTGGGCCTCGGGATCCACCGCAACCGGTCCGCGGCCGTGGCGGGCGGCCAGCTCGCGGAGGAAGTGGTCCATCAGGAGCGGGATGTCCTGCCGGCGCTCGCGCAGGGACGGCAACATCAGGGTGACCACGTTCAGCCGGTAGTACAGATCCTCCCGGAAGCGCCCCTGGCGCACCAGCTCCGGCAGATCCCGGTGAGTGGCCGCGAGGACCCGGACGTCGACCTTGACCGGCGCCTCCGAGCCCACCGGCACGATCTCGTGTTCCTGTAGCGCCCGCAACAGGCGGGATTGCAGGGTCGGCGAGATGTCGCCGATCTCGTCCAGGAACAGGGTGCCATGATCCGCCTCGCGGAACAGCCCCGGCCGGGACGTGGTGGCACCGGTGAACGCGCCTCGCACGTGACCGAACAGCTCGCTCTCCAGCAGTCCCTCGGCCAGCGCGGAGCAGTTGACCGCGACGAATCTCCGGTCTGCCCGCTCCGAAAAGCGGTGAATCGTCCGAGCCACCAGCTCCTTCCCCGTGCCGGTCTCACCGGCGACCAGCACGGTGGCCTGGGACGGTGCCACCCGCGCCAGGGTCTTCATCACCTGGATGATCGCCGGACTGTGGCCCACCAGCGCCGGCTCCGGGTGCCCGCTCGCCCCGTCGGTCGGGGGCCCGTCGGCGTGCTCCCGGCGGTCAGAGGCGAGACGGCGTCGACCGAGGGCGCGGGCCAGCGTCTCACGCAGGGCGGCGATGTCGTACGGCTTGCTGATGAAGTCGTAGGCGCCGGCCCGGATGGCGTCGCCCGCGGCGGCCGCATCGCCGAACGCGGTGAGCACCAGCACCAGCGCCCCCGGATCGCGCTCGCGCACGATCCGAAGGAGGTCCAACCCGCTCTTCGCCGGCATCCGGAGATCGGTGAGGATGGCGTCGAACGGCAGCGGCTCCTCCAGCGCGGCAAGCGCCTCGTCCGCCGAGAGCGCGGTCACGACGCGATACGCCTCCCGCTCCAGCACCTCGGCGAGGAGGCGGCAGGCCGCCTCGTCGTCGTCGACCAGCAACAGGCGGGCAGGCGAACCCGCGGGAGCGGCCTGAGTCACCGGGGCTCCGGGAGCGGGAGTGAGAGTCGCCAGCGGACGCCCCGCTGGGTGGGCACGTGTACCAGGTCTCCTCCGAGGGTGCGCGCCAGCCGCAGACTCACCGCCAGCCCCAGTCCCGTGCCGGCGGGCCCCTTGGTGGTCGAGAAGGGGCGAAACAGGGTCGATTCCGCCTCCGCGTCCAGTCCGGGCCCGTCATCGTGGACCTCGATGAACGCCTCGCGCTCGGCCCGGCCGGTCGCGATGGTCACCAAATCCCCGGGCGAGAGGGCCTCGATCGCGTTCTTGAGGAGGTTGAGCAGGATCTGCTCGACCATCGCGGGATCGCAGGCGGCGAGCACCGGCGCGGGAGCCTGCTGGCCGTTGCCGGCCAGCTCGAGCCGCGCCGCGACGCCCGCGTCGCCCAGCGACGGCTCGAGAAAGAGCGTCATTCGGGTCACGATCTCGTTCAGGTCCACCTCGCGCGCGAACGGCTTGGGCCAGGCGCCGCGGTTGAGCCCAGCATGAACGATGCCCGCGACCCGGTCGACCTGCGCCAGCAGCAGCCGGACCCGCTCGACCCCTCTCTGGTCGCGTTGCGCTTCCAGATCGTCCCGCAGCAGCTGCAGGTGCCCGCTCACCGTATTGAGCGGCGTCCCGATCTCGTGGGCGAAGCTGGCGGCGGTCTCGTGCATGAGCGCCAGCCGGTCGAGCCCGCGGGCGCGCTCCTCCAGGGTGAGCAGCATCGCGCGGGAGGCGCTCTCCTGTTCCCGCGCCGCGAGCGCCGCCCGCATGCGATTGTAGCGGCGCGCCAGCTCCCGGAACTCGGGCGGACCGATCTCCGGCGCGTCGGGCGCGTTCTTGGCCCCGCCATGCGCGCCGGCCATGGCACCGCCCAGCGCCGCCAACGGTCGTCCGACCCAGCGAGCCGTCACCACCGCCACGCCCAGCGCCACCAGCAGCGCCGAGAGGAAGGCGAGGAGATAGGCCCGCTGCCGCTCGAGCCGGGCCCAGTCCTGCAGGCGGCGAGTCGACACCCGGACGTCGAGCACCCCGAAGGTGCGCGGACTGCCGAGCGGCAGCACGACCTGCCACCCGGGATCCTCGCCCCCGCGAAAGCGCACCTCGGTGGAGCGGTGGCGGAGCGCCGTGTACTGTACCGGGCCGGGAGGGAGGGTGTCGGGGAGCCCGCTCGCGGCCGCTGGGTTCAGGGACCCTGCCCGAAGGGTGTAGACGATGGCCTGCGACTCGGTGATCCGATGATGCGACCAGCCTTCCAGTCCCTGGGTGAGTCCGGCGGGATTGCCGGTGGGCGCGATCCGCACCAGCAGCGACGCCAGCGTGTTCGCCAGGGCCACGGACTCCAGCTTGAAGTCCTCCAGCCGGGTCCGGGCCGACCACCAGAGCGCGATCTCGGTCGCGCCCAGGACCAGGAGAATGGCCATCAGCGCGGTGAGCGCGGCGAGCCGTCGCGGCAGCCCCATCGGCGGGCGGCGGGGCGGCGCGGGCGCATCGAACTCGTCTGTCGTCGCCGAGTCTGAGGCCCCGACGCTCACCGGTCGCCAGGGTGCGTGGATCGCCATCAGGCCGGCTCCGCCGCGCGGCGGCGCAGCAACTCGCGGAGCCCGTGCCGGCCCAGCAGGAGGAGCCCGAGGGCGAGCACCGGCAGGACCTGGACGGCCTGGAGCGCCAGCCCTGCCGCGAGGGCAGGGGCCGTGGGGATCCCCGCCGGCTTGAGCGCGAGCACCACGGCGCCCTGCACCACGCCGACGTTCCCCGGGGTGAGCCGCAGGATGCCGCCGACGTTCGACAGGATGAGCGCCAGCACCGAGAGTGCGGGAGTGACCGCCACATGGCTGGCCACGATGACCCAGTGGTATGTCGCCCATTGGAGCAGCCAGCTGAGGACGCCCAGGGCCACGGGCAACGCCAGGTCCGCGGGACGCCAGCCATTCCCGCCGGTGATCTCCTCCCGGCTGCGCCGGAGAAAGGGCGCCCGGCGGAACAGCAGGTCCGCCCCGGCCATCAGGACGACGCCGGCGCCGAGCACCCGCCAGCGGTGGGTCGGAGCCAGGAAGAATCCCGCGCCGGTCAGGAACACGCCGAGTGCGGCCGCTTCCGCCACCCGGCTCGCGAGGATGGAACGCGCGCCCAGCGCGAGCGGCACTCCGTCCCAGGTCGAAGCCAACTGCATCCGGGCCGCCTCGCCGCTCAGCGCGATGCTCACGCAGTTCACCGCGGCGCCGCCGAACGTCGCCGCCTGCGCGGTGCGGAAGCGGATCGGCGCGAGCCGGCGGAGCAACACCTGCCAGCCGACCCCTTTGAGCGAGAGCGACAGCAGGTTGAGAACCGCGGCGGCGCCCAGGGCCACGAGGTCGGCATCGAGCAGCGTCTCCCAGGAGCTGCGCCAGGGAAAGTGGAGCGCGAAGCGCACCCCGAACACCAGCACCAGCGCCGTGAACGGCCACAGCCACCAGCGGCGCTTCACCCAGCCTCTAGCTGGTCCAAGCCGCGGAACTCGTAACCCAACTCCCGGCAATCGTCGATGATCCCGGGCAGCGCCTCCGCGGTCTGGGTCCGGTCGCCGGCCGGTTCGTAGCCGTCGCCGTCATGCAGCAGGAGAATCGCCCCCGCTCGCGTGTATCGACGGACCCGCGCCCGGATGACCTCCGCGCCGGGCCGGTCCGAATCCCACACGCCGACGGTCCACCCGAATATCCGGTAGCCGTAGCGCGCCACGGCCCGATGGACAAAGGGGTTTCGGTAGCCGTGCGGCGCGCGGAACGCGCTGGGCCGGACGCCGGTCAACTCCACGATGGCGCTGTGGGCGCGCCCGATCTCCTGGGCGATGAATCCGGGCCCCGACAGGGCGAGCTTGGCATGGGAGTAGGTGTGATTCCCGATGCCGCAGCCGGCCGCCGCGACCGCGCGGGCCAGCTCCGGATAGCGCTCGACATATCGGCCGACCATGAAAAAGGTCGCCGGGACCCGCTCCTGCTCCAGCACCCGCAGGATGCGCCCGGTCGCCCGTGGGTTGGGGCCGTCATCGAAGCTGAGGTAGAGGCCCCGGTCCCGCGGTCCGCGGCCGATGACGGGACCGAAGACCCGGCTGTTCGGCCCCACCATCCCCCGCGTGACGACGGCCGCCGCGCAACCCGCGGCGACCAGGCCGGCAGTCAGCACGAGAGCACGCGCCGATAGAGCTGGATCACCCGCCGAGCGATTCGGGGCCAGGCGAACCGCTCGGCCTTGGCGCGTCCGGCCACGCCCATGGCACGGAGACGCCGCCGGTCCTCCAGCAGCTCCAGGGCCGCGAGCGCCCAGCTGTCCGGCTGGTTCATCGGGACCAGGACCGCCTCCCGGCCGTGATGCACCAGCTCGCGAAACCCGGTGATGTCGGAGGCCAGGATCGGCGTGCCGCAGGCCATCGCTTCGAGCAGGGTGACGCCGAAGGATGCCTTGGTGGTGGGGCAGAGATACAGCGCCGCGCGGGAGTAGTGTTCCGGCCGGTTGCCGTTGACTCGGCCGACGAACTCGACTCGCTGCCCCAGCGGGCGTGCCAGCCGCTCGTAGACCGGCCGGAGCGGGCCGTCGCCCGCGATCGTGAGCCTGGCGCCGGGGTGGCGCTGGAGGATACGCGGCATCGCCGCGAGGACGGTGTCGAGCCCGTTGCGAGGGTCGAGTCGACCCAGAAAGAGCAGCTCGGGAGCTCCGCTCGGCGGCCCCTGGGCGGCGGGGCGGAAGAACTCCGTATCCACGCCGTTGGGAACGATCTCCCAGTCGGCGTCGAGGTAGCGGGCGTGAGCGTCCACCACCGGCTGGCTGACGGCGATGGTCGCGGCGTGCCGGTCGAGCCGCTGTTGCAACGGCCGACGGAACAGGCGACAGAGAGTGGAGCGCGAGAACCACGAATGAAATGTAGCGACCACCGGGAGGTCGAGTTCCCAGGCGGCCTCGGGCGCTACCAGGCCCAGGGTGGGAGTGAGACCGCCATGCACGTGGACCAGGTCGATTCGATCCCTGCGGAACTGCTCGCGTAGCTGGCGCCGGAGGCCGAGGCCGGTGGTGATCCGGGCGAACGACCCGGCGCTGTAGATGGTCCGGCTGGAGCCGATTCGACGCACGAACGGCGGGTCCCCCTCGCAGAGCAGATCATGAGCCCGGGCGGGCCGGCTCATCCTCGCCGTGACGACCACCGTCTCGTGCCCGGCGCGGTTGAGCTCGCAGGCCAGGTTGTGGACGTGCTCGGTCACCCCGCCCAGGTGGGGATAATAGAACTCGCTGACCAGCGCGATCCGCATGCGTCCGCCTCCGACACGGTGGGGAGGCGAGTTGGCAAGAACATGGCCACTGACGGAGGGGCGCCGCTCAGCGATCGTGAGGTCGCCGCGCGGTCTCGCCCGGCCGGACCGCGATCGAGACTCGCCGCGATCGAGACTTTCTGTCCCTCGCGTGCGGCGCCGCGCCATTCTGTCCCGAGCTCCGCTGGCGCGCCTGGCTCTCACCTGGTTGCCTGGCGGGGTAGATTCCGCCTGATCCGGCGCCCCAGGTCCACGCGGTTCCCCATCTCCGGCCCCGGCCGGAACCCCGAATCAGAGCGCCACGTGACTGGTCCCGAAGCTGGTTCCCGCATGCCTGACGAACTCGACCTCGCGCGGCACCTCCGGCCGTCCGGCTGATCCGGCGATGGGCATCGAACAACTGATCATCCGGCACGGGCTCCTTGCCGTGTTCATCGGTTCGGCCTTCGAAGGCGACTTCACCCTCATTCTCGCCGGGGTCGTCGCCCACCTCGGGTTCTTTCCCTTCCCCCTGGCTGTCGCCGTGGGCGTGCTGGGGAGCTTCGTCGGGGACTGCGTCTGGTATGGCCTGGGGCGATTTCGGGGACCGGGCTTCCGCGCCGGGCGCCTCTACCGGCGGGTCGGCCCCAGAATTCAACGCCTGGCCGACCGCTTCGGCCCGTGGCAGCTGGTGCTGGCCCGCTTCGTCTACGGCACCAAGGGCGCGAGCATGGTGTTCTGGGGTCTGCACGGCCTCAAGTTTCGCCGTTTCGCGCCCATCGACGCGCTCGGCTGCGTGCTGGGCACCGCCGTGTTCACCGGACTCGGCTACCTGGTGAGCGGAAGTGCGACCCTGCTGCTCGGCCGGGTGCGGCGGGTGCAGCTCTGGTTGTTGGGGGCGGTGCTCGCCGGCGCGGTGCTGGTGCTGATCATTCACCTCACGGCCAAGCGGGAATTGCACCTGGAGGAGATGGAACCGGCGGACGAGTGACCGCTGCAGAAAACGTCGCTTGCCTCCGCTCGGGGCTGTGGCGACCTTTCACCCATGGATCCCGATCTCCTGCTCGCGGGGCTGGCGACCGGTAACACAGCCGCGTTGGCACGCGCGATCTCGGTGGTCGAGAACGGTCGTCCTGGCTTCGAGCGCCTCCTCGCCGAGGTACACCGCTCGATCGGTCGGGCCCGGCGGATCGGCATCACCGGTCCGCCGGGAGCAGGGAAGTCGACCCTCGTCGAACGCCTGGTCGCCGCATACCGGGCGGCCGGGCTCCGCGTGGCCGTCGTTGCCGTGGATCCCACCAGCCCCTTCACCGGCGGCGCCCTGCTCGGCGACCGCATCCGCATGGAATCCGTGGCCCTGGATGAGGGCGTCTACATCCGCTCCATGGGCAGCCGCGGCTCCCTGGGCGGGCTCGCCACCACGAGCGGGGAGGTCGCCGACCTGCTCGATGCGGCCGGATTCGACCGGATCCTGCTCGAGACGGTGGGCGTCGGCCAATCGGAGCTCGATGTCGCCCGCATGGTGGACACGACCGTCCTCGTGCTGGTCCCCGAGTCGGGAGACGGCATCCAGACCCTCAAGTCCGGGGTCATGGAGATCGCCGACGTCTTCGTGGTCAACAAGGCGGATCGACCGGGGGCGGAGAAGCTCCGGCAGGAAATCGAGATCACCCTCGGGATCCGGCGGGGGAACGCCTTCCGCGGCGTCCCCGCGCATCACGGCTTTCAGGGCCGGCGGAACGCCGCGCCGGTCGTGGCGCGCGCGCCGGCCGACGCGGTCTGGGAGCATCCGGTCGTGCTTGCGACCGCCACCAAGGGCGACGGGATGCCGGAGCTGCTGACCCTGCTCGACCGACACCACACGTGGCTCGAGGCGACGGGCGAGGTGACCGTGCGCCGGCGCCGGCGGCTGCTCGATCGCACCCGCGAGGTGGTGAACCGTGCCACCCGCCGCTGGATCTGGGAGGAAACCCGGGCCGAGCCGCTGATCGCCGTGCGGCTCGACGAGGTCGTCGAGGGGCGGCTGAGTCCCTACGACGTGGCGGCCGAAGTGCTCGATGGCATTCGACAAGGCGAGCGCATATGACCATCTGGGGTACCGATCTGGACGAGGCGACGGCGCGCCGGCTGGCGCAGCAGGAGCGCGAGCTCGAGCAGCTCCGCGCCGAGGTGGCGGCGTGGCGGGCGCGGGCGAACGCTCTCCCGGTGCGCGACGACGCGGACTTCACCTCGGTCTCCGGCCGCGTCGTCGAGCCGGTCTACACGCCCCTCGATCTGGCGCCCGACGTCATCTCCGCCACCGCACTGCCCGGCGACTTCCCCTACACGCGCGGCATCCATCCCACCATGTACCGCGGCCGGCTGTGGACCATGCGGCAGTTCGCCGGCTTCGGCACCGCCGAAGACACCAACGCCCGCTACAAATTTCTGCTCGAGCGGGGCCAGACGGGGCTCTCGGTGGCGTTCGATTTTCCCACCCTGATGGGCTACGACGCCGATCACCCGCGCGCGGAGGGTGAAGTCGGGAAGTGTGGGGTGGCGATCTCCAGCCTGGCGGACATGGAGACCCTGTTCGACGGCATCCCGCTCGATCAGGTCTCCACCTCGATGACGATCAACGGGCCGGCGTCGATGCTCTTCTGCTTCTACGTCGCGGCGGCCGAGCGCCAGGGCGTCCCGATCGAGCAGCTCCAGGGGACGATCCAGAACGACATCCTCAAGGAGTACATGGCGCAGCACGCCTGGATCTTTCCCGCCGAGCCGGCGCTCAAGATCATCGTCGACCTGTTCGAGTGGGCCGCCGAGCACACCCCGAACTGGAACACCATCTCGATCTCGGGCTATCATATCCGCGAGGCGGGGTCGACCGCCGCCCAGGAGCTCGCCTTCACGCTCGCGAACGGCTTCTGCTACGTGGAGCACGGCCTGGCGCGCGGTCTCGACGTCGACGCCTTCGCCCCGCGACTCTCCTTCTTCTGGGACGTGCACAACGACTTCCTGGAGGAGATCGCCAAGCTGCGGGCCGCGCGGCGGATCTGGGCGCGGCACATGCGCGACCGCTACGGCGCCCGGGAGCCCCGCAGCTGGCGGATGCGCTTCCACTGCCAGACCGCGGGCGTGACGCTCACGGCGCAGCAGCCGCACAACAATGTCGTCCGGGTCGCCTACCAGGCGCTGGCGGCGGTACTGGGCGGCACCCAGTCGCTCCATACCAACGCGCTCGACGAGACCCTCGCGCTTCCGACCGAGGAGTCGGTGCGGATCGCGCTCCGAACCCAGCAGATCCTGGCCTACGAGACGGGGGCGGCCAACGTGGCCGACCCGTTCGGCGGCTCCTATTGCGTCGAGGCGCTGACCGACGGTCTCGAACGCGAGGCCGAAGGGCTCTTCGCGGACATCGAGGCCCAGGGCGGCGTCGTCCGGGCCATCGAAACCGGCTGGTTCCAGCGGCAGATCGCCCACTCGTCGATGCGGTTCCAGGCCGAGGTGGAGCAGGGCCGACGCACCATCGTCGGGTTGAACGACTTCGTCGAGGAGGCGGAAGCCCCTGTCCAGATCCTCAGGGTGGGGGATGCCGCCGAGCGCACCCAGCGGGCGCGCCTGGCCCGGCTCCGAGCCACCCGCGACGCAGCGCTCGTGGCGGAGCGCTTGAGCGCGCTCCGCGCGGCCGCCGCCGAAGATCGAAACATCATTCCGGCCATGCTCGATTGCGCGCGTGCCTACTGCACGCTCTACGAGATCCGGCATGTGCTCGAGGAGACCTATGGCAGCTACCGCGAGCCGGTCTTTTTCTGACGGCACCCAGGCCGGCTTCCCCTCGGTGGAGGACCGGTTACAGCGGCTTACGACCGTGCGCTCCGACCGCCACCGGGTGGTCACCTGCTATCTCAAGCTGGAGCCCCGCGACCGGAGCCGGGGCAAGTACCTCATCAAGATCAAGAACCGGGTGCGCGACGCCATCCGCGCCCTCCCCCGGCTGGGCCTCGAACGGTCGGTGCAGGAGGCGGTGGAGCGCGATCTCGAGCGGGTGCAGCAGCACATCCGGAACCCGGCCAACCTGCCGAGCACCCAGGGCATCGCCATCTTCGCCTGCGAGGGAATCGGCCTGTTCGAGGCGACCCCGCTGCCCGTGGTGTACCGCTCACGCCTGGCGGTGGACGCCACCCCGCTGGTCCGTGAGCTCGCCTCGGTGGAGGACGAGTTCGGCCGGCTCCTGACCGTGGTGCTGGACCGGACCAGCGCCCGCTTCTTCGAGGTGACGGCCTACGACGCGGTCGAGCTGCCCGGCCTCCGGGCCGACAGCACTCGGGGCGGGCGGTTCCACGGAGACCAGGACGGGCCGGGATGGGGCGAGCACACCTACAACAACCGGATCCGGCAGGAGAAGCAGCGGCATCTCGAGGCCATCGCCCGCGAGCTCTTCGCCATCGACCGCCGACAGCCGGCCCGCGGGATCGTGATCGCCGGGACCGGCACCGACGCCGGCGCCGTCAAGCCGTTTCTGCACAACTATCTGGTCGAGCGCGTCATCGGCACGGCACGGCTCAATCCCAAAGAAGCCACCCCGGCGCTGGTCCATGCCGCGACCCTGGTCGTCCGCGAATCGTGGGAGCGCGAGGCCGAGCGGGCCGCCGTGCGCCGGCTGCGGGAGGCGCTCGGCACCGGCTGGGCGGTGAACGGTATCGACCCCACGCTCCGGGCGCTCGCACGGGGCCAGGCGCGCACCCTGCTGGTGAACGCCGACGCGAGCGAGCCTGGCTTCCGCTGCGGGGATTCGGGACGACTGGCCCGCACCGAGCGGGATTGCCGGGCCGAGGGCCAGCCGGTCGCCGTGCTCGACGTCGTGGACGACGCGATCGAGGAAGCGCTGCGCCAAGGGGTGGATGTCGAGGTGATCTACGAGCCCGAGGCCCGCGACGCGGTCGACGGACTCGGCGCCATGCTGCGGTTCCGCTGAGCCCGTGGCCGGGTCTCGCGCCGCGCCCTACCGGGCCATTCTCTTCGATGCCGGAAACACCCTGCTGTTCCTCGACTATGCCCGGCTGGCCGAGGCAGTGGGGCAGGCGCTCGGACTGCCGCTGAGTGCGGCGGCGCTGACGGCCGCCGCGGGGCCGGCCGCGGAGGCCATGGAAGGATCGCGGGCGGCCGACCAGGAGCGGGCCGTCGCCTTCTTCGAAGCGCTCTTCCGCGAGGCGGGGGTCCCCGCCGAGCGCCTGGGCGAGCTGCGCGAGTGCCTGGGCCGGCTGCACCGCGAGCGGCACCTCTGGAGCCGCACGGCCGCCGACACGCACTCGGCGCTGCGCCGTCTCCGCAGCGCCGGCTTCAGGCTCGGTGTCGTCTCCAACAGTGACGGCCGGGTGGAAAGCGCGCTGGAGGCGGCAGGGCTCCGGGACTATTTCGACGTGGTGATCGATTCGGCCCTGGCGGGCGTGGAGAAGCCCGATCCCGCTATCTTCCGGGCCGCGCTCGCGGCCCTCGACGTGTCCCCGGCCGAGGCGCTCTACGTGGGTGACCTGTACGAGATCGATGTGCTGGGGGCGCGAGCCGCGGGCATCGCCGCGGTGCTGCTGCTCGACCCAGCCGGCTCCGCGCCCGACGGCTGCGACACCGTCGGCTCGCTCGCTGCGCTCGCGGACGACCTGTTGCAGGAGAGAGTCTCGACATGACCGCATCGGGTTCGCTGCGTACCGGCCAGGGACGACCATTGCCCCGGCCCGTGCGGGTACTCGTCGCCAAGCCCGGCCTCGACGGGCACGATCGCGGGGCCAAGGTCGTGGCCGCCGCCCTCCGTGACGCGGGGATGGAGGTGGTCTACACCGGCCTGCATCAGACGCCGGAGATGATCGCCACGGCGGCAGTGCAGGAGGATGTCGACGTGGTGGGGCTCTCGATCCTGTCCGGCGCGCACATGACGCTCTTCCCGCGGGTACGCGCGCTGCTGGACGAGATGGGTCGACCGGAGGTGCTGGTCACCGGAGGCGGCATCATTCCGGCCGAGGACATGGCCGCCTTGCAGGAGCGGGGGATCGGCCGGCTGTTCGGGCCGGGCACGCGGACCGCCGACCTGATCGAGTACATCGAGTCCTGGGCCGCCGAGCACCTCGAGCCTTGAGCCGGCTCCGGGCGTTGACCGAGGAGTATCTTCGTCTCGCCGCGCGCCTGCAGCAAGGCGGCGGGGCCGCCCGCATCGCCAAGATGCACCAGCAGGGCAAGCTCGCTCCCCGCGAGCGGGTCGAGGGCCTGCTCGACCGCGGCGCGCCGTGGCTGGAGCTGGGCCTGCTCGTCGCCTACGACCAGTACGACGGGCAGGCGCCCGGCGCGGGTGTCATCACCGGCATCGGGGTGGTGGAGGGACGCGAAGTCGTGGTCGTCGCCAACGACGCGACCGTGAAAGCCGGGTCCTGGTGGCCGGAGACGATCCGCAAGATCCTCCGGGCGCAGGAAGTGGCCATGCGCCAGCGAATCCCGATCATCTATCTGGTGGACAGCGCGGGGGTGAACCTGCCCTATCAGGGCGGGGTCTTCCCGGGACAGTACGGCGCCGCCCGCATCTTCTATTACAACTCGATCATGCGCCGCTATCTCCGGGTGCCGCAGATCAGCGCGGTCATGGGAAGCTGTGTGGCCGGGGGAGCGTACCTGCCCGCGCTCTCCGACGTCATCTTCATGGTCGAGGGCACCAGCTTCATGGGACTCGGTGGGCCCAACCTGGTGAAGGGCGCCACCGGCCAGACGATCGACGCCGAGAGCCTGGGCGGGGCGGTCACCCACACGGAGCTGAGCGCGGTGGCTCATTACCGGGCCGCGAACGACAGCGACTGCCTCACCAGGATAAGGGAATACGTCGGTCGTCTGCCCCGGGTGGACGGACTGCGTCACCGGGTGCGGCCCGCGGTGGCGCCGGCCCGGTCGCCGGCCGATCTCTACGATCTCCTGCCGCACGATCACCGACTCTCCTACGACATGCGCCAGGTGCTGGCCTGCCTGATCGACGGCGGTGCACTGGACGAGTTCCAGCCCGGCGTGGCCCGCGAGATGCTCTGTGGCCACGGCCACATCGAGGGCTGGCCGGTGGCGATCATCGCCAATCAGCGCGGGCTCATCAAGGGCCAGACGGGCGAGCGACCTCGATTCGGCGGGATCCTCTACACTGGAAGCGCGGAGAAGGTGGCATACTTCATCGAGACCGCCAACCGGGAGCGGCTCCCCATCCTGTTCGTTCAAGACGTCAGCGGGTTCATGGTCGGACCCGAGGCCGAGCAGTCGGGGATCATCCGGGCCGGCGCCCATTTCGTCGAGGCCATGGCGACGTCGGCGGTGCCCAAGATCGTGCTGACGGTGAATCACGCCTCCGGCGCCGGCTACTACGCGATGGCCGGGCAGGGGTTCGACCCCGACTTTATCCTCTCCTGGCCCACCGGCCGCATGGGCGTGATGGAGGGCGAGTCGGCGGTCATGGCGGTACACGGGCCGGAGGTCGAGCGGGCCCAGCGTGAGGGGCGCGACGTGGCGCCGGAGGTGAAGGCCTCGATCGACTCCATGCGGATCGACTACGAGCAGCAGCTCGACGCCAAGTTCGCGGCCGCCCGCGGCTTCGTGGATGCCCTGGTCACTCCGGAGGAGACCCGGGACGTGCTCGCCTTCGCGCTCCGCACGAGCGCCAACTACGCCGGGCCGCACCTCGGCCCCTTCGTCCTGCCGCCGCTGGATGCCGCCACGCCCCACTAGGAGTCGCATGCGCCCGCTGCACCCGACCCTCTGCGCCGTCGCGCTCGCCTTGGCCTGCGGGCCGGCGCGGCACGAGACCCAGCCGCCCGCGCCCGCGCCACCCTCGGCCCAGCCATCCGGGGCCGAGCCATCGGTCCCCAAGCCCAACGTGGACCCCGTGGCGAAGGACCGTCCCCGGGTCACGGTACCTCCTTCCGCCATCGCCGCCGATTCCGACGCGCGCCCGTCCGACTCCGTGCCCCGGGTCGCGCCGCCGCAGGTGGCGTACGCCCACGGCTGGATGGCACTGGGCAGCACCGGTGCCGATCGCTTCGTCGCCGCGCATCCCACCTATGACGGTCGCGGCGTGCTGATCGGCATCCTGGATACGGGGATCGACCCGGGCATCCCCGGCCTGAGCACGACCTCCACCGGCTCGCCCAAGCTCCTCGACCTGCGTGATTTCTCCGGCGAGGGAGCGGTACCGCTCGTCCGGGTGACGCCGAGCGGAGACTCCGTCGTGGTCGCGGGCCGACATCTGGGCGGGTTCGGCCGGGTGGCGTCGCTCAGCACCAGCGGTCCGTACTACGGCGGGACGATCGCCGAGATCCCGCTGGGAGAACCGCCCGCGGCGGACCTGAACGCGAACGGCAAGGTGGGCGACACGTTGGCGGTGGTGGTCACCCGCGCGCCGGATGGGTGGGTGTTGTTCGCCGACACCGATGGGGACGGCTCCCTCGCCGGTGAACGGCCGGTGCACGACTTTCTGGCCGGCCGGGAGACCTTCGCGTGGGGACCGCGCGGCCGGACGCCGCGGGTGAACGTCGCGGCCAACCTGAGCGAGCGCGCCGGTCGGCCGGAGCTGGACCTCTACTTCGACCTGACCGGCCACGGGTCGCACGTCGCCGGGATCGCTGCAGGCCACGATCTCTACGGCGTCCCCGGCTTCAACGGCGTGGCGCCTGGCGCTCAGCTCCTCGGCCTCAAGATCGCCAACAGCGCGCAGGGGAGCGTCACCACTACCGGGAGTATGCTGCGGGCGATGGACTACGCGATCCGCTTCGCCCAGGCCCGGCACCTGGCTCTGGTGCTCAATGTGAGCTTCGGGGTCGGCAACGAGACGGAGGGGACCGCCCGGATCGACGGGCTGGTCGATTCGGTGCTGAGCCGGCATCCCGATGTCGTGTGCGCCATCAGCGCAGGCAACGACGGACCCGGACTCTCCACGGTGGGATTTCCTGGCTCGGCGGACGCGGCACTCACGGTTGGCGCGACGCTCCCCGCGAGCTTCCTGCCGTCCTCCGGCCCCGGAGGAGCCCTGAGCGATCAGCTCGCCTACTTCAGCGCTCGTGGCGGCGAGACCGCGAAGCCGGACCTGGTGACGCCTGGCGTGGCCTACAGCAGCGTGCCGCGCTGGGATGCGGGCGAGGAGGTCGAGCAGGGCACCAGCATGGCCGCCCCGCACGCCGCCGGACTGGTGAGCCAGCTCCTGTCGGCGCTGGCCCAGGAGCAGCAGCCCATCCGGGCCTCGGCCGTCAAGCGCGCACTGATGGTCACGGCCCAGCCGACGGCGGGTGCGAGCTTCGTCGATGAGGGCACCGGTCTTCCCGATCCGGAGCGGGCGTACCGCTGGCTCAAGCAAGGGCACCGCGTCGCCGAGGTACGGGTGCGTGCGCTGGGGAGGGGCGCCTCCACCGCGGCGGTCGACCGCGGTGACGGCGCGACGGACTCGGTCCGGACCTTCGAGCTGCTGCGTCCCGACTCGGCGCCACCGGCCAGCTTCACCTTGAGAAGCGACGCGCCATGGCTCAGCGCTCCGGCACGGGTCACGCTCACCCGGCCCCGCACCCGGGTGACCGTGCGCTATGCGCGGCGGAAGCTTGGCGGGACAGGAGCCTACGTCGGTATGGTGAGCGGCTGGGGCGAGGACACCCTGGCCGGCCCGGCGTTCCGCCTGGTGAATACCATCTTGGTTCCGGCTCCGGTCACGGCCGGCTCGCGCGCCCTGCGCGCGGGCGAGCACCTGCCGGCGGGTGGTACCCTGCGGACCTTCTTCCGGGCCGACGGCGCGCGGGGCTTCCTGCTTTCGATCGAGACCGGCGGGCGAGGCGAGCAGGGACTCGCCTTCCTGCACGAGCCCGGCGGGATGCCGTTCCGGGACGAGAGCGCCCGCCCCGCGGGGAAGGGTCCGCAGGCGGCAGACTATGAGGTCGATGCGAGGGACGTGGTTCCGGGCACCTACGAGGCGGTGCTGGTGGCGCCCCCCACCCAGGCGCTCTCCGTCACCGTCAGCTTGACCCAGTCGCCGCTGACGCTGCGGGCCACCCGGGAGCGGGATTCGGTGCTCGCCGGGTTTACCAACCTCACGGCCGGCACCGTCGAGGCCGAGGTCGGTCTGCACCTGGGCGGAGCCGAGCGGGACGAGTCGGTCAAGGCGAAGGGGTCGGACACGCAGCGGATCCCGTTCGTCGTCCCGGGCTGGTCCCGCGGGGTGGTGGTGGACATCACGATGGATCCGGCTCAATGGGGGCGGTTCACCGATTTCGGTGTGACCCTGTTCGACTCTCTCGGTCGCCAGCTCGGCAAGAAGCCGCTGAACTACGCCTTCGGTCGGCTCCAGGTGGAGTTGCCGAAGGGCCACGGCGACGTGCCCGTCAGCCTCGGTCTCTTTCCCGGCTTCGCCGACCCCGCGGGCGACCTGAGCTGGTCGCTCCGTGCCTCGATTCGGGTCTACGGCGACACCAGCGTGGCGCTCCGGCCGGTGGGGGCGGCGTCACTCTCGATTCCGGCGGGGAAATCGGCCGCCAGCACGTTCCGCCTGCCGCCGGAAATGCCGTGGCCGCTGGGGGAGCGGTTCCTCCCGCTCGGGCTGCTGGTGGCGCGGGTCGACGGACGGAGCTGGACCCGGGAGATTCCGCTGGCGCGGTCGAGCGGGGGACGATGAAGGGACGGGTGGTCCGGGTGGCCGCGGGGCAGGGGTTCTGGGGCGACTGGCTCGAGGCCCCGGTCCGGCAGGTGCGCGGCGGTCCGATCGACTACCTGATGATGGACTACCTCGCCGAAGTCACCATGTCCATCATGCAGAAGCAGAAGTCGCGCGATCCCGCGGCGGGATACGCGCGCGACTTCGTGCCGCTCATGGAGCGCATCCTCCCCGATCTGGTGAGCCGGCGCATTCGGGTCACCTCCAACGCCGGCGGAGTGAATCCGCGGGGCTGTGCCGAAGCCGTCCTCCAGGTCGCCCGCCGCCTGGGACTGCAGGGAAAGGTTCGCGTCGGGCTGGTGAGCGGGGACGATATTCTGGATCGTCTCGACGACCTCATCGCCCGGGGCCACTCCCTGAGCGACATGGAGACCGGGCGGCCGCTCTCCCAGGTTCGCGACAAGGTGCTGTCGGCCAATGCGTACCTGGGGATGGCCCCGATCGTGGAGGCGCTCGGCCGCGGGGCCGACGTCGTGATCACCGGCCGGGTTACCGACACCGGTCTCACGCTGGGCCCGATCTTCCACGAGTTCGGCTGGTCTCCGGACGATTGGGACAAGGTGGCCGCCGGGACGGTGGCCGGGCACATCATCGAGTGCGGCGCGCAGGCGTCGGGCGGCAACCTGCTCAAGCACTGGCGCGCCGTGAAGGGGCTGGCCGATCCGGGCTTCCCCATTGCGGAGGCCTCGCCCGACGGCACCTTTGTCATCACCAAGCATCCCGGCACCGGAGGCGTCGTGTCCGTCGCCTCGGTCACCGAGCAACTGGTCTACGAGATGGGCGATCCGCGGAGCTACATCACCCCGGACGGCGTCGCCGACTTCACCACGATCGGGCTGGCCCCCGCCGGCCGCGACCGGGTCCGGGTGAGCGGCATCCGCGGCGGGCCGCGCACGCCGTCTCTCAAGGTGTCGATCGCCTACTTCTACGGCTACAAGTCGGTCGGTACGCTGGTGTACGCCTGGCCTGATGCGTATGCCAAGGCCAAGGCGGCGGACAAGATCCTCCGCCAGCGGCTGGCCCATCTCGGTCTCGAGTTCGAGCAGATCCTCACCGAGTTCGTGGGAGTGGACGCCACTCACGGCCGGCTGGCAGGCCCGCCCGATCCGGAGTTGCCGGAGGTGCAGCTCCGGGTCGGCGTGCGGGCCCGGGAGCGTGCCCCGGTCGAGCGGTTCACGCGGGAGATCGCACCGCTCGTCCTGACGGGCCCGCCCAGCGTCACCGGCTTCGCGGGCGGCCGCCCGGCCGTCGAGGAGGTCGTCGCCTACTGGCCGGCGCTCATCGACCGCCGGGAGATCGAGCCCCACGTGCGGGTCGACATCCTGGAGGCGTGAGGATGGCCAAGCGGACCCCGAGCGCGTCGCGCCGCCCGTCCACCCGGGCGGTGCAGCTCCGCTACGTGGCGCATGCCCGCTCGGGGGACAAGGGCAACACGGCCAATGTAGGACTCATCGCGCTGGAGCCCGATTATTATACGCTACTACAGCGGGAGGTCACCGTGGCTCGGGTGGCCCGGCACTTCAAGGGAATGGTGAGCGGGGTCGAGCGGTTCGAGCTGCCCAATCTCGGCGCGCTCAACTTCCTGCTTCATGGTGCGCTGGACGGAGGTGGCACCATCTCGCTCAAGACCGACGCACAGGGAAAGGTGTACTCGACCGCGCTGCTCCGGATGGAGATCCCGGTGCCGGTCGGGTTGGCCCGCCGTCTCCTCAGGGCGGGCACCTGATGGGCTCGCTCCAGGTATCGCTCCGGGACCGGCTCCTGACGCTCACCCTCGATCGTCCGGACAAGCGGAATG
>JBBSHB010000030.1:0-26530 GCA_038253515.1 Gemmatimonadales bacterium | reverse complement strand
CCCTACAACGAGACGCTCTGGGACGACCAGGTCCTGAAGGAGCCGCTCGGGTTCCGGATGGTGGAAGCCGTCGCGCACGCCGCCGCCACGCTCCGCGCCGGTGTGACCACCACGCGCGACCTCGGGACCGAGGGGGCGTTCGACTACGACGTGCAGCTCAAGCACGCGATCGAGCGCGGCGTGGTGCCGGGGCCCCGCATCATTGCCGTCACCCGCGCCATCGTGGCCACCGGGAGCTACGGGCCGCGCCGGAGCGACTACTCCTTCGAGCCGCTCCAGGGCGCCGAGGAGGCGACCGGCGCGGAAGCCATCGCCCGGGTGGTGCGGAGCCAGGTGAGCCACGGCGCCGACTGGATCAAGGTGTACGCCGACTACCGCTGGGGACCGCACGGCGAGGCGCTGCCGACGTTCACCGAGGAAGAGCTGCTGGTGCTGGTGCAGACCGCTCGCGGAGCCGGCCGGCCCACCTCCGCCCACGCCACCACGGCGGAGGGCATGCGCCGGGCGGTGCTGGCCGGCGTCGAGACGGTCGAGCACGGCGACGAGGGGACCCCCGAGGTGTTCCGGCTGATGCGGCAGCGCGGCGTGGCGCTCTGTCCCACCCTCGCCGCCTCCGAAGCGTACGCGGAATACTTCGACGGCTGGGTCAAGGGGAAGACCGAGGCGCCGCCGGGCGTCAAGGCCAAGCGGGCCAGCTTTCGTGCGGCCCTCGCCGCGGGGGTCCCCATCTGCTTCGGTGGAGACGTGGGCGTCTTCCCCCACGGCGAGAACGTGCGCGAGCTCGAGCTGATGGTCGCCGAGGGGATGAGCCCCCTCGCCGCCCTCCGCTCGGCCACCAGCGGCAACGCGCGGATCTTTCATCTGGACGACCGGCTGGGGAAGGTGGCCCCGGGATTCCTCGCCGACCTGGTGGCGGTCCAGGGGGATCCGACGCGGGACATCGCGGCGCTTCGCCGGGTGCGCCTGGTCGTCAAGGACGGGGCCCGGGTGCGGTAGCGACCGCTTTCACCCGGGAGCCCACGCGAAGGCCCGGCACTCCTGCGAGTGCCGGGCCGATTCGCCTACTTCGCTCCGCTGCTCAGCTCACTCAGGGGCCAAGGATAGGGAGGCATCGCCGCGGTGTACGTGACGGGCCTCACCGATGGCCCTGGCTCAGGGAGCACTCGCCACGAAAGGCGACGCGAGCGAAAACACGATGGTCGTCCCGCTGTGGACCACCACGTCCCGGCTCGCCGTCTGAGCCGCGACGACGGCGCCGCCGGCCGCGCCGACCACTCCGCCGATGACGGCTCCTCTGGTCTTCCCGGTGATCACGCCCCCAATCACGGCTCCCGCCGCGGTGCCGGCGCCCACCTTCTCGGCTTCTCCGGCTGTGACCCCACGTCCCCGGAGCTCATGGGGGACCGGCTCGACAGTGGCCGTCACGGGCTTAGGCTCGCCATCAATGGTGATGGCGTCGACCCGGAGTGAGAGCTTGCCATCGGCTGCCGATCTCGACTTGGCGGGCTCCAACTGCGTGATCGTGAGCTGAACGTCCGATCCGGCCGGGACCACGATCGTGCCGGCGGCGTCAGCGACATCGCTCGCCACCCTCGCCAGCAGTACCCGGCCCGCGGAGTCGCTCCGGGAGTCGATGGAGTCCTGCAGAACGGCGCGGATTTCCGTGCCTGCCGGGACTGCATGCGTATTCCGGGCGGCGGGCTGAGTTGCCACGGGGAGTGCAGGCGCTGCGGTCGCGGTATCATGGTGCACCGAGTCGTCTCGAGTGGCCGCCTGCGGTGGGGCAGGAGCGGGTTCGGGAACGCTCGCGGTGTCTGCCCGCGGGGACGGGGCGCTATCCACCGGCTGAGGCGCGGCACTGTCGGCGGTCTCCACGCTGTCCGGAGCAGGCTCGGGCAGCGTGTCGCGACCCGGGGCGTACCCCGTGGCTGACGGAGCCGGCGTGGTGTCTGTCGGAGGGATTGTGTCTGGGGTGGACGCCGGCGCTCGATGCTTCGCCGGTGGCCGCCGCCGCGGCGCCGAGGGCCGGGTCCGTTTGGCCGGTCGGGTGGCGCTCGGGTCCGGCACCGGCTCCTCCGTGGGTGACACCGAGGTGTCTGCCGGGGCCATCGCCACTGTCTGCTTCGCTGTGTCCGGAGCCGTGGTAGCCCTGCGCTCCCGATCCCTCGAGCAGCCGGCGACCAGAGTCAGCGCCGCCAACGAGATAACCAGTCCGCGCATGGGTCCCTCCAGAAGGAGTGGGCAACAGCCCTTTACTACCCTCCTGGACTGGGCATTTCCGTGTGGTGGCTCACCGCCCGTTCGGGACCGGTATCCGGTCGCTCGTCAGGGCACGCACCAGCTCGTTTATGTAGTCCAGACCGGCATAGAACGCATCGACCCGGATCCTCTCGTCCCGCCCGTGGGCCCGGTTGTCGTCCGCGTCGAGCGGCACGCCCGACACGCCGTACACCGGCATGCCGGCGTTCCTGAGGTAGAGGCCATCGGTGGCTCCCGTCTCCATGCTGGGCACCACCGCGGCGCCGGGCCACAGGGTGGCGGTGAGGCGCTCGATCGGCTGCAGGACCTCGGGCGTGAGCGGGGAGGGCGGGGAAGGCACCGGTTCCTGCGTCACCGCGATCGCGACCGCCGAGTCCCCGATGGCCGCCCGCAACGCGGCCAGCACATCGCCTTTCCGCTCATCGGGAAGCATGCGGCAGTTGACCACCGCACTCGCCGTCTGGGGGAGGGCGTTGTTGGCGTGGCCTCCCTCCAGCCGGGTGGCGACGCAGGTGGTGCGGAGCTGGGCGTTGAAGAAGGGAGAGGCCCGGGACAGCCGGCGCATGGCGGAGGTATCACCGGCCGCCACGAGTCCCATGTCCCGGGTGATCTCCGGGGATTCGGCGGCGGCGGCCGCCCGCTCGAAATACGCGCGGGTCACCTCGTTGAGCCGGGCGGGGAACTGGAATGAACCGAGCCGGGTGAGCGCCGCCGCCAGCCGGTAGATCGCATTGTCCGCCACCGGGAGGGAGCTGTGCCCGCCGGGGTTGTGGACCTCGAGCTGGAGATCCATGTACACCTTTTCGCTCGCCTGCACGTTCCGGGCGTAGGGCTTCCCCGCGTGGGCCAGGGGATCCCCGCCGTCCCCATTGATGCAGTAGACCGCGTCGATCAGGTCCCGGCGGTGGGCGAGGAGCCACTGGACCCCGTTGTCGCCTCCGCCTTCCTCACCCGCCGTCAGGGCCAGGATGATGTCGCGGTCCGGAACGAAGCCGTCTCGCTTCATCCGAAGCAGCGTCTCCACGAAGATGGCGGCCATGTCCTTGATGTCGCTGGTGCCCCGGCCATAGAAGAAGCCGTCCTTCTCGGTCAGGCTGAACGGATCCACCGACCAGTCCGCTCGCCGGGCCTCCACCACGTCCAGGTGGGCCAGCAGCAGGATCGGTTTCCGGGCGCCGGTCCCCCGCAGCCGGGCCACCACGCTCATCCGCACCGGGTTGGGGCCGACCACCTGGACGTCTCGGGCGGGAAACCCGGCGCCCCGAAGCCGGCGGACCACCGCGCGTGCCGCCGGAGTCGTGGCGCCGTGGTCATGCGTGCTGTTGATACCGATCAACTCTGCGAAGATGGCCCGAACCTCCGCCTGGTCAGGGCGACGGGACTGCCCGGCCAGAAAGTTGGGTGCCACGGAGAGAGCAAGGCTCAGGGCAAGCGCGCGAGCGGAGCAGCGGACCAAGGGATCCATCCTCGGCGAAGGGAAGGAGTGCCGGAGAATCTAGCTCGGCCACCGCCCCCCGCGACATGCGAGAAGACGGGCAGCCCGCAATCGGAGGCTTTCGCGATGGACTGGGGCCGGGAGAATCGATCGCCGGCACCGCTCCGCCATCCGTCTGGGCGGTAACGGTTTGCGTCTGCACGATCGGTTGCCGCCCTGCTTCCATTGTATGGCAGAGCCGTCGGGCATACCCGTTGCACTCCGGTGGTCGGTCCACCCCCGTCACGTCACCACGCCACCCGTCAAGAATCCCGGAGTAATACATGGTCACCTTCCTCAAGGGTCGCCGTCGTACGGATGACTCGGTCGTCGCCGTCGATGAGGCCGGAGCGAACATCTCCGCCAAGCTCGAGGCCCTCGTCGCTCGCGCCGAGGCCGCCGCCGAGCAGCTCCGCTCGCTCGCCCCCATCATGGAGCGATCGGCCGAGCTGGACACCTTGAGAGAGCGTTGTGTCGCCGTCGAACGCCAGGTCGAAGGGCTCCAGCAGCTCGGCGCCCAGCTCGCGGCCGCCGAGGAGCGGGCCGAGCGGGTGGCCGAGACCCAGGAGCGGACCGAGACCCAGATGGTCCACGCCAGCGAGGACGTGGACCGGATCCAGGGTCACATGGGGGAATTGAGCCACAAGGTGGACATGGCACTCCTGCTCCGGGAAGAGGTCGACAAGTTCCTGAGCCTCCAGGGCCCCATCGCCGCTCTCCGGAGCGACGCGGACGGACTCCGGGCCCAGGTCGTGGAGATGGCCGAAGGGGTCGGCCGGATCCGGGCACAGCACGACGACGCGCTGAGCGCCCACCGCCATACCACCTCGCGGCTCGAGGCGATCGACCAGGAGCACCAGGCCTCCACCAGCCGTCTGGAAGAGGCGTCGCGCCGGCTCCAGGCGGTCGAGCGCACCCTCGATCCCCTGACCCAGGCCACCGAGTCCATTCCCGCCATCCAGCATCAGCTCGCCGTGCTCAAGTCGCTGGCGGACCACGTGGGGCAGAAGACCACGGCGCTGGAGCAGCAGCGGGAGGCGGTGGACCGTGCGGCCAACCAGATCTCCAAGCTGACCGTGCTCGACCGCGAGCTCGACACCTGGCTGCGCCGCCAGGAGGAGCAGGTCCGGCGCTTCGCGGGCGTCGAGGCCAAGATCGCCGAGGTCCAGGCGCTCCACGCCAAGGTGCTGTCCCGCACCGACGAGCTGCAGACCGCGCAGCAGCAGGCCGAGGAGGCACAGCAGGGTGCCCGTCAGGCGCTGGGTGATCTTCGCGAGCAGATGCGGAAGAGCAGCGAAGTGTTCGAGCTGGAGAACCGGGGGCTGCACGCGGTGAGCGAGCGGGTCGCCGACCTGCGCAGCGCCGTGAAGGATTGCGAGGCCCGGTTCGGGGTGCTCGACGCCGCCAGCCAGGGCACGGCGGCCGTGACGGGGCAGGTCCGGACCCTCACCGATCAGGCCACCGAGCTCTCCCGGGAGCTGGCGCGGATGTCGGAGGAAGCTGGACGGCTGGGGATCTTGCGCGAGCACGCGGAGCGGCTCGAGGCGGTGGCCGCCGAGACCACGGGCCGGATGCAGCGGTTGCAGGAGATGAAGCCCGAGCTCGACGACGCCGTGCAGAAGCTCGCCACGCTCAAGGGCATCCACGAGACGATGGCCGACGGCCTGGAGCAGATGCGCATGGCCCAGGGCGAGATGGGCCGGCTGCGCGAGGGCCACGCGGAGATGCAGGTATGGCTGGGCAACACCGAGAGCTGGACCCGCAAGGTCCAGGCGCAGGTGAAGGAGCTGAGTGGCATGGAGCCGGCGGTCGAGCGCATCCGCGGCGACGTGGAGCAGGTCAAGGCGGCCATGGCCGAGATCGAGTCGCGCGGCGACAAGGTCGACGACATGCACCGCCGGTTGGGCGACCTCGGCGCCTTGAGCGCGGAGCTCAAGGAGCGGACCGAGACCCTCAGGGAGCGGATGGACGGCGCCGAGGGACGGTTCACCCAGCTCGCCGGCCAGTCGGTCGAGGCCGAGCGGGTGTCTCAGACGATCGGGGGGATCGTCGCCTCGGTCGGCGAGGCGGAGCAGCGCATCGGCGTGGTGGACGACTCGGTCCGCGCGCTGGAGGGCCGGACCCAGCAGCTCGACGAGCTGGAGGAGCGGATCCGGATCCTCGGCCAGGAGCTGGAGCAGCGGCAGGGCGCGCTCGACAAGGCGACGGAGCACCTGAACCGCGCCTCCACGTTGCGCCAGGAGTCGGCCGACACGGCGCAGCGGCTGGAGGAAATCTCCCGGAAGATCGGGAAGCTGCTGGCCACCGCGGAGGGCCGGGCCGGCGGTCTGGAGCGCGTCTCGGGCGAGCTGGAGACCCGGGCGGCGGCGCTCAAGGCGATCGACCACCAGCTCATCCACTTCGAGGAGCTGCTCGGCACCTGGGATTCGGCCCAGACCGAAGCGCAGCGGGCGCTGGACCAGACTCTCGCGCGGCAAGGCGCCGTCGAGGCGCTGGGTGCCGAAGTGAAGCATGTCTTCGAGCTGGCCGAGCGGGCGGTGGAGAACGTGCAGACCATCGGCGCGGCGCGCCGGGAGATCGAGGAGACCCACACGCTGCTGCAGGATACCCACGCGCAGCTCCGCTCCGCGGAGGACGCGCTGCACAACTTCGAGGCGCGGAAGCGGCAGCTCGAGCGCACCGAGCAGCGGCTGGCCCGGGCGGAGGCGCTGGCGATGGAGGTTCGTTCGTCGGTCGAGTCGCTGCAGGCTCAGCGCGCGGTGGTGGAGCACGTGATCGAGCGGTCCGGCGCGCTCACCTTCCAGATGAAGCAGGCCGAGGCGCTGCTCGAGATGTTGCGCCGGGAGCGGACTCTCGCGTGTGACGTGAGCGCGGCGGTCGCGGCGGCCCGGGACGAGGAGGAGGGAACGACGGGCCGCTGACGCCGGGTCTCCAACGCCGCGCGGCTCAGTGGATGCCGCGCGGCAGCGTCTCGCTCCACGATCTGCTGCGGACCAGCCTGTCCCGCTCGTAGAGCCGCCGGATGACGGTCACGTGCAGGGTGGTCTGGTCCGAGCGAATGTCCATGACGGTGTGGATCCGCAGGGTGCGTCCGCCGGAGAAGGTGAACCGGTGGACTTCGTTTCCCAGGAAGCTGCTGCGCGCCGGGTTCTCGTCCTCGGTCTGGTAGTGCTCCCGCTCCACCATCTCGATGATCCGCCCGCCGATCATGTAGCCCCACCGGGTCTGGAAGTCCACCATCGTCGTCTTGGTCCTCGCCTCCCGGCTCACCTTGGCCGTGGGCGTCGCGTGAAAGCTCAGGGTGCGCGCGTCGGGCGCCTCGCCGTCGGGCTCCGGGGCGAGCGCGGGCGGGCGCCGGGGCCGCGCCTCCGCCGATGTGACCGGCAGCTCGAGCGCCGTGCGGGCGTCCCCCATGGCGAGCCGGGTCGTCATCGGATACGGCGTCGGCCACGCCATGGGAAACTGCGCGTTGGCCACGGCCAGCCGGATCCGGTGTCCCGGCTTGAAGGTCCAGGTGGTGAAGTGCAGCTCGGTCGCGAGCTGATACTCGACGCCGGGCGTCAGCGGGCTCGGTGAAGTCCGGGAGTCCCGCTGGGCACCGCTGATGAGCGCCCCGGTCACCAGCGACACCCGGCCGTCCGGACCGAGGTCCTCCAGCCGGACCCTCCAGTCGGCCACCGGTACCGGTGCCGAGACCCGGAGCCGGACCCGGGGAAATCCCACGATCTCGATTGTCTGGCGGAGGACCGGGGCGTCGTAGGTCAGGCTCGCGCGGTCGTCGCCGGCCATGTCGCCGGTGGGATCGTTCCACCAGACGGGCACGGCCGTGCCGGCGCCCGCGGCATATCGCAGTTGGTCGCCGCCACCCGCCGCGCGCCGGGGGGAGTCCTGCCGATTGGTCAGGCGGTGGTCCGCCGCCGGATACCAACTGCGCCACCGGGTCCGGGCGATCGGCCAGTTCTCGTACCGCCATCGTCCCGGCGTCATCGAAAGCGCAGCGTCCGGCGGGTGCCCGTCGCGTACGAAGAGGGTGAGCCGGGGCTCCTCCATGATCCCGTTCCGCTCTCCCCGGAGCCAGTGGTTCCACCAGCGCACTGCCTGCTCCCGCCACTCGTAGCGCGGTCCGGGCGAGGCGTCGTGGGGAAAGTCGTGCTTCCAGGGTCCCATTAGTGCCTTCACCGGCGCCCGGACGCTGTCCAGCATCCTCGGCACCGCGTCGCGGTACCCGTCGAGCTGGCCCCCGATCAGGAAGCAGGGAATGGCGATCGCGCCGTAGTGGAACCGCAGCGACTTCCGGCGCCACCAATCGTCGTCGACCGGGTGCTTGAGGTAGGTCAGGATCCAGGGATAGCTGTCGAACCGGTCGTGGAAGTACGCCGAGTCGGTCCGGTATTCCGGCGGGGCGGGCAGGCCGTTCTCGTGGTCGATCTCCAACGCGTACTGATCCACGTGCAGCACGCCGTCGATGTAGTGGATGTCGTCGTGATAGAGATCGTCGGTGGCGGCGATCGCCAGAATCGCCTTGAGGGCGGGCGGCCGCCGCATCGCGACCTGGATGGAGTTGAATCCGCCCCAGGAGATGCCCCACATCCCCACCCGGCCGTTGCTCTCCGGCATCCGCGCCAGCTGCGCGATGATCTCGTCCGCGTCCCCCATCTCTTCGTCGGAGTACTCCCGAGGCGGCAGCCGCCCCTCCGACGAGCCGGTCCCCCGCACGTCCACCGCCGCCAGGATGAATCCCCGCCGCGCGAACCAGCTGTAGATCGGGAAGTCACGCTGGTAGAACGAGTCCTCTTTGCGGTACGGGAGGTATTCCAGCAGCACGGGGAACCGCTCGCCGGTATGCCGCGGGGTTGGACGCCAGTAGGTCACCGCGAGGCGCACGCCGTCCCGCATCCGGAGCCAGCCGCGCTCGGGGCTGAACCGGTAGGCTGCGGGAGTGCGGGCGGACGGGTGCGCCGGCGCCCGCTGCGCGAGGGCGGACGAGCACCACGCGGCGAACAGCAGTCCGCCCGTGAGCACCAGCGCTCTCACCAGGCGTGTGCCGAGCGGTTGGCCCGTCACCTGGTCCGGGTCCAGCTCCCGCCGATCGCGCGATAGAGTTGCACCGCCGCCTCCAGCTCCTGGAGGCGGGACCGGCTCAGCGACAGCTCCGCGTCGAACAGGCTGCGCTGCGCGTCGAGGACTTCCACGTAGCTGGCCACCCCGCTGGTGTAGCGCTGCTCGGCCAGCTCCAGGGCACGCCGGAGCGCCTGGGCCTGAGTCTGCTGCGCGGTGGTGATATCGCGCGCCGTGCGCGCGCCCACCAGCGCGTCGCCCGCCTCGCCCAGGGCGACGAGCACCGCCTGCTCGTACTGGGCCCGCGCCTGCTCGGCGCGGGCCCGCGCCGCTTCCGCCTGGCTCGAGAGGAATCCGCCGGTGAAGAGCGGGACCGAGACCGCGCCGAGGAGCTGATAGACCTCACGACTCGAGTCGAAGAGATTCGAGGTGCCGGTCGCCTGAGTGCCGTAGGAGCCGGTGATGGAGAACGTCGGGAGTCGCGCCGCCTGCGCCGCGCCGATGCGCGCGGTCGCCGCGGCGTAGCCGCGCTCGGCCTGCTGCACGTCCGGGCGCCGCGCCAGCAGCGCGGCGGAGATCGAATCGGGCACCGTGAGCGCGCTGACCGCCTGCGTCAGCGACCCGCCGCGGGGCACCGGCCTCGGCGCTTGGCCCAACAGCACGCTGAGCTGATGCTCGCGCTGGGCCCGGTCCCGCTCCGCCACCGCCAGCGCCGCCGCCGCCACGGCGACCTGCGCCTCGAACTGGCGCACGTCCAGCTCCGAGATCACCCCGTGGTCGAACCGGCGCTGCGCCACCTGGAGGACACCCTGCCGGTCGGCGAGGGTGCGGCTGGCGATCGATCGCTCCTCGTCGAGCTGCAGCAGTTGCAGATAGCCGCTCGCCACGTCGCTCACCAGGGTCAGCAGCACCGCGCGCTGGCCCGCCTCCTGGGCGGACAGATCGGCGTGCGCGGCCTGCACGCCGCGCCGGATCCGGCCCCAGAAGTCGAGCTCCCAGGCGAGGTCGCCGGTGACCCGGATCGCGTCGAAGCGCGAGGGCGGGAACGATCCGAACACTGACTGGTTGGTGCTGGCGGTCCCGTTGACGCTGACGCTGGGGAACAGCGGCGACCGCGCCACCCCGACCAGCGCGCGGAACTCCCGGATCCGCGCCACCGCGGCCTGGACCTCGCGGTTCTGCCGCACGGCGGTCTCGACCAGGCGCACCAGGGTGGAGTCGCGGAAGAGATCCAGCCAGGCCGCGCCCGCCGTGGTGTCGGCCGGAAGCCGGAGCGGGGCGGGGGCCCCCGTGCCGCTCGCGCCGCTGTCCGCCGAGCGGGCGGTGGCGAGCGAGTCGAAGAAGCGGCGCGCCGTACTGTCCGGCCCGCCGCCACCCACCCGCGACGCCGGCGGCACCGGCGGCTCGGGTCGATAGCTCGGACCGACGGCGCAGGCCCCGAGCAGCAACACTGCCCCCGCCCACGCCACCGCGCGCGCCGGGCGGCGGCCGCTCACGGCCGCTGCTCCGCCATCGCGCGGGCGGGCGCCGCCGCCCGGCGCCGGCCGCCGACCCGCTCCGCGAGACCGCGGAACAAGCTGAAGAAGAGGGGAATGAAGAAGATGCCGATGCTGGTGGCGAAGAGCATCCCGCCGAAGACGGCGGTGCCGAGCGAGTGCCGGCTGGCGGCGCCGGCCCCGCCCGCCACCACCAGCGGAGAGACGCCGAAGATGAAGGCGAACGAGGTCATGAGAATCGGCCGCAAGCGCTCGCGGGCCGCCTCCACCGCCGCTTCCCGGATCGAGCCGCCCTCACGATTGCGGATCGAGTTGGCGAATTCCACGATCAGGATCGCGTTCTTCGCGGCCAGCCCGACCACGGTGATGAGCCCGACCTGGAAGTAGATGTCGCTCGGGTTTCCCCGCAGCCAGATGCCCAGGAGCGCGCCCAGGGCGCCGAACGGCACGCCGAGGAGGACGGCGAACGGCACGGTCCAGCTCTCGTACTGGGCCGCGAGCACCAGGAAGACGATGACCAGGCCCAGGCCGAATACCAGGCCGGCCTGGCCGCTCGCGGCACGCTCCTGATACGACTGGCCCGAGTAGCCGATCCCGATCCCCTGGCCGGCGAACTCCCGCGCCACCAGGTCATCCAGCTCGTTCAGCACCTCGCCGGAGCTCCGCCCCGGCTTGGGCGTCCCGGTGATGAGCGAGGAGCCGAACCCGTTGAAGCGGAGGAGCTGGGTCGGTCCGCTGCGGAACTCGATCCGGGTGAGCGCCGATACCGGTACCATCTCGTCGTTGCGCCCCCGCACGTAGAGCCGGCCGATGTCCTCCGGCCGCTGGCGGAACGCGGCCTGTGCCTCGGCCTGCACCCGGTAGGTCCGGCCATAGAGGTTGAAATCGTTGATGTAGAGCGTCGAGAGCAGGGTCTGCAGGGTGCCGAACAGCTCGGTCAGGCTCACGCCCCGGGACTTGGCCGCCGCGCGGTCCACGTCCACGTACACCTGCGGCACATTGGCCCGGAAGTTGGTATTGAGGGCCTGCACCGCCGGCAGCTTGTTGGCCGCCGCCACAAACGCCTGCACCTGCTGGCGAAGTCCCGGACGTCCTTGCCGGCCCGGTTCTGCAGATTGACCTCGACCCCCGAGGTGGCGCCGAGGCCGGGGATCTCGGGGAGGTTGAAGGCGAAGCCAACGGCTTCCTTGAGTCCGAAGAGCTTGCCGTTGATCCGTCCGGTGATCGCGTCGATCGACTGGTCCTTGCCACGCTCCTCCCACGGTTTCAGCAGGATGAAGATCGTCGCGCTGTTGGTCTGGTTGGTGCGGGTGAGCACGTCGAGTCCGGCGAAGGCGACGACGTTCCGCACCGCGGGCTCCTGGCGCAGGAAGCCTTCCACCTGCTGCACGACCCGCTTGGTGCGTTGCAGCGACGACGCGTCGGGGAGCTGCATCGCGATCGCGAAGTAGCCCTTGTCCTCGGTCGGAATGAACGCGGTCGGCACCCGGCGCCAGAGCACCACCGCCAGCCCCACCAGGATCAGGAACACCGCGAGCCACGTCCGCGGCCGGCCCAGCACCCGGTCGACCAGCCCGGTGTAGTGGTGGATGGTCCGGTGGAAGCCGCGATTGAACGCGCCGAAGAAGCCCGTGGTGTTGGCCTCGTTGGATTCCCGGAGCAGGATGGCGCAGAGCGCCGGGGTCAGCGTGAGCGCCACCATGCCGGAGAGCAACACCGAGATCACGATCGTGATGGCGAATTGGCTGAACATCCGCCCGGTGACCCCGCCCAGGAACGCCACCGGCACGAAGACCGCGCAGAGCACCAGCACGATGGCGATCAGCGCGCCCGCCACCTGCCGGATGGCGCGGTCCGCGGCGACTCGGGCGGACACCCCTTCGCTCGCCATGATCCGCTCGGCGTTCTCGATGACGACGATGGCATCGTCCACCACGATGCCGATGGCGAGCACCAGGCCGAACAGCGTCAGCACGTTGATGGTGAACCCCAGCAGCAGCAGGCCCAGGAAGGTGCCGATCACGCTCACCGGGACGGCGAGCATCGGGATCAGCGTGGCCCGCCAGCTCTGCATGAAGAGGAAGACCACCAGCGTCACCAGCAGCAGCGCCTCCAGCAGCGTCTTCACCACCTCGTGGATCGAGGCGGTGACGAACGGCGTGGTATCGAACGGGATCTTGTAGCGCACCCCCGGCGGGAAGCCGTGCGCCAGCTGGTCCATCCGCTTGACCACCGCCTCCTTCACCGCCAGCGCGTTGGCGCCGGGGCGCAGGTAGAGCAGCAGGGGCGAGGTGGGTGCCCCGTTGAGCCGACCGGCGAGGTCGTAATTGCGCGACCCCAGCACCACCCGGCCAATGTCGCGGATCCGGATGAGGGACCCGTCGGGCTTGGCCCGCACCACGATGTCGGCGAACTGGTCGGTCGTCTTGAGCCGGCCGAGTGTGGTCACCGGGAGGGTGAACTCGACGTTGGGCGGCGCCGGCTCCCGTCCGACCCGGCCCGCCGGATTGGTCGTGTTCTGCTCCCGCACGGCCGCGGCGACGTCGCTGGTGGTGACCCCGAGCTGCGCCATCCGGTCCGGGTCGAGCTGGATCAGCATGGAGAACTCGAGCCCGCCGAACGTGAGCGCGTTGCCGATGCCGGGCACCCGCTTGATCTCGTCCTCGACGTAGAGCTTGAGGTAGTTGGTCAGGTACGCCGCATCGTACCGGGGATCGGCCGAGGTGAGCGCCACCACGCCCAGGATGTCGGTGTTCGCCTTGACGATGGTGATGCCGTTCTGGCGGACCGCGTCCGGCAGCTGGGGCTGGGCGAGCTGGACGGCGTTCTGCACGTCCACCGCCGCCAGGTCCTGGCTGCGGGCTACGTCGAAGAAGATCTGCAGGCTCATCGACCCGTCGCTCGCGTTGGCCGACGAGTAGTAGAGCAGCCCCTGCAGACCGGAGAGCTGCTGCTCGATCGGCGCCGCCACCGCCTCCGCCACGTCCTCGGCGGTGGCGCCGGGATAGACGGTTTGCACCTGGATGGCGGGTGGGGTGATCTGCGGGTAGCGCGAGATCGGCAGCAGCCGGATGGCGAAGACGCCGAGCAGCGTGACGATGATGGAGATGACCGCCGCCAGCACCGGGCGCCGGATGAAGAAGTAGTGGACCTCCTCGCCGCCGTCCGGCGCCAGCGCGGAAGGCGCCTGATTCACGGCTTGGCTCCCGTCACGGCCGGCGCCGCGGCCCCGGCCGAGGCGGCCTCGGAGGTGGAGACGCTGTCGACCGCCGGCACCGGACGCACCTGAGCGCCGGGCGCCGCCTTCTGCGCCCCGTCCACCACCACTCGGTCTCCGCTGGCGAGACCCTTCTCGATGATCCAGCGATTGCCGCTCCACGGTCCGGGCTGCACGTCGCGCGAGGCGACGGTATCACCCCGGCCCACCACGTAGACGAACTGCCGCCCCAGGGCCTGCTGCACCGCCCGCTGCGGCACCGCGATCGCGCTGTCGCGGACGAACCCGCTCAGGCGCACCCGCACGAACTGACCCGGCAGGAGCACCCGGTCCGGATTGCTGAATTCGGCCCGGAACTCCTGGGTGCCGGTGGCGGCGTCGAGCGACGGCGCCACGAAGTCGAGTCGGCCGCTGCGGGGCAGGAGCGAGCCGTCGGGCAGCGTTACCTGGACGCGGAGCCGGCTGCCCGGCAGGACGAGGGCGCGGCCACGCGGGTTCTCCTGCCAGGCGAGCAGCTGCTGGGCCGAGGGACGGAACACCACGTAGGCCGGATCGAGCACGTCGATCGTGGTGAGCAGGTCGTCCGTTCCGGTGACCCGCCCACCCCGGTCGAACAGCGCGCGACCCACCCGCCCGTCGATCTCGGCTCGGATGGTACTGTCGTCCAGATCCTTCTTGGCATCCTCCAGCGCGCCTTCGGCGGACTCCAGCTCGGCCCGCGCGTTGTCGACGTCCTGTTGCGCGATGGCGTGGTCCGCCAGCAGCGGCTCCAGCCGGTCGAGTGTCCGCTTGGCGTTGTTTCGCCGGGCCAGCGCGCTCCGATAAGCCGCCTCGGGCCGCACCCGGTCGAGCCGGTAGAGCACCTGCCGGCGCCGCACCGTCGCGCCCTCGGTGAAGGGACGCGACTCGATGATCCCGTCGATCCGGCTGCGCACTTCCACCCGGCGGTACGGCACCACCTCCGCGGAGAACTCGTACGTCTCCGGCACCGCCTCGGGCTTGACCGTCACCACGGCCACCTCCGGCGGCGGTGGTGCCTTGGGTGGCGCCTTGGGGTCGCAGCCGGCCAGCAGCGCCGCCGCCCCCGCGACGCGGATCCACTTGACGCTCTCGGCCTGGCGCACACGTCCTCCTCTGCTCGCCGACCGGCATGCTGCTCCGTCAGAGAATGCGCCGGCCACTCTGGCGACGTAAAACCGTATCGGGGATGTGGCGCAAGGGGCCGGTGACGCTTTCACCCCATAGCCCGGGCGCTCGACGGCGTCGCCGACCTCCGGCCGACGATCATCGCGACCAGGCCGGCGAGCGCCGCGGGGAAGAGCAGCGTCACCAGGATCAACCCCCAGCCCGGCAGCCGGAACAGTCCTCCCGCCCGCCGGGCCAGTGGCCCGATCGGCCCGTGCAGCACCGTCCAGCCTAGCAGCAGCGCCCACCCAAGGGCGGCGCCGATCATCGCCCTCCGCGCCGGCGCCGGCCAAAGCCGGAGCCACACCGCCACCATCACCGGCACGGTCCACCACCCCGCGAGCACGGTACCGAGCGCCACGGCCAAGGCAAGCCCCGCCACTCCCCGCAGGGCTCTCACCGTTCCGCCGTCAGTCGGAGGCTCGACCGGGCGTGCAGCTCCTCCGGCCGCCGGGGGAACCTGAGCTCGGCCAGCTCTCCCGCCAGCCAGAGTGGCAGCCGGTCATCGTAGCGGGCGCTCGCCGGGTTGCCTGATTGACCGCCGGGATAGGTGCCCCACCCCCGGACCGCCGGTCCCAGCTGGACCACCATGCGCCAGCTCGATCCCTCGCCTCCGCCGTCCATGCTGGAAGGACTCAGGGTGTAGGGTCCTCCCGGCACCGAGAGTCCCAGGGCGGAGAGGGAAGGCAGGTGGAGCACGTGCCAGATGTCCACCGGATGCGCGCGCGACCAGCGCCAATGCCCGCCGTCGGGAGACCCCAGCCGCCGCACAGCCTCCTGATAGCCGTCGCGCAGGCCGGCGCTCAGGATCTCGTCCCGATGCTCGGTCCGCTCCGGCGTGCGCCGGTCGTTCCACCAGGCGCTGGTCGAGTCGTCCAGCAAGCCACTCAGGATCATGCTGCTCGGCGTCGGGCCCGGGCGCACCTCGTCCCAGGTTCGCCGGTCCACGGCCCCCATGGCCAGCTCGAACAGCATCGCTCCTTCGTTGTCCGTACTGTAGCTCCGGTCCCAGGCCGCGAGCAGTCGAGCCGCGTGTGCCAGCACCGTGTCCCTTCCCTGGCTGGCGGCCGCCGCCAGCAGGAACGGCAGAAAGCGATCGACCCGGGCGCTGCCGGGGTCGCGTTGCCACTGGCGCATCGCGTCCACCGTCACCTGCGAGTCGGCCCGGAGCAGCCGGTTGATTCGGAGCGCGCGCCAGGGGGGCGGCCAGTCGGCGCCCAGGTAGCGGTGCCCGTCCCGCGGGTCCCGGGGCTCCTGGTTGGCCGAGGCGAGGAATCCCTGGACCGGCGAGACCGCCTGGGGATATTCGGTGACCGGCCACTCGCCGATCCAATCGCTCGCCCGGCTGGTGCCGTCACGCAGCCGGTCGCCCCGCCCGCTGTCGGCGCGGAGCGGGAACCATCCGGTGGAGCGGATCGCGATGGTGCCGCCGCGATCGGCCACCAGCAGGTTCTGCGCGGGTACCCGAAACCCGGCCATCGCCTGCAGCCACGCCGCGGCGGAGTGGGCGCGGGCCGCGGCCCGAAGCGCATCGGAGGCGGCCCCGCTCTCGAGCACGGTCCACCGGGTCGACATCCACCGCCGGCCGAGCCGGCTCATCGGCCCCCGGTGGGTAAAGCGCAGCGTGTCGGTCGCGAGCGTCTCGCCGTGGGTTCCGCGATAGAACTCGGTCCGCTGCTCCACCGGTGCCCAGGCGCCGTCGAGGCGGTACGCCGTCGGCCGCAGGGTGTCGTCCACCTGCTCCACCCACCGGTCCATCACGTCGGCGTCGGTGTTGGTGAAGCTCCATGCCACGTCGCGGTTGAATCCCAGTATCACAGCGGGAATGCCGGGAATCGTCACGCCGTACACATCCACCACCTCCGGCACCACGATATGGGCTTCGTACCAGATCGACGGGAGCGTGAGGTCGAGGTGGGGGTCGCCGGCCAACAGCGCGGCGTGGTCGCGGGTGCGTGCGGGCGCCACCGCCCAGTTGTTGCTCCCCGACCCGTCGCCGTCGTCGCCGGCAGCACGGGCGAGCGCCTCGACGGGTACGGCACGGAGCGCTTCGACGGCGCCGCTGTCCGGGGCCCCTGGGGCGGGCAGCACGGTCGCGATAGTCCGCGGCTCGTCGGCGGACGGCTGGATCGGCTCCTGGATCGGTGCGTGGATCGGAAAAAGGGCATCAGCCGCGACGGTCCCCACCCGCGCCGCGGCGGCCAGATGCCGAAGCTCGAGACCGCTCTGGGCCAGCGTCTGGCCCATGCGCATGAACACGTGAATCGACTGCAGCGGCGTCCACCGGGCGGGGCGGCGACCGAGCAGCCGGTACTCGAGCGGAAGCTCGGAGGACCGCATCTGGTCGATGTATGCGTTGACCCCCGAGGCGTACCCGTCCAGCGTCCGCCGGGCCTCGGAGGTGTCGGGAAGCGCCGCGACCAGGCGCTCGGCGCCGCGTGCCATCCCCAGCGCCCGGACTTCCTGATCGGCCGGCAGCGCCGCGGCGCCAAGCAGCTCGGTCAGCGTCCCGCCTCCGGCCCGGGCCTGGAGCTCGAGCTGGAAGAGGCGGTCGCGCGCGATGACGTAGCCCAGCGTGCGCCAGGCATCCAGCTCGGTGGAGGCGAAGATGTGCGGCACCGCGCGATCGTCGAACAGCACCCGCACCTCCGCGTCGAGCCTCGGCAGCGTCACCGTGGCGCTCCGGGGCGGCTCCGCGTTGCCGCTGAGCGTCCAGATGCCATGCGCCGGATCGAGCAGCTCGCCGAACGGCGGGACCGGCCCCAGGCCGCTGGCGAGCCAGCAGAGCAGGGCGAGTGCGAGCGCGGCGGCGAGGCGGGACATGCCGACCAATCTCACCGCCGGCCGGGGTTCCTGCCAGCGATCTTGCAATCGGCCTCGGGTGCGGTCATATAGCCGGGAGTGGCTGGACGGCGACAATCGACACCGTGAAACGAGGAGCTGGACCAATGCACACTACTCTCCCGATCCGCCCTCTCGGATCGTCCGGGCTCGAGATCACCACCGTCGGATTCGGCGCCTGGGCCACAGGCGGCGGCGGATGGGCCTTCGGCTGGGGACCCCAGGACGACGACGCCTCGCTCGAGGCGATGCGCCGGGCGCTCGAGCTCGGCGTGAACTGGATCGATACCGCCGCGGTCTACGGGCTGGGCCATTCGGAGGAGGTCGTCGGCCGGCTACTCCGCAGTCTTCCCCCGGGGGAGCGGCCGTTCGTCTTCACCAAGTGCGGCCTGGTGTGGGATGAGCGCGACCGGATGGCCTCCCCCCGCCGGGTCTTGCGCCCGGACTCGATCCGCACCGAGGTCGAGGCCTCGCTGCGCCGGCTCGGGATCGATCGGATCGATCTCTACCAGTTCCATTGGTCGGACGAGACCGGCACCGCGGTGGAGGACTCCTGGGACACCATGGTGCGCCTGGTCGAGGCGGGGAAAGTCCGCGCCATCGGAGTCTCCAACTTCGACGTCGCGCTGCTCCAGCGATGCGAGCGCGTGCGCCACGTCGACTCGCTCCAGCCGCCGTTCTCCATGATCCGGCGGAATGTGGCTGCCCGGGAGATCCCCTGGTGCGCCGAGCACGGTACCGGCGTGATCTGCTACAGCCCGATGCAGTCGGGCATCCTCACCGACAGCTTCGACGCGGCGCGGGTCGCCGCGCTGGCGCCGGACGACTGGCGGCGCAAGGCGTCCGAGTTCCAGCGACCGCAGCTCGAGCGCAACCTCGCGCTGCGGGACGCACTTCGGCCCATCGCTCGCCGGCATGACACCACCGTCTCCGCCGTGGCGGTGGCCTGGACGCTGGCCTGGCCCGGCGTGACCGGCGCCATCGTCGGGGCCCGCTCGCCCCAGCAGGTGGAAGGCTGGATCGGGGCGGCCACGCTGGAGCTGTCCGTGGCCGACCTGGACGAGATTTCCGCCGCGATCGAGCGCACCGGCGCCGGTGAAGGGCCCACCCGGCCCGCCGTGCTCCAGCACTCCGCGTCGAGGTGACACCGAGGGGTTCTCCCGTACCCGTGAGGCTCGTCCTGGCCGGCCTTGGAAACGTCGGCCGGAGCTTCCTGCGGGTGCTCGATTCCCAGGCCCCGCTGCTCCGCGAGCGCCACGCGATCGAGTTCATCGTGGTGGGCGCCGCCGATTCAGCCGGGACGGCGTTCGACCCCGCCGGTCTCGACCGCGGCGCCGTTCTCGCCGTCAAGGAGGGAGGCGGTTCCGTCGGCTCACTGCCGGCGGTCGGACATGCCGGCATGTCCGGCCTCGATCTGGTCCGCTCCCTCCCCGCTGATGCGATACTCGAGTCCACCCCGGTCGACCTCCGGACCGGGCAACCCGGTCTCGACATCGCCCGCGCCGCCTTGCGGCAGGGCGCCGCGGTGGTCCTCGCGAACAAGGGCCCGCTCGCACTGGCCTACGCCGAGCTCGCCGCCCTGAGCGACCTGGCGGATGCCACCCGGCCTGCGCTCCGCTTCAGCGCCTGTGTCGGAGGCGCGCTGCCCACGATCAACCTGGGGCTGCGAGACTTGGCCGGTGCTCGCATCCTCCGGGTCGAAGCCGTGCTGAACGGCACCACCCAGTACCTGCTCCGCGCTATGGAGCAAGGGCGGGGCTATAGCGAGGTCCTGGCGGATGCGAAGCAACGGGGGCTCACCGAGACCGATCCGTCGCTCGACGTGCAGGGCTGGGATGCCGCCAGCAAGCTGGTGATCGTCGCCAACGCCGTGCTGGGTCAACCGACGACACTGGCCGACGTGAAAGTGGAAGGGATTGCCGGGGTCACGCCGGAGATGCTCCGCGCGGCCGTTGAGCGGGGCGAGCGGATCGTGCTGCTCTGTCTGGCGGAGCCGGCCCGCCCTGGGGCCGGGACGTTCCGGCTCAGCGTGGGCCCCGCCGCGCTCCCCCTGGCTCACCCACTCGCCCGGATGGACGGCGACGAGATGGGCGTGGTCTATCACACCGACATCGCGGGGCGCGCCAGCGCCACCAGCCGCGAGCGCGATCCGGTGCCTACCGCGGCCGCGATGCTCCGCGACCTGCTGGAGATCGCCGGCCGGCCGCCTCGGGCCTGAGCACTATTCCGCCTCGACCACCGGCGCGTCGATGATGCCGGGCCCTGTGAGCCGAATCACTTGCCCGGCGCTCGGAAGTGGCCAATTTGTCGGCGGCGAAGTGACTCGACACGGAGGTGCGGATGTCCCGACGCAGCAGACACACCAGAGGCGGCACCGGCGCCGCCGCGCTCAAGGGTGCCATCGCCGGTGCGGTGGCCACCTGGCTCATGGGCCAGATCACCAACTACATGTACCAGCGCGAAAACCATGAGGCCCGCGAGACCGAGGATCGGGCCCGCAACGGCACGACCGCGTACGGGGCGGCCGCCGAGAAGGCCGCCGGACTGGCGGGCCGGTCGCTCGACGACGCGCAGCGCGAACGGCTGGGCTCGGTGATCCACTGGGCGATCGGCATCGGCACGGGGGCTGTGTACGGGGTGCTCCGGGAGCGCTTCGCCGCGGTCGGCAGGTTGGGGGGCGCCGGATTCGGGACCGCGTTCTGGGGGCTGGTGGACGAAGCACTGGTGCCCGCCCTTGGCCTCACCCCTGGCCCGGCCGCATTCCCCTGGCAGACTCACGCCCGTGGGCTGGCCGGCCACCTGACGTTCGGGACCGTGACCGACGCGACGCTCCGGGTGCTCGATGCCGTCGCCTGACACCGTCACCCGAGTATCTTCTCCGGTACATGGCCGTCATTCCGCTGCACCGCGACGCCGGCGAGGGCGATCAGACCCTCGCCGTCGACGGGGCCGTCACGACCTACCGTCTCCATGACGTCGGCTACGCCCTCGACCTGGCGCACGCCGCGCGACTGCTCGAGGCGCAGTCTCCCGCGCGCGCCCGCCCCACCCGTGGCGAGGCCAAGGCGCTGATCATCGCGCAGCCTCCCCTGACCGTGCCCCTGGGTCCGGTCCCGGTCCCGGCCGATGGGCTTGCCTTGACCGCCGAGCTGAGCGCCTGCTGCTTCGACTTCGGGGTGATCTCGCTGCGTCTCCGGGTCGCCGTCGCGAACGGCACGCCGTGGCTCGACCTCCTCGGTCTGGCGCGGCGACTGGAGCGGGCCGATCTCGGTCTCGTCTTCGGCCCGGCGCTCGGCGCGCTCGTGGCGCAGCTCCGGCCGGCCATCGAACGCCCGGCCATCGCGCCCGTGGTGGAGGATTACACGGTGTGGCGGTTCACCCGCCTGAGCGAGGGTGGCGCGGCCACCACGCCGGCACGCCTCGACGACTCGGCGTTGGCCGCGCTCCTCCTGGGTGAGTCCCGGCCGCTCACCGAGGACGCGCGGAGGAATCTGCTCTCCCGCCGCTTCAGCTATACCGATCAGGATCTCACGGTGTTGAGCTGGGACGCGGCGCTGGTTGCCGAGCCGCTGGTGAGCGACCAGGACGTCGAGTTCCTCCTCGAGTTCGCCAATGCGCAGCTGCTGGAGCTCCGGGTCTACGACGCGTACCTCGACGCCGAGCTCCCCCAGCTCTACGATCGGGCCCTGCTCGCGCGGCGGGGGACCACCGCCCTCCTGGTGCGGCGGTTCGAGAACGTGCTCGCCGGGCTGCATACCATGGTGGGCGACACCACCGAAGTGGTGGAACGGGTGGAGAACGGTCTCAAGGTGACCAACGACGTGTACCTCGCCCGGATCTACCAGGCCGCGCTCACCCTGTTCCGGGAGGAGGCCTGGCGCAACGGGCTGGGCCGGAAGCTGCAGATCTTCCGGGACACCTATGCCATGCTCAACGACGAGGCTCAGACCGCGCGGGGTAACGTGCTGGAGGTGATCATCATCCTCCTGATCGTGACCGAGGTCGTTCTGGGGCTGCTGCGGCATTGAGGCGCCGCGCGGGGTTGTCCACCGGGCGTCGGAGGTGTACATTTCCTTTGCATCGGTGCCCCGCGAGGTGCCCGATCACCGACGTGATCAGAGGGGGCTGGCGTTGGCGCCAGGCCCCTTTTCCGTTTGGCTGCATTCGGCGAATTTCAAGCCGTGACCCGCTCGCGACGAAGGGTGGCCCAATGACAGAGGTGAGGCTGAAGGACGAAGACAGCCTGGAGCGCGCGCTCAAGCTCTTCAAGCGGAAGCTGCAGAAGTCCGGGCTCTTCGGTGAGCTCCGGCGCCGGCGGCACTACGTCAAGCCGAGCGAGGCGCGAGCCATCAAGACCGCCGCCGCCCTCCGGCGCAAACGCAAGAAGAGAGTCACCACCGACTCCTGGTAAGCTCGCTCAGCGACGCTTTCCCGAGGTGGCGAGGGACAACGCGAGACCGGCTGAGCAAAGTACTGCTCAGCCGGTCTTTGTCGTGTCGCGCGACTTCGGTTACTGATTCTTCTTGATATTGTCGGTCTTCTTGGTGGTATCCACGTCGATCGTGGTGTCCTTCTTGACGACCGTCGTGTCCTTGATCCGGTCCGACTGGATCGTGGTGTCGGTTCCCGAGCGAGTTTGGTCGCCCGCCGCACCCGTCTCCCGATTCGTTTTGTTGCAGCCGACAAGGGTCAGCAGAGCGACCGCGGCTGCCAGCTTCGTGCGCATATTCCACCCCCGAAACAGGAAAAATGAAGCTGCGCCGTCCAGCCAGAGCGCAGCGGCGAGTCCTCCGCCGAGTGACAACTACAATGGAGACATGTTACTTCCAAGCTGGAGGGATGGCGGTGACGCACGGCACGGGCGCCCGGGGGACTATTGCGGCGTGTACTTAACAGCGTTAAGTTAGCCGGCCATGATTCCGACGACGAGGGGAGCCAAGGAGCGCGGCGCGCGCGAGCCCCAGGAAACCCGGGGCCTCATCCTCGATGCGGCCCGGGAGATGTTCGTCAGGGAGGGCATCGAGGCGGTGACCATGCGGGCCATCGCCAAGAAAGTGGAGTACACGCCCACCGCGATCTATCATCACTTCCGGGACAAGCACGCGCTGCTGCGGGAGCTCTGCGAGAACGACATGCGCGCGCTGGCCCAGGCCTTCCAGCGCAGCGGAAAGATCGAGGACCCGATCGAGCGCCTCCGGCGGATCGGTCAGACCTACATCCGCTTCGGTCTGGAGAACCCGAGTCACTACCGGTTCCTCTTCATGACCGTCACGCCCGAGGTCGATCCCGGAGTCGAGAAGGGCAATCCGGAAGAGGATGCCTACAGCTTTCTTCGGCGCACCGTGGCCGAGGCGATCTCGGCCGGCCGGCTCCGTCTCGAGCTCACCGATCCGGACCAGGTCGCCTTGATGGCGTGGTCGGTCATCCACGGAATCGTGTCTCTCTCCATCGTGTTCGACAACGACGATTGGATCGCGTGGCCCGATCCGGAGAAGACCGGACTTGAGGGGATGGACGCGCTGATTCGGGGGATCGTGCGGGAGCGGTAGGGGATACTGTTGTTATGAGGAACCGTCATCCCTCGCTTCGCTCGGGATGACGGTTGGCAGTCACCTCCGCGGCCTCCACTTGGGTGTCACCCGGTACGGACGGTTGTCCGCTTCCCGTACGGGCCCGCCCCAGATCTCGGGATGCTGATCAAACCACTCGCGCTCGTCTTCCGGCGCGTCGTTCCATCCGTTGTAATCACAGGTCAACACGGGCCACCCAACCTTCCTGTCGCGCCTGACGAGCTGCTCCAACTCCGAGGGCCGCCACTTTTGCACGGTCCGTGCCAGCCACTACATGAGCAAACGACGGCTGCGCCGAAGCAGTTCCAGATCCGGCTATTGTTGGGTCCATGCCTGCTCCCGACCTCCCCATCGAGCCTGTGCTGCCCGCCCTGCGGGAGGCGCTGAGAGCTGGCATCGCCGCAGTGCTCCAGGCGCCTCCCGGTGCGGGCAAGACTACCCGGGTGCCCCTCGCGCTCCTGGGGGAGCCGTGGCTGGCCGGAGGCCGGATTGTGATCCTGGAGGGCACCACTGGCCCGACGATCCACTCCGCGCTGAGCCTACCAGCCGGACGAAGCGGCGCCGCTAGCGCGGCGGGAACAGGGGACCTGGCGGGTGTGTTCTGTCAACGTATTACTGCGTCTCTCGCCGGCATGTGCAACGATCCTTCGGGCCCGCTCATCGTGGCGTCTGAGTCCGCGACGCAGCCAGGCGGTGCCGGACGGTTCGGCAGGGACTCGATGGAGACCGGTATCTAACTCGTAACCCCCTGGCGGAATTGTGGTTACCAGCATCAGATGGGTCCGCAGACAGGAGTACAACAAAGTGGCAGTCAAGAAGCGTGGGCGCCGAGGGCGGGTTTCGCCGCTGCCCAAGGCAGTGGATGAGGGGCGCGAGAGCCTGGACTTCTACCTTCAGGAGATCAGCCGAATCCCGCTCCTCTCGGTGCAGGAGGAGGCGGTGGTGGCCCGTCGTGCCTTCAAGGGCGACGTGGAAGCCCAGGAAAGGCTCGCGCGCCATAACGTGCGATTCGTGGTCTCGGTGGCGAAGAAATTCCAGAATCGCGGGGTCCCGCTCATGGACCTCATCGGTGAGGGCAACGTCGGCCTCATGACCGCGGCGCGGAAGTTCGATCCGGATCGGGGCGTGAAGTTCATCTCCTACGCCGTCTGGTGGATCCGCCAAGCAATTCAGGCGGCGATCGCGCGTCATGGCCGCCCGGTTCGCGTGCCGCTCAACCGGACGGCCGACCTCAATCGGCTCGGTCGAGCGACCACGCTGTTGACCGAACGGCTGGGCCGGGCCCCGACGACGGAGGAGCTGGTCGAGGCCACCGGGCTGACCCGGGATGCCGTGCGCTCGTTGAGCGCGCTCCACATCGAGGCGGTCCGGCTCGACCATCCGGTGCGGGAGACCGACGACCGGGGTCGGATGGAGCGGTTCGTCCCGACCACCCAGGAGGGCACCGACTCCGCCACCCTGGTCAGCAGCCAGACCACCGACCTCGATGCCGCCCTGGCCGCGCTCCCGCCGCGCGATGCGAAGGTGCTCCGGCTCTATTTCGGGCTGGACGACGGCAAGACGCGGACGCTCCAGGAGATCGGCCAGATGATGGGCGTTACCCGCGAGCGGATCAGGCAGCTCCGCGATCGCGCGTTACGCCAGCTGCGGGAGCAGCACGGCGACAAGCTGAGAGATCTCGCGGCCTGACCGTCCATCGACAGTACCACCGACAGTACCACGAGCCCCGCCAGACATTGCATCGGCGGGGCTCGTTTTCTTGTCGGTGTCGGGAATCTGCCACTGGACGGCGGGATGCTTTGCCCCAATACTACGGGTGCTCCCCCAATTACCTGCGCCAGAGGCCGTTGTGCACTCTCCCTCGCGACTTCAGAACGCCCTACTGGAGGCTCTCGCCGAGCATTTCGAGCTCCTGCTCACCACCTGCGGCGTGCTGATCGCGATCGCCGTCACCTTCGCTCAACTCAGCCGGGGTGTGCAGGGGCTGGCGCTGACGTATCTCATCTGGCTCCAGGGGTTCATCCTCTGGGCGGTGCATCGCTACAGCCTGCTTGGCCGGAAGCGTCTCATCCGGAAGCTTCGCCTCATGCTCCAGGACAAGGTCAACAACCAACTCACGGTGCTGGTCGGCGTGGCCGAGCTGTCGGGTCGGGAGCACGCCATCAACGATGCGCATGATCTCGAGGTCGCGCTCACCGCCGCCAAGACAGTGTCCCAGGAGCTCGACGGGCTCTCCATGGAGTCGCTCCGTCGCTGGGAAAGACGCTACGCCAAGTTCATTCCCCTGGCGCTGCGCTGAACTCAGTCCCTGCAAAATCGACGGGCGTTTTGCGAGTGCTAGCCGCGCCGTCGCCGCCGCTCCGGGTGGTTCTCCTGCCCGGCTCCGCGTCCCCGCTGGGGGACTGAATATTGCTGCCCGGCGAAGCATCCGGTCGCCTGAGACCGGACCCGTTCCCGCCACCAGCCGGAGTCCCCGCACATGACGGTGCCCAGCCAGATGTCGCTGCGCCGGATTCCCGAGGCGCTGCACCTCCAGGTCAGGGTCGCCTATGCCGCGGCGTGGGAGGCGCTGATCGCGACGCATACCGCGGAGGCGCTGCAATTCCTCTGTGAGTTCGCTTCCCGGATCGCGGTCCTCCACGCGATGGATCTCTACTTCCAGGTGACGACGGTGCCGGAGGCGATGCAGGAGGTGGTGCGCTCCCGGACCTTCACGGCGCTGGAGCTCGAGTCGCTCCCGCCGCTGGGCCAGTTCCCCGCGCTGGCGGGATGGCACCGGTTCAGGCCCGATCTGGTGATCGAGCATCAGCGGTACCGCCGGCGCTATCAGGAGAAGACCTTCGAGCTCGCGCGCATGGTCGGGGCGCGCGCGGCCGAAGCGGTGGTCGGCACCCATGTCGAGAACGCGATCGGCTTTACCCGGCTGCTCAAGGGGATCAGGGCGGTGGGTCAGGCCACGGACCATTACCTGCGCGAGTTCGGCCTGCCCGCGAGCGTGGCCCAGATGGTGTCGCAGCGGGTACAGGCGCGCGTGGCCGGCGAGCAGCTCACCGCGCAGTACGACGAGCCGCTGCCGCCGGGGCTGGAGGGTCAGCCGGCCGGATCCTGCTTTTCCCGAGCCCGCCGCGGACGGCGCCTGACGCCGCTTCCTGCTCGCCGTTTCCTTCAGCTGCTCTCGCAGGTACTCGGTGCCCCACGTTCCAATCGCGTCGATCACGTCCTGCAGGGCAACTCCGGCCGAGGTGAGGGTATAGCTCGTCAGGCGGGCGCGTAGGCGGCAGACCTGAGCCGGGGGGCTCCCGGAGCCATGACTCGGCTCCGGAGCCCGCCGACTCTTGTCGATCAGGCGGTGTGTTTTGCGGTGCCGGTCATCGCTCCGGCCAGCATCTCGGAGAGGTAGCCGAGCACGGCACCGGCCACCAGCGCGATG